>NZ_LJGW01000089.1 GCF_001751255.1 Streptomyces nanshensis | reverse complement strand
GTGCGCGCGCTCCCGCGCGCACCGCGCCGGCTGATTCGTCGAGCCGCGGCGCCCGGCGCGCGGCGGAACGGGCGACCTGCGCACCGGGCCGACTCATGGGAGTTGGCCCGGTGCGCCGTACGGGGGGGGGTGAGCACTCCCGGTTCGGGCCGGGAACCCCGGAGCTGTCAGGCAGGGTCGATGGGCTCGTGTGCGCCGGGGTAGAGGGCGGTACGGAAGAACTCTTCGTACGCCGTCTCCAGCAGTCGGCTTTCGTCGTCGATCACCTTGGCGAACTCGGGGACGGAGTCGGCGAAGTCGCGGGCGGCCTCAAGATAGGCGGCGTCCACCGCATCCAGCGGGGTCTTCCCCCATGCGCTGCGGGACTGGGGAGGAAGTTCCCCGCGCTCGACCGACCAGTCAAACGCCACCGTGTACCAGCCGGGGCCGGTGACACCTCGTACGGCTCGCCTGCGGGCGAGGGCCTTCTTGTACCGACGGATGAGAGAACGCATACGGCACCTCCATGGTGGATTCGCGGGTGGCTCGTCGTCCGTGAGGTCAGGTCAGATCGACCACGTCGGCCTCCCGGGGTGATGGATCGTTCGGCGGTGTGCGGGTGTCTCACCCCAACAACATCCATGGTGGCGGAAGTGAGTGAGGGGCTGAACCCCTTCCCTGACCAGCGCAAACGCATTCCGTGCCTGCCGTGCGCGTACCGCCCCACGGGGCCGACCACCCTCGGTGCGTACGGCCCCACGACGGCGGCACGCACCGCGGGAGCCGGACCGTCCCCGTCCCCGATTCCGGCTCCCGCCGCCTGGCGCCGACGACGTCCGCCTACCGTGCTCCGGCTACTCGGAGCGCGGGCGCATCTCCGCGTGCAGGATCCCGTGCGGAGAGGCCAGCCCGCGGCGCCGTTCCGCACGCGCGGCCAGAAGGAAAGCGAGCACCCGGCGCGCCTTCTCCTCGGCCTGCTGCCGCAGGTTGTCCGGGCAGGCTTCGGGGACCGTGATGCTCTTCTTCCGCAGGTCGATCCCGAACTCGGCGCTCCTGACTGTGCACGGCGAGACGTACAGGTGTGTCCGGGCGAGCACCCGAGCGTCGTCGCGGTATCCGAAGAGCGTGACGTACTCGTTGTGCCACGCGCGGTAGGCGGTGTTGGGCGAGATCCGCACCGGCCTCGGTTCCGTCCGGCCTGTGCGCTCCAGGCGGGGCAGCCGAAGCGGCGCTCCGTCGTGTGGTACCGGGCGGGTGACGTGCCGGTGGAAGGGGTACCAGCCGGGCCCGTAGATCTCCGGCGGATCATCCAGCGCATATGCCCAGTCGCCCGGCTCCGGCTCGATTGCGTACAAGGCGGTCGTGTTCTCCGCCGCGACCTGCGGGGCCCGGTACATGGACTTCCTTGTCATGGTCTACTCCTCGGTGTCGTCGTCGGTGGCACCGCCCGGCGCCTTGTAGGGCAGGCCGAGGGCGAGGAACAGGCGCTCGACCAGGTGGACGACGTCGGCCCCAGGCCATGAGTCGCCGAACGCCATGCAGCCTTCGTGCAGTTCGAGCACCGCAGCGCGTTCGCGGCTGTCCGTATCGCCCGGCCCGCTGCCGGGCGGCGGTGTACGGGGCTGGTCGGTGAGCACGGTGATGCTGTGCGGGGGTACGGCGTGCACGCGGCGCTGCCGCACGCCGCTGTGTACGAGGCGCAGCGCACCGTTGGCGGTCTCGCGGGTCTCGGGCCGTGAGGTCCGCGACAGTTCGATGAGGACCTGCCCGCACGGCGTGACGTCGCGGGCGGTGCCTTCGCACATCTCCACCGAGTGATCCCAGCGGCGCGGGTAGTACACGCGGCAGCCGGCGGTAACGGGAGTGCCGCGCCAGTCCGTCATCAGGTCGGCGCCGCGGCGGAGCCTGGTGCCGGCGGGCGGAGTCGTGGTCGGTGCCATGGCGGTCTCCTTCGCTGCGGGCGTCGGGTGATCAGAGTGGGGGGCTCAGCAGCGGCCACCGGCGGCGAAGCGACGCGTCCGGGATGCGGGCGGCGTCGGTGTAGATGCCTTCCTGACCGGGAGAGGCAACCCGGCCCCACGTGAACGTTTCGGACGCGGGGAGGAAGCGGCGTGTGTCCGGGCTACGGGTGAGCAGCCCCACGCCGTACGCTTCCGCCCGGCCCTCGGCGAAGTCGTCCCACAGCTTCTCGTCGTCAGTTCCGTACCGGTCGTGCGACTCGTCGACGACCACGACGATCAGCGGGGTGTCGTCCTCCTCGTCCCGGCCGAACAGGCTGAAGCGGTTGGCGACGTCGGCGACCGCGCTCAGACGGTCGCTGCGGGTGTTGAGGTACTGGGCTCCGCCCTTCTCGTCCGGAACGGTCCACTTCCACGCCTCGAACAGGCAAAGGCGGTCGCCGCCCATCCCGGCGATACTCCGGCGGAGGAAGCCGTACGGGGCCCCGTCTACCGGTACCGGGTGCGGGAACGTGCATTCGGCGCAGGTGACGCCGACGTGACGCAGCGCGCGTTGCAGACGGGGCCAGCGGGCGAAGCGGGTGCCGCACCGGCAGCACGTGTACACCTCCCAGGGAGACGGCGCGTCGGCCGTGACGTGGTGACAGCGCGGGCAGCGATGCGCCTTGTCGGAATTCCACGGGATGACGGCCTGCATGGATCGCACGGACACGGATACCTCCGGGGGTTCGGTTGCGGCGGGGAAGGGGGCATGCCCGGGGCCGCCGCAACGGCGGCAGCCCCGGGCAGGCGGGGGTGCGGGGTGCGCGCTCAGCGGCGGTGAAGCGGTCCGCGCGATACAGCGGGGCTGGCCTGGAACGCGTTCAGGTCGGCACGCACCATCGCGATGCACTGGTCTGAGGCGCCGTCCTGCCAGCCCAGTCCTTTCGCGTGCAGACGGATGAGGTGGTCAGAGGCGGTGGCGTTGGTGAAGCCGCGGCCGAAGAGGTCCAGTGCGATGACCACCGCCTTAAGGGCCCGGTTGTAGTCCCGGTGCGCTTCTCCCGGCGCATCGCCCGGCAGCGCATCCCGGGCGATCGGCGGAAGCCACTCAGCACAGGCCCCGGCCGGGTAGTGCACCCGGACGGCCTGGGCGGTCATCTCGCCGCCGATGAGCAGCAGTTGGAGGTCGACGCGCCGTCGCGGGCGGCGCGGGAGTCGGATGGACATGAGGCAGCAGCTCCTTCGACTGGAGGTGGACAGGGCAGCCCGACGCGGGTCCGGCGGTCACCGCGTACGGGAGTCGGCGCAGGGGCGGAGGTCGCGGGGTGAGCACATCCCGAGAGCGGCGCCCGCCGCCGGGCTCGGTGTGGGTGATGCGCGGGCGGCNTCATGACGGAAGCGGATTCTGAGTCCCAGTTGAGGGGGGTGAACCCCTTCCCTGACCAGCGCGTTTAGCGAAACGGGTGCTTGCTCGGGTCCGCGACCTTGGAGATCATGACGGAAGCGGATTCTGAGTCCCAGTTGAGGGGGGTGAACCCCTTCCCTGACCAGCGCGTTTAGCGAAACGGGTGCTTGCTCGGGTCCGCGACCTTGGAGATCATGACGGAAGCGGATTCTGAGTCCCAGTTGATCCGCACGGACCTGCCGCCCACCGTCAGAACGGTCTCCGCAAGATCCGTCGCGATGCCGTACCTGTCGTACGTCGCGGTGAGCACCCCGGCCGTGATGGAGCGCGACTTCTCGCTCTTGACGTCAACGGTGACGACGCTGCCGATCCACGAGCTGAACTCCGCCCCAATGAAAAGCCTCTGTGCCTGCATGCGTTGCCTCATTCCTCGGGTGATGGATCGTTCGGCGGTGCGGGGTGTCTCACGCCCCGACAACATCCATGGTGGCGGAAGTGGGCGGGGAGGTGAACCCCTTCCCTGACCAGCGCGTTTAGTGTTCTTCGTTAACAACCGCCGCTCGCCCCGTCGACCGGCGCTGCGTCCTCCCCCCGCAGCGGACGCAAGCCCGTACGGGGGTAGGGAATCCAGTCCGGTCCCCGCATCTCCGCCCAGTACCGCGCCCACAGCTCACGCGTCTGCGGCTGAAGCACGCCGTACGGGGTGAGCCGCGGCGGCGCTGCTCTCGGGGGCACGTCGACATCCCGGTGGGGCAGGCGCAGCCGCAGCACGTTGTGCGTACTGCCGGGGTCACAGGTGAGTACCAGGGCGGGGAACACGCCGTCGTTGCCGAGCGTGACGCCCACACGATCGCCCGCCTCGAACTCAGAGAGGTCCGGACCCCCGCCTCCGGCGCCTCGCCGCCACCGGGCCCGGTCGGCCTGGTCCTCGTGCCACAGCGCATACGCGGCCGGAAACCGGCTCCGGAAGACCTCCAGCAGTTCGGCGGCCTGACCGGCCCACTCCCGCCGCTGCGCCTCGCTGTACGCCGCGACCGGATTCGGCCCACGATGGCCGCGCACCGGACCGGGCGGAAAGTCAAGGAACTGCGAGCCGGCCTCGGCGCGTGCCAGCAGCCGCCCGATACCGCTACGCAGCCCCTGGGCCGTGGCGTACTTCGGGTCGCACCGCTCGTCGGCAAGGTCCTGCTGAATGCCGGGGTCGGCGCCCAACTGCACTTCGGCAAGCTGCGCCGCCTCCCGCATCTCCGCCGTGGGCAGGCAGGGCACGATGCGTACGACTCCGTCGAACAGCAGGTATGCGACGACCGTGTTGCGCACGGTGACGCTGTAGCGCAGGTGGTGAGCCGCCCCGTCGCTGCGGTGCCTCATGTATCCGTCGAAGTGGGAGTCGGCGGCTTCCCGGATCGGCGCGTACTGGGCTTCGGTCAGCTTCCCTTGCGGCGGGCGCTGGGAGAGCCGGTAACACGGCACTCCTGCACGGACGCCGCTGCGGCAAGGAATCAGGCTGCGTAGGCGCTTGGCGAACTCGTCTCGCGGCACGCTCTGAGACACGGGACCTCCTGATGGATCGGTTCGGCGGTCTGCGCGGGGTTCTCACGCCCGCACTCTGCGGAGCCCGGCACGTCGCCGGGCACAAGCGCCCGCTGCGCGGGAGCGGAGCGGTCAGAACAGCACCCCGGACGGCGCAGCGTCCTCGTGGGGTTCGCGCGGCGTCTCGGGCACGGGCGCCGGCGGCGCTGTTCGCGACGCCCGCGCTGGCGGGGATACCTCCTCGCAGGTCTCGGGGTCGAACCGCACGACTTCCGGCATCGCCCGCACGTTGCGCCACTGGCCGACGAAGGCCGAGGTGTCGATGTCCGGCCAGGTGGGCGCCAGGCGGATGCCGGTGGACTTCTCGAACTGCTCGTAGGCGGGGTTGTGCTGCGGGGTGTGCTGAACGCGCCCGCTGAGCCGGAACGGCGCGGAGTTGGCCGGGATGATGAACACCCCGGCCGGAGCGAGCTGCGCCGCGACGGCGATCACGTGGTACTCGAAACGCGCTCCCGCGTAGTTCGGCGCGTTGCGGCTGCGCTCGACGCTCCCGAACGGCGGGTTGCCGATCGCGCGGTCGAAGGTGCCCAGGGAGGCGGGGAGATCGAGGACGTCGGCACAGATCCAGGTCGCCTCCGGCAGGACCTTCCGCCCGGCCCGTACGTACTCGGGGTTCTTCTCCACGCACACCAGCTCGCGCGGCGGCCGGTTCTCCCAGCGGCGCTTCCAGTGCGCGGTGCACTCCCACATCAGGTGTCCGATGCCCGCGCACAGGTCGATGATCCGGTCACCGTGCACACCGAGCGACACATCCCGCGCCAACTCCAGCGGCGTGAAGAACGCCCCCGCCAAGGGGGCGGTGACGGTCGCGGACTCCTGGAAGTGCTCCAGGACGAATTCCTTCTCGGACAGCTTCAGGGGGCGGTCCAGATCGACCAGGTCGCATGCCTTCCGGTGGTTTCGGGCGTCGTCCTTCGACAGCCTCGCCATGGTGTTCTCCGTTCAGTGATGGATCGTTCGCGGCGGTGTGCGGGTGTCTCACTCCCTCACAACATCCATGGTGACGGAAGCGAGAAGAGAAGAGAACACCTTCCCTGACCTGCGGAAACGAGTTCCGACCTGCATGGTGTGCCCATCGACCCGACACCAGCTACACAGCTCTGCCCAGCGCCCGTACGGACGCTATCGGCGAAGCGTCCTCTCCCGCGTACGACTCCCGTGACGACGGCCCCGAGAGCGACGGGCCTCCCGCACTCCCCGCGGGCCCCGCACGGGATGCAGGACGAACACCGCAACGAACAGCACCGGCGCCGCCCGAACCCACCACCGCACACCGAAACTTCCGCTGCGCGCCGCGCAGCGCTCGCCGCACCGTCCGCTCCCACCACCACAACAGGCGGACGTCCAACTCCCTCGCGCCAACGGCGAAACCCAACACGAAGCACACAGCGCCAACTGCGAGCGTGACAGCGGACATAGCACTCCTCTCCGCGCCCCGCGAAACAGGGCGCCACTCACCGGCGAAGCCGGACGGATCCCGCTCCGTGCGACGCGCGGGAGGGCAGGGCGGGCGCTGGCGGATCGCCCGGCCTCCGAGGGCGTCACTTGGGGGCGGGGAAGTCGTCGGGGTGTGTGTTCTTCCAGTCGATCCAGTGCTGCATGGGCTCGGTGTCGCCGAGGGTGTGTCGGCGGTCCATGACCTGTTCGAGAGTGAGCGGGCCGAGCGTGCGGTCAGCGATGCTGGGCGGTTCGGGCACGAACGTCGGGCCTCGGGTCCACGAGCAGCGGCGGTAGCCCCAGTCGTCGGTGCCGTACTTGATGAAGACGGTGGTATTCCAGCCGCTGTCGATGTCGAGCGGGCGCGCGTCCATCTCGCGGGCGTAACCGGTGTTGTTGAACCAGTAGTGCCGGTGCTCCTGGAGGAACGAGGTGAGCATGCGCGCTTCTTGCTCGGTGGGGCGCTCGGCGCTGGCGAACGGCCAGGGCGGGTCGAACGGGCAGTTCGGGTCGGTGTCCACGTAGGCGGCGACGTAGCGCCAACGCGGATTGAAGCCGGAGACAACGGGGATGCGCCGCGCTGTGAGCGGATCGTCCTGCTTGGCGTCGGTGCCGAACGGCCATGATGTGGTGGTCACTTGAAGCCTCCGGGATTCGGGATTCCAGATTCCAGGTGGATGCGTCGGGTCATGCGGTGAGGTCGGCGACGAGTG
>NZ_LJGW01000082.1 GCF_001751255.1 Streptomyces nanshensis | reverse complement strand
GTTGCCGGTGAACGCCCCGTGTCCGAGGGTCCGTTGAGGGGGCTGCTAGGGCCCCGTCACGGGGGCCGGTCCCGCGTCCGCGGAGCCGGCCCCGTATCCGGAGCGGTGTCTACTCGCCGACCCCGGCGCCGGAGAGTTCCCCGGTGCCCGCGCCCGGCTGACTCTGCGCCGCCTTCGCCCGCTCCCGGCCGCGCAGCCGGAACCAGCCGCCCGCCAGCAGCACCGCCCAGACGGCGCCGACGTACAGCGAGATACGGGCCTCGGAGTCATAGGCGATGAAGCAGGTGACCATGATCAGGAAGGCCAGGGCGACCGCGCTGGCGACTGCGCCGCCGGGAGCGGGGAACGGGGAGCGCCGCAGCAGACCCGCCCGCAGCGCCCTGCGATAGCGGATATGGCTGCAGAGGATCATCATCCACGTCCAGATTCCGGCGGCCGTCGCCACCGAGGTGACATACGCGAACGCCTTCTCCGGAACGAGGTAGTTGAGGACGACGCCGACGCCCATCAGCAGAACGGACGCCGTGATGCCGAACGCGGGCGACTTGCGGGAGTTGAGCTTCGCGAAGATCTTCGGGGCCTGCTCGTTCGCGGCGAGGTCGCGCAGCATGCGGCCCGTGGAGTACATGCCGGAGTTACAGGAGGAGAGCGCCGCGGTCAGTACGACGAAGTTGACGACGCCGGCCGCGAGCGGGATGCCCATCTCGGAGAACGCCTTCACGAACGGGCTCTCGCCCTCGTGGAATTCGGTCCACTTCACGACCGACAGGATGATCAGCAGCGCGCCGACGTAGAAGAAGATGATCCGCCACGGGAGCGTGTTGATGGCCTTGGGCAGGGTCTTCTCCGGGTTCTCCGACTCCCCCGCCGTGACGCCGACCAGCTCGACCGCGAGGTAGGCGAACATCACGCCCTGGAGCGTCATGAGGCTGGAGCCGATGCCCGTGGGGAAGAAGCCGTGGTGCGCGTAGAGGTTCGAGGCGGAGGCCGTGTCGCCGACCTGGGAGAAGCCGAGCGTCAGTACGCCGAGGCCGATGACGATCATGCCGATGATGGCCGTGACCTTGATCATCGAGAACCAGAACTCCACCTCGCCGAATATCTTCACCGAGATGAGGTTGACCCCGAAGAGCACCACCAGGAAGGTCAGCGCGCTGAACCACTGTGGAATCGCCGGGAACCAGAAATGGATGTAGATGGCGGCGGCGGTGAGTTCGGCCATCCCTGTGACGACCCAGTTGAGCCAGTACGTCCAGCCGGTGGCGAATCCGAAGAACGGGCCCAGGAATTCACGGGCGTATTCCGCGAAACTGCCGGACACCGGCCGGTAGAGGAGGAGTTCGCCGAGCGCCCGCATGATGAGGAAGACGACCACGCCGGCGAGCGCGTACATGAGGACGATACTGGGGCCGGCCTTCGCGATGTTCGCTCCGGCTCCCATGAAAAGACCGACGCCGATCGCGCCGCCGATCGCGATCATCTGCACCTGACGTGAGCCGAGGCCGCGTTCGTAGCCTTCCTCGGTGCCGCCCTCTGCGGCTTGCCCGACGTCTTCGAGCTGCGTTGTTTCCACCGAGACCATGTGCGTTCGTGCCTTTCTCGACGGCCCGCGTCTCTCGGACGGGCCGGATGCGGTCCCCCCTGGCATGGATGGCGTGCCGTCTGCGCGCCGGCGGCACCGGCCCCCGGCACGGCGTATACGTCGCTCCGCCCTGCGGGAGATCGTGAAGGTTTACCACGGCCCGTCGGCCGCCTTCGCCGCAGAGATGTGTCCGGCGTCACAGGGAGAACCGCCCATAGTCGGCGTGCCGCCGCAATTTCCGCTTCCACGGGCCTCGGATCGTTACCGGGATTTGAGCAGGGATTAAGGAAAGGCCGACGGGCTTGAGGTGGAATTGAGGATCGCGTTGAGCTTCTTCTGAGGGTTCTTCAGACGGCCGCCGTACAACGCCGGTAAAGTCCGCGGAAAATGAAGGCATTGCTTGAGGAAATGCCACCCGTGGCACGGTGATTGAGGGCTTCCATACGCTCTTCGGCACGGCGCGACGGGGTACGGGGGCGGCGCACCGGCGGCAGGGGGGGGGAGCGAGGCGGGGCGCGGTGGCCCGCGCGGCTCAGTCGTCCCCGGGTCCCTCGTCCTTCGTCGTCCCGTCCGTCCCCGGGTCCGGACCCGTTCCCGGCCCGGAATCCGCTTCCGTACCCGGCTTCCCGTCCGTACGCGCGGTCGCGAGGATCGAGTGCTTGCGCCCGTAGAAGACGTAGATCAGCAGCCCCACCACGAGCCACACGCCGAACCGCAGCCAGGTGAAGACGTCGAGGTTGAACATCAGATACAGGCACGCGAGAGCCGTGACGACCGGCAGGACCGGCGACAGCGGGACGCGGAAGGGGCGTTCGAGTTCGGGGTTGCGGCGGCGCAGCACCGGCACCGCCAGCGCCACGATCAGAAAGCCGGAGAGGGCGCCGATGCTGACCATGTCCGCGAGTTCGGAGATGGGCACGAACCCGGCCAGCAGCATGACGAGGACGGCGACGGCGATCGTCATCCGGTGCGGCGTACGCCACCGCGGATGCACCTCGGAGAAGCGGCGCGGCAGCAGCCCGTCCCGGCTCATCGCGAAGCCGATACGGCCGAGGGTGACCAGCTCGACCATCATCACCGACGTCAGACCGGTCACGGCTCCGAGCCCGACCAGGGCACCGACCCAGGGCGCCCCCACCGACTGGAACGCCGCGGAGATCGGGGCGCCGACGTCGATCTTGCGGTAGTCGACGATCGAGGTGAGCACCAGCGCGACGGCGACGTAGAGCAGGGTGCAGACCGCGAGGCTGCCGAGCAGTCCGCGCGGAAGGTCGCGCTGCGGGTCGCGTGTCTCCTCGCCGAGGTTGGCGAGCGCCTCGAAGCCGGTGTACGCGAAGAAGACCACCGCGGCGGCGGTGAGCACGCCCCCGACGCCGTACACCGACTGTTCGAGACCCGCCACCGCCTGGATCAGCGGCTGGTCGACGAGGCTCGCCCCGGAGTCGGCGGGCTGCGCGGACGGCACGAACGGGTGGAGGTTGGCTCCCCGTACGAAGAACAGGCCCGCGACGACGATCAGTACGCACACCGAGACCTTGATCACGACGAGCACGTTGGTCAGCCGCGACGACTCGCGGATGCCGGCGACGGCGACGGCCGTGAGCACCGCGATGATGAACACCGCGCCGACGTTGACGGTGGCCTCCTCTCCGAACCACCCCGCGGGCAGGCCCAGCAGATTGGCGACGTACCCGGACCAGCTCCGCGAGACGACCGCGGCTCCGAGCGCGAACTCCAGCAGCAGGTCCCAGCCGATGATCCAGGCGAAGACCTCGCCCAGCGTCGCGAAGGCGTATGTGTAGGCACTGCCCGCCGTCGGTACGGCCGACGCCAACTCCGCGTAGCACAGGGCCGCCAGCGCCGCGACCGCCCCGGCCACGAGGAAGGACACGACGACCGCGGGCCCGGCGTGCTCCTTCGCCTCCACGCCGACCAGCGTGAAGATTCCGGTGCCGATGATCACGCCGACGCCGAACCCGGCGAGCGAGACGGCGGTCAGGCGGCGCTTCAGCGTGTTCTGCCGGCTCCGGTCGAGGACGTGCCCGACGGGCATCTTCCGCAGGATGTTCATGGTGTACGACTCGCTCTGTCGGGGCCCCGGGACGTCCGGGCTGCACGGGCGGGCGGGGTGCGCCCCCCGGTACTTGTGACCAGGAACGCGACTGTCATGCCGGCCGGCGGCCAACCCTGTCACGGTGGCGCGGCACCAGTGAAGGCGGAATCGGTCACATCGGCGGGACGGTCAGGACGGGCAGAACGGGCGGTACGAGCCCCGTGGGAACGGAGGCGAAGGGGCCGGATCCGGTGTGCGTACGGGGAGTTGAGTACGCGTACTCATGCCGTACGGCGCTCCGCTCCGGAAGAGTGCGCCGGCACGAGGGGTTCCCTCGCAGGCACTGCTCACTCCGGGATGGTTCCCATGTCCTCGTCCGGCTCGTCCACCTCATCCGGCGCGTCGACGTCGCCGACGTCAGCCGCCGCGTCGGGCACGTCGGCCGCGTCAGTCACGTCCACGGCTCCGGCCGCTCCGTACGCTCCGTCCGAACAAGCCGCGCCGCGGCGGCAGTTCGCGGGGCCGGGCCGGGACCGGGGCTCGGGCCCGCGACGCCGCGTCACCCTCCCCGCGGCCCTGGTCGCGGTCGTGACGGTCGCCCTCGTCGTCTCGGGTATCGCGCCGTACGACCGGGCCACCTGGCTGATGGAGACGTTCTGGGTCGTCATCGGCGTCCCGGTCGCCGTCGTGGTGTGGCGCCGCTTCCCGCTGACGCGGCTGCTGTGCGTCCTGCTCGCCCTGCACGCGCTGATCCTCATCTTCGGCGGCCACTACACGTACGCCCGCGTGCCGTTGGGCGACTGGATCCAGGACGGACTGGGCCTCGCCCGCAACCCCTACGACCGGATCGGCCACTTCACCCAGGGGTTCGTGCCCGCGATCCTGCTGCGGGAGGTGCTGGTGCGCCGCTCGCCGCTGGCCGGCAGCCGCTGGCTGGCTCCGCTGACCGTCTGCGGCTGTCTGGCCTTCAGTGCCTTCTTCGAGATGATCGAGTGGTGGGCGGCCCTGATCGGGGGCGAGGGCGCGGACGACTTCCTCGCGACGCAGGGCGATGTGTGGGACACCCAGTGGGACATGTTCCTCGCCCTCGTCGGTGCGACGTCCGCGCTGCTGCTGCTCAGCCGCGTACACGACCGGCTGCTCGCCGGCTTTCCGCGGCCCGCACCGGACGGCGCCGCGGATCCGCCCCGCAGTTGACCGCACGGTCGACCGCTCTGTTGTCTGCGGACGACCGTACGCACGCCCCGCTTACGCCGTGTGCACGATCTGGATCAGGTTGCCGCAGGTGTCGTCCAGCACCGCGGTGGTGATCGGCCCGATCTCCAGCGGCTCCTGGGTGAAGCGCACGCCGTGTCCGCGCAGCCGCTCGAACTCCGCGTGCACGTCGTCCACGGCGAAGGCCGCGGCCGGGATGCCGTCCTCGACGAGCGCCGTCGTGTACGGCTTCACGGCGGGGTGGACGTCGGGCTCCAGCAGCAGTTCGGTCCCGTCGGGATCCTCCGGCGAGACCACGGTCAGCCAGCGGTGCTCGCCGATCGGGACCTCGTTCTTCTTCACGAAGCCCAGTACGTCGGTGTAGAAGCGCAGCGCCTTCTCCTGGTCGTCGACGAAGACGCTGGACAGATGGATTCTCATGGGGTGCTCTCCGGTGGGTCGGGCCTGAGCCACCGGGTCACGATGAGCTCAAGAGGTTCGGTGTTCAGGTCGTGGAACTTGTAGCGGCCCTGGCGTCGTGAGCGGACCAGCCCGGCCGACTCCAGTACGACCAGGTGCTGGCCGATGGCCTGCCGGGTCAGCCCGAGGCCGTACTTGGTGGCCAGCCGCGTACAGATCTCGAACAGGGTCTGGCCGTCCCGTTCCACCAGTTCGTCGAGGATGCGCCGACGGGTCGGGTCGGCCAGTGCCTTGAAGACGTCCTCCTCCGCCACGGGCCACAGCATAGGAAAGTGGCGACTTACCTATCAAGTCAAGTGCCGGACGTCGCCGAGCTGTCGGCGTTCTCGGGTTCTCGGGTTCTCGGGTTCTCGGTGTGCACCACGTCATCGGACAGACCGGCATGACCGGGCGCGACCGGCGTGACCGGCGTGACCGGGCGCGACCGGGCGCGACCGGCGCCGGCTTCCGCGGTCCCCGTGCTGCCCGTACTGCCCGTGGTCCCCGTCCACCGCACGGCACTACAGTGCAGCGATGACGCCGCCCCCGGACGAGACGCCTCCGCCGCTCGGCGAGGACGAGCGCGACGCCGCCGTACGCCGTCTCCAGGAGGCGTACGCCCAAGGGCACGTCCCGCACGAGGAGATGGACGGACGTCTCCACCGCGCGCTCACCGCCGCCACGCACGCCGACCTCGCGACGGCCCTGGACGCGCTCCCGGGGCAGCCGGCCGACACCACGTCCACCGTCGCCGCCCTCGGCGGCCGTATCCGGCGGCGCGGCGCATGGCGGGTGCCGCGGAGCCTCAAGGTCGAGTCCGCGTTCGGCAGGGTGCATCTGGATCTGTCCCGCGCCGTCATCGAACACCCCGTGATCGACGTCGAGTTGGCGCTCGGCACCGGGAAGGCGAAGATCACGGTGCCGCGCGACGCGGAGGTCGACGTCGAGGGGCTGCGTACGGTCTGGAAGGACACCCGCTACCGGCCCCCGCGGACCGTCCGCTCCGGCGGCCCGAGAATACGGATCTCCGGGACGATGGGCTTCGGACGGCTGACGGTCCGCCACGCACGGCACTGACATCCGCGCCCGCACCAGGCGGCCACACTACGTTCGCCGTCCCCGGCCGTTGCGCCCGGTGGGCGCGCGCACCACACTGCGTACACGGGGGATGTGCCGGTGCGCCATCGTCAACACCGGCTGCCGGGGCGGACGATGAGGCGCCGCCGTTCCACCGACAGGGAGAGCCCATGGGAGCCATCACGTACGAGGAACTCCGCGTACCCGTGCGCGGAGGCCACCTCACCGTCTTGCGCTGGCCCGCGACCGTACGGCCGCCGGAGCAGGGTGCCGGGCCCGCACCCACCGTCGTCGCCCTGCACGGCATCACCTCCAATGCCCTCTCCTGGGCCGGAGTCGCCCACCACCTCGCCGGACGCGTCACCCTCGTCGCCCCGGACCTGCGCGGACGCGCGGGAAGCAACGCGCTGCCCGGTCCGTACGGCATGGCCACGCACGCCGAGGACGCGACGGCGCTCACCGAGGCGCTCGGACTGCGCGACGTGGTACTGGCGGGCCATTCGATGGGCGCGTTCGTGGCCGCGGTCGCCGGGGTGCGCCACCCGGAGCGCTTCCGTTCGCTGCTTCTCGTGGACGGAGGCGTGGGCTTCCCCGTCCCGGAGGGGCTGAACACCGACGACCTGATCACGGCGGTGATCGGCCCGGCGATGGAACGGCTGAAGACGACGTTCCCCGACCGCGACGCCTACCGCGCCTTCTGGCAGAACCATCCGGCCTTCACCCGCTCGTGGGAGCCGTGGACGGAGGCGCACATCCTGCGCGATCTGACCGGCACGGAACCGGAGTTGCGCTCCTCGTGCCTGCTGGACGCCGTACGCGAGGACGGCGCGGACACCCTCTCCTCGGAGACGGCCCGCGCCCTGCACCGTCTGACCGTCCCCGGCGAACTGCTGTGGGCCGAACGGGGGTTGCTGGACGAACCCCAGGGCCTCTACGACGAACAACGCCTCAAGTCCGCGGCCGTGGACGACACGACGATCCGCTCCCGCAAGGTCCCCGGCAGCAACCACTACACGCTGCTGCTGGGCGACGAGGGCGCGTCCACGGTGGCGCAGAGCCTGCTGGCGGCGACGGGGGCGGAGCGCCCACCGGCCGACTGAGATGCGGGGGCCTCCCGCCGGGCCGACAATGCGGTGTGCGGAGCGCACAGTCCGACGTCGGAGGGAGGCGCCCGTGTCCGTACGCAGGGGACCGTTCTGGGACGGAGTCGAGGGCCGCGCGCCCATGCCCCGCGCTGCCCGGACACTGGGCCTCGAGTTCCTGGCCGCGGATCCCGAACAGGGCACGATCGAGCTGGCGTTCACCGCGACGGAGGACTTCACCAACCCCGTGGGCAACGTCCTCGGAGCCTTCCTCTCCGCGATGCTCTACGACACGGTCGGCCCCGCACTGCTCGCCACCCTCGGCCCCGAGGAGTTCCAGTCCACGCTGGAACTGAAGGTCACCTTCCACCACCCGACCCGCCCCGGCCGGCTCACCGCCAGAGGACGCGTCATCCGCCGCGAGGGCGACCTGGCCTTCCTGGAGGCGACCCTCCTGGACGCCCAGGACCTGACGGTGGCTACCGCTTCGGCGACGGCCCGGGTCATTGCACTGGCGGACGCGGAGGGGGCGGTGTGACGGGGTGGGGCGGCGGTCCGCTCGGGTCGTCGGTTCGAGTCGGTTCCGGGGAGTGCCCGAGAGCACGTGTACATCGGCTGGTTTCCCCAGCCCGTGTCGGCTCAACTCCCGGCGAAGGCCGATCAGATGGGTCCCTCGGCGTCCTTGCCGCCTGTCAACTTCTGCTTGAGCTGACGTAGTTACGTCTGCCCTGTGGCGTCTCAGGACGTGGCGTCTCGGGCAAGCATCGGAAGATCACTTGCGCTCATCGCCGGAATCCGCCGGGCGGAAGAAGAGCCATTGGCCCTGGGTCCCGAACGTCTGCCGGTAATAACCGACCTCCTCAGCGATCCGGTCCGCGTCCTTGTCCGTCAACTTCGTGTACTTGAGCGGATTCAAGCCAATGTGGCCACGCCTGGTGACGGCCCCAGAACGCAAATCCTCCAGGAAGACCTCCACCTGCTCCTCATAGGAATGCTTCCGCATCTTCCAACCGTCCAAGAACGAGAAGAAGATCGACAGAACGAACAAGACGCCGAAGGCACCGATAACCCACCAACCCCAGCCACCGAATTCACCCCCCGGCGGGGCCGCGATCATCACTGCCGTCTCCAAGGAAAGTGCCGCTGTGAACCCCCAACGCAGAGCGCTCGACGACCTCTCTCGAGACCATTCACACTGGACCGAGCCGACAAGGAAACCGCAACGAAGGCGACCTGGCTGAGCTCGTCGGCACTACCCGAATGTTCTGCTGATGTCGTTGTGTGCCTCCTGGGCAGCCTGCAGCTCTTCCTCTGAGGGCGGCTCGGCCGGAGCAGTGAAGGAGACACTGCCCGCGAACACCGTTGCCAGTTCAAGGAATTCGTCTCCGTGTTCCAAGTCCTCCGTCGCGAAGGAGATGGAGACGGCTTCGGGGGTGTGGGGGAAAGCAAGCTGAAAGGTGACCGTGCGCACCTGCGACAGCGTGTCCTCCTCGATGCCGAACAGCATTCCCGGGACGGACATCTCATGCCCGGCCACGATGACCGCCGCTACTCCTGCCGGCAGTTCCACCAAACCTTGATGCGTGCCCTTCGGCGGAGGTTCGTTGGACTCCAGGACGCTGAGCGGATACAAGTGGGGGTCGCCTGGGGGGCGTTGCATCACCGCGATCTGGCAGACGCCGGACACCAGTTCATCATCGTCCGTACGCAGCAGGAACGAGCTGAAGTGCACGACCCCGTCGTCGGCCAGTTTGGCGAGTGAAGCCTCGAAACTGAGGGCGGTGACCGCTACTTGCTCGGGCGTCGCGGACGGGTGGAGTTCCGACAGGTTCGCGACGACCTGATCGAAGCGCTCCTCCGGGGGCTGCTCGAAGTCGATCGGCTGAAACCCTTCCGGTACCCGGAACCAGAGGGGGATGGGCTCAGGGACGATGGCGGGGTGTTCTGTTGGGATGGCCATCACAGTGCCCTTGCAATTTCGGAGATTTTTCTCACTGGCGTCTCTACCGCCCCCACTGCCGCGACACCATCGCTTCCAAGAGTGCCTGTAGTTGCGACAGCCGCTGTTCCCTCGCTTGAATCCCACAGAGTCGCTGCTGTTGGGGCACCGAGCGCTCCCGTTGCAACAGCCTGGGACACCTCAGCAGCTGTACGAGCTCCTTCACTGGAGGCACCCATCACCACGGCTCCCTTCTGCACCGTGCCCTTGAATAGTGCATTCAATGGGTCTTCTACCTTCGAGTACTCCTTGAAGTGAACAGCACCGTTCCTTACCGCCTGCACCGCGCGAGAAGTGCCGGTGGCCCCTTTCGCAGCTTCGCCAGCCTCCACGATCCCGCGGACGTTCTGCATCCCCCTGCCCGTGAGCTTCGCGGCGTTGACACCACGGCCGGTGGCGATCGCCGCCTTGGCGCCCTTGACGGCGGGACCCACGCCCGGGACGGCCCCGAGTGCATCTCCGCCAAGGGTGGCCCACTCGGACATGTTCTTGGATGTGGGCGGCCACATGTCCTTGCCGGCCTTGGCGTACTGATAGGCATGCTGGCCCGCCGCAGCAAGGCTCAGACCGATCGCGACCGGGGCGAGGACCGGCACGAAGATGGCGGCGATGCCCGCGATCGTAGCCGCCACCGTAAGAACATCGCCGCCGTGCTTGTCCCACCAGTCCGAGATCTTCGACCAGAGTCCACCGTCCGGGGCGTGGTCCTCGGCGTGCTTACGTATCCGATCCGCGTGGTCCTGGGCGGTGTCGGAGTGGCTGCGCTCCAACTTCTCCGCGGCGTCGATGAGATCCTGCAGTTCAGTCTGAGCACTGTCGAGACGGTTCCAAGCCGACCGGACTTCTTTGTTGGCAACATCAAGGCGATGCTGCGCGCTGTCCAGCTCGGCCCCTGCACTGAAGGTCTGTCCGGCAAGCTGAAGATCCGGATTCTTCCGCGCCGCGTCATACTTCGCCTGTGCGGTGTCCTGCTGCCGGCGCGCCTTCTTGGCTTCCGCCTCGTAGTGCGCCGCTTTCGTCTTCATCCCGTGGAGCGAGTCACTCCAGGATTGGATCTCCTTGCCGGCTCCCCGAAGGGAATCCTTCGCGTCGGCAAGGTACTTGGGCAAGTCAGCAATCTTGTCGACGAAGTTCTCTCGAGCCTTGCCCTTCCAGTGCGAACTCTCCTTCGTCAAGGAATCCAGCAAGTCATGGGTGTCCTTGAGAACCTCAGCCGTCCCCTTGAGGTGCTCGGCGAGATTGGTCGCCAAACGCGGGTGGCCCGGTGTGGGGTTCCAGCCCAGTCCGCTCCAGTCGTCCGCCATTACCGCCCCCGTGTCGATTGCGTAAGACTCTTGTGGATCTCTGATTCTGTCTTCTCGTAGTTCTTGAGAATCGCATCGATACCTTCCTCCAGGATCTCGATACGTTTCTTCGTCTCGTTCAGTCCGTGCTGCCAGTCATCCTCGAAATCCTCGCAGGCGCTGTCGAGCGACCGCTTGCCTAGGTTCTTGGGGCCAGTGTCCTTCATCCGTCGCAAGGATTCCTCAAGACGATCCTTGCTCTTTGTCAACTTCTGCTTGAGCTGACGCAGTTCAGACAAATCAACTTGAAAATCTACTTGTGCCACGTCTCCCCCGCTCCGGACGCATCGAATTGTTACTTCTTCTCCGCTGACACTCCGCGAGATCAGCTGTTTTCGTCCTCGGAGTCCGCCGAGCGGAGGAAGAGCCATCGACCCTTGGTTCCGAACGTCTGCCGGTAGTAGCCGGCTTCCTCACCGATCCGGTCCGCGTCCTTGTCCGTCAGCTTCGTGTACTTGAGCGGATCCAAGTCGATGTGACCGCGCCTGGTAACAGCCCCCGAACGCAAATCTTTGAGAAAGACTTCCACCTGCTCCTCGTAAGAGTGCTTCCGCAACTTCCAACCGTCCAAGAAGGAGAAAAACAGCGACAGGACGAGCATGAGACCCGTAGCACCAAGAACCCACCAACCCCAACTTTGAAATTCACCCCCCGGCGGTGCCGCGATCACCACTGCTGTCTCCGAAAACGTTGCCATGCGAACTCCCAAGGCAGAAAGGCTAAACGACGGCAGGGATTGCGCGTACGGCCGCGCAGCACAGCAGAGGACACGACTCCTCCCTGACCACACAGCTGTACAGCTGAAGCCGATCGCGCAGTGCCATACAACATGTGCCGCGAGGCCCCCCAACCTCTGCATCGCGACTGTTGCTAGACACAACAGCCCGCCCCACAACCGTATCCCAGCGTCACGAACACATGTCCGTCCGGGGGCGGAAGACCGGCTGCCCCTCCGACGTATCAACTTCACGCGCCGGGCGGCCCGTTCAGAACGCGCCACGGCTCCCCCATGACGGTGCATCAGGCTCCCCGTCCCCGCGGGATGCGGACGCGTCGTGCAGGCGGAGGATGTGCTTCACGCTCTACTTCGTGTCACCGCAAAGCATGCTGGCGTTCTTGCGGAAGAACAGCAGTCTTGGACCCACGGATCAACCGAACGGCCCTCTCCGGAGAGGCACTTCGCGACGGCGAGCGAAGCCGTGGGTGGCCTTACGCCTCGTCATAGCCGAGATCACCTCGGCTCATCACCGGTGTCCGTCGCGCGGAGGAAGAGCCAGTTCCCCTTGGTCCCGAACGTCTGCCGGTAGTAACCGGCGTCCTCACCGATCCGGTCCGCGTCATTGTCCGTCAGCTTCGTGTACTTGACCGGGTTCAAACGAATATGGCCACGAACAGTGACAGCCCCCGAACGCAGGTCCTTCAGGAAGACCTCCACCTGCTCCTCGTAGGAGAACTTCCTCATCTTCCAGCCCTCGAAGAACTTGACGAACATCGCAACCAGCCACAGGACGCCGACGGCGCCCAGAGCCCACCAGCCCCACCCACCGAACTCACCCCCAGGCGGTGCGGCGATCATCACTGCTGTCTCCGAAGACGTCGCCATGTGAACTCCCAAGACAGAAAGGCCGATCGACGACGGAGATTGCACGTACCGCCGCGCAGCACAACAGAGGGTTTCACCCCGCCCTGGCGACACAGCCGTACAACTGAAACCGATCGCGCGCAGTGCCACACAGCATGTGCCGCGAGGTTCCCCAATCCCGCATCGCGGCTGCCGTTACAGACGACAGTCCGCTTCACGACCGTATCCCAGCGTCACAAGCACATGTCCGTTCGGGGCGGAGCCGAGGGCCTGAACTGCCTTGTGGTGGTGGCTGATTGGCTCACCGGTGTGTGCCGAGCACTTCCTCCTCCGCCGCCTCGAGCACGCGCCGGATGAGGTCGACCCTCGGTTTGATGTCCGCCCCGTACTCCCTGGCCGCCGTCAGAATCGCGGTGACGATTCCAATACGGACCGCCCCTGGATGCGCCCTGCAAGAAGGACGGCCCCTATCCGAAAACGCCCCTCCGGCCGCCACGTCACCGCGGCCGAAGGGGCACCTTCTCAGACGTACCAGTCGTACCAGCCGTCAGGCGGCCCTCGCCGCCCCGCCCTTACCGCCCCACCCCCGCCGGCTCCTGCGCCGGCCCGGCGCCCGCGCCCGCTCCCGACGGACCCGCGTCGCCCAGTGCCCGCAGGATGTTCTCCACGCTGCTCTTCGCGTCGCCGAAGAGCATGGACGTGTTCTCGCGGAAGAACAGCGGGTTCTGGACTCCCGCGTAGCCGGAGGCCATCGAGCGCTTGAAGACGATGACGTTCTCCGCCTCCCACGCGCGCAGCACCGGCATGCCCGCGATCGGGCTGGAGGGGTCCTCGGCCGCGGCCGGGTTGACCGTGTCGTTGGCGCCGATCACCAGGACGACCGAGGTGTGCTCGAAGTCGTCGTTGATCTCGTCCATTTCCAGGACGATGTCGTAGGGCACCTTCGCCTCGGCCAGCAGCACGTTCATATGTCCCGGCAGCCGCCCCGCGACCGGATGCACGCCGAAGCGGACCTCGACGCCCCGTTCGCGCAGGGTGCGTGTCAGTTCCGCCACCGGGTGCTGGGCCTGGGCGACGGCCATGCCGTAGCCGGGGGTGATGATCACCGAGCTTGCGGAGCCGAGGAGTTCGGCGGCCTCCTCCGCGCTGGTCTCGCGGTGCTCGCCCTGTTCGGCGTCGCCGCTCGCGGGGGCCTCGATGCCGAAGCCACCGGCGATCACCGAGATGAACGAGCGGTTCATGCCCTTGCACATGATGTACGAGAGGTACGCACCGGAGGAGCCGACCAGGGCGCCGGTGACGATGAGCAGGTTGCTGTCGAGCAGGAAGCCCGCCGCGGCGGCGGCCCAGCCCGAGTAGCTGTTGAGCATGGAGACGACGACGGGCATGTCGCCGCCGCCGATCGCGGCGACCAGATGCAGCCCGAGCGCGAGCGCGAGCACCGTCACGGCGATCATCAGGCCCAGTCCCGGGGTGACGGTGAACCAGACGGTCAGCGCCACGAACGCCGCCAGGGCACCGAGGTTGAGCACGTTCTTGCCGGGCAGCGTCAGCGGCCGCGACTTGATCCGCGCGGACAGCTTGAGGAAGGCGATGACCGAGCCGGTGAAGGTCACAGCGCCGATGAAGATCCCGATGAACACCTCGGCGTGGTGGATCGTGAGCAGGTCGGCGGGGACGACGTGCTGTGCGTCCCCCTTCGCCTCGACCTCGAAGTAGCTGTTCCAGCCGACGAGTACGGCGGCGACGCCGACGAAGCTGTGCAGGATCGCGATGAGTTCGGGCATCTCCGTCATCGCCACGCGCCGTGCGCGCCACAGCCCCGCCACGCCGCCGATCACCATGGCGATGAGGATCAGCAGGGTGGCGGTCGCCGAGATCTCGCGGGCGGCGAGGACGACGGTGGCCAGCAGCGCCAGCGCCATGCCGGCGATGCCGAAGCCGACCCCGGCGCGGGACGTACGGTGCTGGGAGAGCCCGGCCAGGCTGAGGATGAACAGAAGCGCCGCGACGAGGTCCGCGGCCTGGGTGGTCGTGGTGGCAGTCATGGGGCTTCAGCCTTTCGAGAACATGCCGAGCATGCGACGGGTGACGGAGAAGCCTCCGAAGATGTTGACGCTGGTCAGCAGAATCGCGATGAACGACAGGACGGTGACGGCCGGTCCCACGTGGCCGATCTGGAGCAGCGCCCCGACGACGACGATCCCCGAGATGGCGTTGGTGACGGACATCAGAGGCGTGTGCAGCGCGTGGTGCACCTTGCCGATGACGTAGTAGCCGATGACGACGGCGAGCGCGAACACCGTGAAGTTCGCCGCGAGTTGGGCGGGCGAGAAGGCGATCAGCGCGAACACCGCGGCCATGCCGACGCCGATGAGCGTGAAGCGCGCGGCCGGTGTCAGACGCGGTTTCTTCGGCTCGTTCGCGGCGGCGCCGGCGCCCTGGCCGCCCGCGCCCTCGGCACCCTTGGCGGGCGCGGCCTGCGCGGAGACCTGTACGGGCGGTGGCGGCCAGGTCTTCTCGCCGTCCCGTACGACGGTCACGGCACGCTGTACGACGTCGTCGAAGTCGAGCGTGAACTGCCCGTCCTTCTCCGGCGTGAGCAGCTTCAGCAGGTTGACGACGTTGGTCCCGTAGAGCTGCGACGCCTGTGCGGGGAGCCGGCCCGGCAGGTCGGTGTAGCCGATGATCGTGACGCCGTTGTCGGTGACGATCGCCTTGCCGGGGACGGTGCCCTCGACGTTGCCGCCCTGTGAGGCGGCCATGTCGACGATGACGCTGCCGGGCTTCATGCTCGCCACGTCCTCGGCGGTGATCAGCCGCGGTGCGGGCTTGCCGGGGATGAGCGCCGTGGTGACGATGATGTCGACGTCGGCGGCCTGTTCGCTGTAGATCTCGGCGGCACGGCGGTCGTAGTCCTCCGAGGTCTGCTTCGCGTAGCCGTCGGCGGACTGCTCCTGCTCGACGTCCACGGCGAGGTACTCGCCGCCGAGCGAACGGACCTGGTCGGCGACCTCCGGGCGCGGGTCGGTGGCCCGTACGACACCGCCGAGGCTGCTGGCCGCGCCGATCGCCGCGAGACCGGCGACGCCCGCACCGGCGACGAGGACCTTGGCCGGCGGGACCTTGCCCGCCGCGGTGACCTGGCCGGTGAAGAACCGTCCGAAGACGTGCGCGGCCTCGATGACCGCCCGGTATCCCGCGATGTTCGCCATCGAGCTGAGCACGTCCAGCGACTGCGCCCGCGAGATGCGCGGCACGGCGTCCATGGACAGGACGGTCAGGGGCCGTGCGGCGAGTTCGTCGAGGAGGCTGGTGTTGAGACCGGGGGCGATCATGCCGATGAGGGCCGCGCCGTCCCGGAGCCGTCCGATCTCTTCACGCGAGGGCTCGTTGATCTTGAGGACGACGTCCGCCTGCCAGGCGTCGCCGATCGTCGCGCCCGCTTCGGTGTACTGCTCGTCGGAGAAGCCCGAGGCCGCCCCCGCTCCGGATTCGACGACCGTCTCGTATCCGAGTTTGAGGATCTTCCGGATGCTGTCCGGCGTGGCCGCGACCCGGGTCTCACCGGCTCTCGACTCGGCTACGACGCCGACCTGCTGCGGATGTGAATCTGACATCGGTCTCCCTTTACGGGGTGTTGGGCGGCTCTGTGGTCCGTTTCTACTGCGGGGCGGGACCAGCGGAGGGGACTGCGCAGGTGATGCTTATTTTCTGTCAGGGTGCGGGGCTGGGGTCACGTTGTTTCCTCCGGTAATTCCGTAGTTCTCGGATGCTGGAATCGGGACGGCGGGAACGCCCGTCCGTAAGAGCCTGAACGAGCGCTACGAGCGGTACGGCCGGGGAGCCCGGCAGGTGAGGCGGACGCACCGCGCACGGGGACGGGCACAGGGACGCGCACGGTCGTACGGACGGAAAGGCCGTAGGGACGGGGACGGTCGTACGGTCCGGGGTGCGGGACCGTACGGCGGCCACGGCAGCGCCCCGTCCGATGTACGGGAGCGCGGAGAGTGCCGATGCGGAATGTTCCGGCGCGGAAGAGAAGACCGCCCACGGGACGCAGAAAAGAAAGCCGCTCTGCCGCGGGGATTCCGCGGGTGCCGGCCGAAGAACGGCCGACACCGGCAGGCGCAAGATCTGTGTCCGAGGGGGGACTTGAACCCCCACGCCCGANACCCCCACGCCCGATAAAGGGCACTAGCACCTCAAGCTAGCGCGTCTGCCATTCCGCCACCCGGACAAGGGTCGTCGCCCGGCTCTGCCGTGGCGACGCGGACAACCATACCAAGCTCCGGTGGCACTCTTCACCTCGGTCTTCTCCGGTGAGCGGGCGGTCCGTCG
>NZ_LJGW01000077.1 GCF_001751255.1 Streptomyces nanshensis | reverse complement strand
GCCCTGCGCGGCAGCCGCACCGGCGTCTTCGCCGGTGTGATGTACAGCGACTACAGCACGCTGATGAGCGACGAGTCGTTCGAGGGCTACCAGGGCACAGGCGCGTCCCCGAGCGTCGTCTCCGGCCGCGTCTCCTACACCTTCGGCTTCGAAGGCCCGGCGGTGACGGTGGACACGGCGTGCTCGTCGTCGCTGGTGGCGATGCATCTGGCCGCGCAGTCGCTGCGGCAGGGCGAGTGTGAGCTGGCCCTCGCGGGCGGCGTCACCGTCATGTCCACCCCGAACACGTTCGTCGAGTTCTCCCGGCAGCGCGGTCTCGCCGCGGACGGCCGATGCAAGTCCTTCGCCGACTCCGCCGACGGCGTCGCCTGGTCTGAAGGCGTGGGCCTGGTCGTGCTCGAGCGCCTGTCCGACGCCCGCCGCAAGGGACACCGTGTGCTCGCGCTGCTGCGCGGCAGCGCGGTCAACCAGGACGGTGCGTCCAACGGGCTCACCGCCCCCAACGGTCCGTCGCAACAGCGCGTCATCCGGCAGGCCCTGGCCAGCGGAGGCCTGTCCACCGGCGACGTGGACGTGGTGGAGGCGCACGGCACGGGCACCACCCTCGGTGACCCGATCGAGGCGCAGGCGCTGCTGGCGACGTACGGCCGGGACCGTGAGCGTCCGCTGCTGCTCGGCTCGGTCAAGTCCAACATCGGTCATACGCAGGCGGCTGCGGGTGTCGCGGGTGTGATCAAGATGGTGGAGGCGATGCGGCACGGCACACTGCCGCACACCCTGCACGTCGATGCGCCCTCGACGCATGTCGACTGGGAGGCCGGTGCGGTGGAGCTGCTCACCGAGCAGAAGGAGTGGCCGCAGGCCGAGCGTGCGCGTCGGGCGGCCGTCTCCTCGTTCGGCGTGAGCGGTACGAACGCCCACCTCATCCTTGAACAGCCCGCAGAGTCCGCCCAGTTCGCCGACACCGGCAGTGACGAGCAGTCCAGGGCGGACAGCATTCCTGCGGTGGTTCCGTGGGTGGTGTCGGGCCGGTC
>NZ_LJGW01000074.1 GCF_001751255.1 Streptomyces nanshensis | reverse complement strand
CGGCGCACCGTATCGACGGGAGCGCCGCCGCCCGCCCATGTCTCAGCCTTCCTGCGGTATGCGCCCCGTTCCGCTTCCCGCTCGCCGCCGTACCCGAAACCGCACGGTCAGCACGAGCAGCCCCAGCAGAACCAGCGCCGTACCCGTCCACGCCCATGCGCCGAGGCGTTCACCGACGACGGCGACTCCCAGCACCGCGGCGACCACCGGCTCGAAGAGCGTCAGTGTCGTGGCCGTGCCCGCCGGTATACGCGCCAGTCCCGCGCCGAAGAGCACGTACGCCACACACATCGGCACCACCGCGAGATACGCGGCGACCAGCAGCCCGCGCGGCTGGCTCAGCAACGGACCGCCCGTGACGGCGAGTACGGGCAGCAGCACGAGGGCGCCCAGCCCGAAGAGGCCGCCCATCGCCGCGCGCGAGGAGTGCCCCGCCCGGATGATGCGCGCGCCGTAGCAGGCGAAGGCGGCGTACGAGGCGCCGGCCAGCAGCGCCAGCGCGATACCGCCGGGCACATCGTGACCCGTCCTCGCGCCGCCGCCGGACGCGGTGAGCGCGAGCAGCGCACAGCCCGTACCGGCCGCGAGCGTCGCGGCGAACCAGCGCAGCGTCAGCCGTACTCCCACCAGCACCCGCTCCAGCAGGGCGGCGAAGACGGGCGAGCACCCGATGGTCACGACCGTTCCGGCGGCCACGCCCGCCCGGTCCATCGCGGAGTAGAAGGCCAGCGGATAGACGGCGACGGCGGCGCCGCCCAGCAGCGCCCACAGCAGCAGCCGACGCCCGCCGCGCAGCACTCGGAGCGCCGAGCGGCCCGCGAGCAGAAAGGTGAGAAGGCCCCCGACGCCCATGGTGGCGGCGCCCGTCGAGAGCGGAGAGACGGCGGCGGGGGCGAAGCTCGCGGCCGTCCCGGTCGTGCCCCACAGCGTCGCGGCGCCGAGCACGAGCAGGGCGCCGGCACGGTCGTGCGGGCGGCCGTCCGAGGAGGAACCGGAGCGGTACGTAGGGGTGCCGGGGCCGGACGGAGTGGGGTGCGCGTGCGCATGGGCGCGCGGGCCCGGACGGGCAGAGGAAGATGACATGCGGAATGCGTCCTGATCCGTTGAAGGCCGGTGCTGACGGTCATCGGAAGGGCGCAGCCGCCGGAGGCGGCGGGCAGGGACGGCTCAGAGCGGCACCGCGCTGCGCGGTCCGCGGGGGAGAGTCCGGGCTGCCGGGTGCGGGCGGCGACGGCCGTGGCCGCGTCCGCCCGCGAAGATCACTGCGCCCTCAGCGGGACGCGGGAGGCGGTGTGACCGCGTGCCAGTAGATCCTGTCCATGCCCGCGAGCGTAGCCGAACCCTCGGCGGACCGGCACCGGCNCGAGCGTAGCCGAACCCTCGGCGGACCGGCACCGGCGGGGCTGCCGCAGGAACGGTCACCGTCAGACCTGGAACGACAGCCGCCCGGAACCGGCGCGTTCAGGACCGTACGCAGACGATCAGAGGCGTTCAGATGCGCTCGGCTGCCCGCGGCGAACCGCAGTGTTCCGGAGGAACCGGAGCAAGAGGAAGAGAGGAATGAGGAG
>NZ_LJGW01000080.1:274-6227 GCF_001751255.1 Streptomyces nanshensis | reverse complement strand
GGTAGGTGACGGAGGCAAGGGCGCGCGCCGCACCGCGGCCCCGCCCGCCGCCCGTCGGCCGCGCCGGGAGCCCGTACGACGGTGCCGGGAGCCTCTTCCGAGGGGGCGCGCGTCCCTCGCCGTACCGGCCGCGACGTGCCCAACACCGCGTCCGGCAGGCCGACTCGGGGACGTCCCGCGGTTCACCCCCGTCATATCCGTCACATCCTCGGGGCAATTCCGCCTGTCACAGGCCCGAGCCGGAATGGACGTCTCCACCCCCTCGACCGCACTCCGCTCTGCTCCTAAGCTTCGTTGCCTCAAGCACTGGGGGCACGACTTCTGCACGTCCCACCTGCGTCTCTCCACAACGGGCGCGGGACGTCACGTGCGGAGACCACGGAGGTGAGCGGAGAGCAACGGTGCGGGCCGCACGAGTCGCGGCCCAGGGCACGCTCGCTCCCCGGGGTGAAGTGTGGAGGCGCAATCCGCGGTGGGTTCCTGACCAGTTCCCGTCACCGTGTGCGCCGCCGGAGAGGTGTTCCGTCCAGTCACCGCATCCGGTCCCCTCGCAATCGGTCGCGATCCACCACACGGAAGGTTTTGCATCGTGACGGCGTATCAACACGCCCACAAGGGGGAGTTCGACTTCGGGACGCAGGCCCCGCCGCCCCAGTGTCCCGCGCACGCCGGCGACCGCGCCGTACCCCTCAGCGGCCCCCGCTTCCACACGGACCCCGCGGGCCACTACCGCGAGATGCGTGGGGAACACGGCCCCGTCGTACCGGTGATGCTGCCCGGCGACGTCCCCGCCTGGCTGGTGATCGGGTATCAGGAGATGTACCAGGTCACCACCGACTCCCGGCTCTTCCCCCGCGACTCCGGGCTCTGGAACCAGTGGGAGCACCTGCCGGAGGACTGGCCCCTGCGGCCCATGATCGGCCAGCGCCAGCCGTCCATCTACTACACCGTCGGCGAGGAGCACCAGCGCCATCTGCGGATGGTGCAGACGGCGATGGAGTCCATCAGCCCCCTCGAACTGCGCAAGCACTGCGAGGAGTTGTCCGACCTCCTGCTCGACGACTTCTGCGCGCGCGGCGAGGCGGACATCATCTCCGAGTACGCCAAGCCGCTGCCGATCCTGGTGCTCGCCCGGCTGCTGGGCTTCCCCGACCACGAGGGCCCGGGTCTGATCCGGGCGATGACGGCTCTCGCGGACGGCGGCGAGGACGCGCTGGAGCAGTTCCAGTACTTCGGCGCCAAGCTCCACGAACTCGTCGCCGAGAAGCGCGCCGCGTCCGGCGCCGATCTGACGTCCTGGATGCTCGCGTACCCCGAGCACTTCACGGACGAGGAGTACGCGCTGGACCTGATGGCCATCACGGCCGCGGGACACCTGCCCACCGCCGACTGGATCGGCAACTCCGTACGGCTGATGCTCACCGACGACCGCTTCGCCGCCTCGCTGACCGGCAACCGCCGCAGCATCCCCGAGGCGATGAACGAGGTGCTGTGGGAGGACACCCCCACACAGATCCTCGCGGGCCGCTGGGCGGCCTGGGACACCTGGCTCGGCGGGCAGCGCATACGCGCCGGCGACATGCTGCTGCTCGGCCTCGCGGGCGCCAACGCCGACCCGAAGGTGCACGTCACCTCGGCGGGCGCGGACACCGGGCTGCGGGGCGGCAACAGCGCCCATTTCGCCTTCAGCCACGGCGAGTTCCAGTGCCCGTTCCAGGCGCAGGAGATCGCGGAGACCATCGCCCGCATCGGCATCGAGGTGCTGCTCGACCGGCTTCCCGAGATCGACCTCGCCGTACCGGCGGGCGCTCTCGCACGCCGCCCCTCGGCGTTCCTGCGCGGGATGACCGCCCTGCCGGTCCGCTTCTCCCCCACTCCCCCCATCGAAGGCAGGTCATGAGCCCCTACGCCGAACCCGCTTCTCCCGGCTCCTCGTCCACCCCTTCTTCGTCCACCCCTTCCGCGGCCTCCGGCACGGCCGGCGACGGCACCGCTCCCGCGGGCCACGAAGGCTGCCCCATCGTCATCGACCCGATGGTGGCCCGCCTCGACGAGGAGACCCGCCTGCTGCGCGACGCCGGCGCCCTCACGCGTATCGAACTGCTCGGCGTACCGGCCTGGTCGATCACCCGGCACGCGGACGCCCGGCGGCTGCTGACGGACCGCCGTCTGGTCAAGGACATCGGGCAGTGGAACCTGTGGCGCAGCGGCGAGGTCACCCACGAGTGGCCGCTGATCGGCATGATCGACTCCGGCCGCTCGATGTTCACCGTGGACGGCGCCGAGCACCGCCGGCTGCGGACGAAGACCGCGCAGGCCGTCACGCCCCGCCGCCTGGAGAATCTGCGTCCCGTCATCGAGAGCATCACGCACCGGCTGCTGGACGATCTGGAGGCGCAGGGCGCCGAGGGCCCCGTGGACCTCAAGTCCGTCTTCGCGCTGCCGCTGCCGATGTCCGTGATCAGCGCGCTCATGGGCGTCGACCCGGCGCTCCATCCGCGGCTGCACACGCTCTACAAGGCGTTCTTCTCGATGCTCACGCCGCAGGACGAGCGGCTCGCGGTCATCGACGAACTGGACGGCATCTTCACGGACATGGTCCGGGCCCGCACCGCCGAGCCGCGCGACGATCTGACCAGTGCGCTGATCCTCGCGGACGAGGGCGGCGAGCCGCTGAGCGAGGAGGAGGTCGTCGGCAACCTCAAGGCGATGGTCGCCGCGGGGCACGAGACGACGATCGGTCTGATCCTCAACTCCGTACGGGCGCTGCTCACCCACACCGACCAACTGGAGACGGTGCTCAAGGGCGAGGCCGGCTGGGACGCGGTGATCGAGGAGACCCTGCGCTGGGACACCCCGACCACGCATCTGCTGATGCGCTTCGCGACGGAAGACATCGAGGTCGGCGGCGGGGTCATCCGCGAGGGCGAGGGCGTGGTGATCTCGTACCGCGCGATCGGCTGGGACACCGAGCAACACGGCCCGGACGCCGACCGGTTCGACATCACACGGCCCACCCGCAACCGCCATATGACCTTCGGCCACGGCCCGCACATCTGCCCGGGCGCGGCGCTCTCGCGGCTGGAGGCGGGCATCGCCCTGCCCGCGCTCTTCGACCGCTTCCCCGGCATCTCCTTCGCCGTGCCCGTCGAGGAGATCGTCAACCAGCCGGTGCTGACGCAGAACGACCTCCGGTCCTTTCCCGTACGGCTGCACGGCGGCTGACGGTTCCGGGGGCGGGTCCTCGCATTCGTCACGGCGGGGCGGCCGGACGCGGAGACGTACGGCGACGAGGCCGGGACGGGCCCAACACGGCCCGGAGACGGAAGTCTTCCCCGGGGTGGGGCGCGGGAGCCCCGCCGGGCGGGCAGGCGCCCCGTGGGGGGCGGCGCCGGTCCGTCCGGCGGCTGTGTTGCAGCCAAATGCCCGCGAGCGGCGCTCAACGCCCGCCGTGACGCGCTGAGTTGACCTCGTGCGGACCCACGGGGCACCCCCTGGCGCGGGCTTGCCGTCCGTACCGCGCGGTCGTGCGCCACGGGCGCGCGGGAACGCAAGAGGGCGCGGGGGCCGGGCGGGTGAACCCGCGGCCCCGCCCCGCACACGGCACCGGTGCACCAGGCGGAGCAGATAGAACAGGCGGAAAGCGCACAATCCGCCCGCCTGTTCCACTCCGCACCAAGGTGAAGCCATGATCGGTCGCATCCCCGTCCTCGACGTCCGCCCGCTCGTCGACTGCGGACGCCACCCCGCCAAGGCCGTACCGGGCGAGACGTTCCAGGTCTCGGCCACCATCGTCCGCGAAGGCCACGACGCCCTCGGCGCCGACATCGTGCTCCGGGACGCCACCGGCCGCCGCGGCCCGTGGACCGTCATGCGCGAGACCGCGCCCGGAACCGACCGCTGGGCCGCCGACATCACCCCCGACTGCGAGGGGAGATGGACGTACGCGATCGAAGCGTGGAGCGATCCCGTCACCACCTGGCGACGCCGGGCGAAGGTGAAGGTCCCCGCCGGCATCGACACCGAGGCGATGCTCGAAGAGGGCGCGGTGCTGCACGAGCGCGCCGCCGCCGGCGTACCGAGAAGCGAGGGCAGGGACGGCGTCCTCGCCGTCGCCGACGCGCTGCGCAGCCACAGCCGCGGTGTCGCCGCCCGCCTCGCGGCGGCGCTCACCCCGCAGGTGACGGCCGTGCTGGAGCGGTATCCGCTGCGCGAACTGGTCACCACGACACGTCCGCTGCCGCTCCAAGTCGAGCGCGAGCGCGCCGGGTTCGGGTCCTGGTACGAGTTCTTCCCGCGCTCCGAGGGCGCCGTGCTGCCCGAACGGGAGGACGAGCCCCCGGTCTCAGGCACGTTCCGTACCGCCGCCGAGCGGCTGGAGGGCGTCGCCGCCATGGGCTTCGACGTGGTCTGCCTGCCGCCGGTGCACCCCGTCGGCGACACCTTCCGCAGGGGCCCAGGGGGCGCGCCGTCCGCGGGCCCGGACGACGTCGGCTCGCCCTGGGCGGTCGGTTCGGCCGCGGGCGGGCACGAGGCCGTACATCCGGATCTGGGAACGGCCGCCGACTTCACGTACTTCGTCGAGCGCGCCCGCTCCCTGGGCATGGAAGTCGCCCTGGACTTCGCGCTCCAGTGCTCCCCGGACCACCCCTGGATCAAGGAGCACCCGGAGTGGTTCGCGCAGCGCCCGGACGGCGTGATCGCCCCCGCCGAGGGCCCGTCGGGCGTGCGCCAGGACATCGTGCCGCTCGACTTCGACACGGACGGTACGGCCTACACCGCGCTCGTACGCGAGACGTTGCGCCTGCTGCGGCTGTGGATGTCGCGCGGGGTGCGGATCTTCCGTATCGACGAGCCGGACGCCAAACCGGTGGGCTTCTGGGAGAAGATCATCGGCGACGTCAACCGCTCGGACCCCGATGTCGTCTTCCTCGCCGGGGCGTTCACACGCGCGGCGATGACGCACACCCTCGCGAAGGCCGGATTCCAGCAGTCCTGCACGCAGTTCATCCGGTACGCCGGCAAGCGGGAGCTGACGGAGCATCTGACGGAGCTGTCCGGTCCGGCCGCCTCCTGGCTGCGTCCCCACTTCGCCCTCAACACCCCCGGCATCCTGCCCGCGAGCCTCCAGGGGGGCGGCCCGGCGGTGTTCGCGACCCGGGCGGTGCTGGCGGCGACGCTCTCCCCGTCGTGGGGGATGTACGCGGGCTACGAACTGTGCGAGGGACAGGCGGCACGGCCCGGCAGCGAGGAGTACTCGGACGCGGAGACATACCGGCTGCGCCCGCGCGACTGGGACGCGGCCGAGGAGTCGGGGCACACCCTCGCGCCGCTGATCGGGCAGCTCAACATGCTGCGCCGCACCCGCCCCGCGCTGCGCGAGCTGCGGTCGCTGACCTTCCACGAGTGCGACAACGAACAGGTCGTCGCCTACTCCAAGTACCGCACGGTGCACGGCGGTCCGGACGGTACGGACAGTACGGACGACAGGGAGGGCACGGACGGCGAGACCGGGCCGCGCACCGACGCCGTCCTCGTCGTGGTCAGCCTCGACGCGGACCGTGCGCAGGAGGCGACGGTGACGCTGGAGGCGGAGGACCTGCGCCGCCTCGGGCTCAGCGAGGCACAGGCCGAGGGGGCGGAGTCCTTCCTCGTACGCGACGAGCTGACCGGGCGGACGTACGAGTGGGGCCGTACCAACCGGGTGCGGCTGGCCGCCGAGGCGGGTTACCCGGCCGCCGCGCTCGTCCTCACGCCGGGGCACGGCCCCGCCGCACCGGAGGAGAGCGGTCCGGAGGACGGCCGCGAGGAGGGCCGCGAGGAGGGCCGCGAGGACCACGACGTGCGGGACGCCGACGCGGGCGACGCAGCCGGTGCCGCCGAGGGCGAGGCCGCCGACGTCGCCGAGGCCGGGGACGCCGAGCCGGAGGACGCCCGTCCATGACCGTCAGCC
>NZ_LJGW01000080.1:0-140 GCF_001751255.1 Streptomyces nanshensis | reverse complement strand
CGGTCCGGCCCCTCCGACGGGCGCAGCGGGGACGGCAGTTGGGGCCGGGAGCTGGCCGCGCTGACCGGACCGCTGTCGTGCCCGCCCGGCGGCGGCGTCCCCTCCGGTGCCGGCGGGCACGGGCGGGGACGCCGCAAGGC
>NZ_LJGW01000079.1 GCF_001751255.1 Streptomyces nanshensis | reverse complement strand
CGTCCGCGGGCACGCACAGCGCGCCGCCGAGCAGTTCCTCCGGTCCGTCGACGACGCGGGCGAGCGCCACCGCACGGCCACGGGCGGCGTCGGCGAGCGCGCTCGCGTACACCGCGTAGGCGGCCGTGCCCGCGCGGAGCGGTGTGACGAGGATGTCGATGACGCCGCCGCAGGTCAGCCCGACGGCGAAGGCGTCGTCGTCGCTGTAGCCGAAGCGTTCGACCACGCTGCGCCCCGACTCCTGTGCCTCGCGGCACAGTTCGTAGACCGCGCCCTCGACGCAGCCGCCCGAGACGCTGCCCACCGCCTCGCCGCCGGCGTCCACGGCGAGCGCGGCGCCGGGCTGGCGGGGCGCGCTGCCGGTGACGGCGACGACGGTGGCGACGGCGAAGTCCCGCTCCTCCTCGCACCAGCGGTGCAGTTCGGCGGCGATGTCCAGCACGGTTGCTCCTTGACGGGCGGGCGCAGAGAGCTGCGGCCTGCGAGTTTACGCGCGGCGGCGATACGCCGCCCGGCGGCGGCGCCTCACGCTCCGAGCCACCCTTCGAGCGGGCCGAGCGCGAAGTAGACGAGGAAGACGGCGGCGAGCGCCCACATCAGCACACCCGGTTCCCTCCACCTGCCCTGTGCGGCCTTGATCACGACGTACGAGATGCAGCCGGCCGCGATGCCGGCGGTGATGGAGTACGTGAAGGGCATCAGCACCGTCGTCAGGAAGACCGGGACGGTGGTCGCGGTGTCGCTCCAGTCGATGTGCCGGGCGTTGGACATCATCATCGCGCCGATGACGACGAGCGCCGCCGCGGCGACCTGCGTGGGGATGATCCGGGCGAGCGGTGTGAAGAACAGGCAGAGCGTGAAGCCGAGTCCGGTGACGACGCTGGCTAGACCCGTACGGGCGCCGTCGCCGACACCGGCCGTGGACTCCACGAACACCGTCTGCCCGGACGCGCCCGCGATGCCTCCGGCCACGCCGCCCGCGCCGTCGATGGCAAGTGCCTTGTTCAGACCGGGCATACGGCCCTCGTCGTCGGCGAGCCCGGCCTGCTGGCCGATGCCGATGATGGTGCCGATCGCGTCGAAGAAGCCCGCGAGGACGAGCGTGAAGACGATGACCCCGACGGTGACGGCACCGGCGTCGGCGACGGAGCCGAAGGAGACCTTGCCGAAGAGGCCGAAGTCGGGGGTGGCGACGAGCGATCCGGAGATCTCCGGCACGTTCCGGCCGCCCCAGTCCTTCTCCTCCAGGCCCGCGAAGTGGTGCACGGCGCCGGCCACGACCGTGCCGCCGACGATGCCGGTGAGGATCGCGCCCGGCACCCGCCGTACCTGGAGGACGAAGACGAGCAGCACCGTCACGGCGAAGCACAGCACGGGCCAGCCGGTGAGCATGTCGTGGGTGCCGAGCTGGACCGGCTTGGCGCCCGGTACGCCGCCCGGCCCCGGCATGCTCGTCACGAAGCCCGCCTGTACGAGGCCGATGAGGGTGACGAAGAGGCCGATGCCCATGGTGATGGCGTGCTTCATCGCCAGCGGGATGGCGTCCATGATCAGCCGCCGCAGACCGGTGACGACGAGCAGCACGATCACCGCACCGTAGATCACGCACATCCCGAACGCGCTGGGCCAGGTCATCACCGGCGCGACCTGGTAGGCGAGGACCGCGGAGACGCTGAGTCCGGCGGCCAGCGCCAGCGGTACGTTGCCGAGCACGCCCATCACCAGCGTGGTCGCCGCGGCGGCGAAGGCGGTGGCGGTGGTGACCTGCCCCGCGTCCAGGGTGTGCCCGGCGGCGTCCGGCACGGAGAGGATCACGGGGTTGAGCAGGACGATGTAGGCCATCGCCATGAACGTCGTGGCGCCGCCCCGCACTTCGCGGGCGAGCGTGGAGCCGCGCTCCGTGATCCGGAAGAAGCGGTCGAGCGGTGAGCGGCGCCCGCCGCCGGGCCGCGGGCCGTCCGGGCCCGCTCCGGGCGCGGGCGGTTCCGTACGGGGCGTGGGCCGTTCACCGGACGGGGACGGTGACGAGGGCGGGGAGGGGGGGAAGGGGACGGGACCGCGGAAGGGTCCGCGGAGGCCGAAGTGGACGCGGACGGGCCCGCGTTCGCGGGCCGGGGCTGTGACGGGGTCATGTGTGCGCTCTCCCACGTGTCGTAGGGACGCCCCTGAGCGCCGTGGCACGGAAGGGCGAACTGCCGTGCCACGGCGGGGCTTTGGCTGCACGACCCGGGGGACGGCCCGAGACGAGACGGGGATGCTGCCGGGCGGGGGCGGTCAGGCCCCCGGTGTTCCGGTCAGATGCTCCGGACGTACCGGCACCCGGTTCAGAGCGAGACCGGTGGCGTTCCGGATGGCGGCGACGACTGCCGGGGTGGAGGAGAGCGTCGGCGCCTCGCCGACGCCGCGCAGCCCGTACGGGGCGTGCGCGTCGGCGAGTTCGAGCACGTCCACGGGGATGGTGGGCGTGTCGAGGATGGTCGGGATCAGATAGTCGGTGAAGGACGGGTTGCGTACCTTGCCGCCGGGGTCGACGAGGATCTCCTCCATGACGGCCAGGCCCAGTCCCTGCGTGGAGCCGCCCTGGATCTGGCCGACGGTCGAGAGCGGGTTGAGCGCCTTGCCGACGTCCTGCGCACAGGCGAGTTCGACGACCTTGACCAGGCCGAGTTCGGTGTCGACCTCGACGACGGCGCGGTGCGCGGCGAAGGAGTACTGGACGTGGCCGAAGCCCTGTCCCGTCCGCAGGTCGAACGCCTCGGTGGGCCGGTGCCGGAACTCCAGCTCTTCTTCGACGACTTCGTCGCCGAGGACGTCGGCGGTCGCGGCGAGCACCTCGCCCCCGTCGGTGACGACCTTGCCGCCCTCCAGACGCAGCACGGCCCCGGAGTCCCATGCGGGGTGCTGGCCCGCGAAGCGCTCACGGCCCAGCCGCAGCACCCGCTCCCGTACGGCCTCGCACGCCTGCTTGATCGCGCCGCCCGTCATATACGTCTGCCGGGACGCGGAGGTCGAACCGGCCGAGCCGACCTGGGTGTCGGCGGGCAGGATGCTCACGCCCGCGACGCCCAGTTCCGTACGGGCGATCTGCGCGTGCACGGTGACGCCGCCCTGGCCGACCTCGGCCATCGCGGTGTGCACGACCGCCACCGGTTCGCCGCCCACGACTTCGAGCCGGACGCGGGCGGTCGAGTAGTCGTCGAAGCCCTCGGAGAAGCCGACGTTCTTGATGCCCACCGCATAGCCCACGCCCCGTACGACGCCCTCGCCGTGCGTGGTGTTGGACAGACCGCCCGGCAGCGCCCGTACGTCCACGCCGGTGGAGCCGCCCGCGTCCGCGGAGGTCTCCCACTGGCGCTCCGGCGGCAGCGGCCGGGCCTTGACGCGGCGCAGGATCTCCGCGACGGGCGCGGGCGAGTCGACCTCCTGCCCGGTGGGCAGCACCGAGCCCTGCGACATGGCGTTGCGCTGCCTCAACTCGACCGGGTCCATGCCGAGTTCGGCCGCGAGCCGGTCCATCTGCGCCTCGTACGCGAAGCACGCCTGCACCGCGCCGAAGCCGCGCATGGCACCGCACGGCGGGTTGTTGGTGTAGAGGGCGAGCGCCTCGATCTCGACGTTCTCGATCTCGTACGGACCGGCGCCGAGCGAGGCCGCGTTGCCGACGACGGCGGGCGAGGACGAGGCGTAGGCGCCGCCGTCCAGCACGATGCGGCACGTCATGTAGCGCAGCGTGCCGTCGCGGTCGGCGCCGTGCTCGTACGTCAGCTTGGCCGGGTGGCGGTGCACGTGCCCGAAGAAGGACTCGTAGCGGTTGTAGACGATCTTGACGGGCTTGCCGGTGGCCATCGCCAGCAGGCACGCGTGCGCCTGCATCGACAGATCCTCGCGGGCGCCGAACGCCCCGCCGACGCCGGAGAGCGTCAGCCGCACCTTCTCCGGCGGCAGCCCCAGCACGGGTGCGAGCTGGTCGCGGTCGACGTGCAGCCACTGGGTGGCGATGTACAGATCGACGCCGCCGTCCTCGGCGGGCACCGCGAGCCCCGACTCGGGCCCGAGGAACGCCTGGTCCTGCATGCCCACTTCGTACTCGCCGCGCACCACGACCTCGGCCTCGGCCTTCGCCGCCGCCACGTCGCCGCGCACGATGGGCTGCCGGTGGACGATGTTGGGGTGCGCCACATGGGGCGCGTGATGGTCGTCGCGTCCGGGGTGCAGCACGGGGGCGCCGGGTGCGGTCGCGCTGAACTCGTCGTGCACGGGCGGGAGTTCGGCGTACTCGACGCGGATCTTCGCGGCGGCGCGGCGCGCGGTCTCGGGATGGTCCGCGGCGACGACGGCGACGGCCTCGCCGTGGTAGCGGACGCGGTCCTTCGCCAGCACCGGCTGATCGCGGATCTCCAGGCCGAAGTTGGTCTCCGCGGGCAGGTCGTCGTGCGTCATCACGCTGTACACGCCGGGCAGCTTGAGCGCTTCCGAGACGTCGACGGAGCGGATCTCGGCGTGCGGGTACGGGCTGCGCAGCGTGCAGCCCCAGAGCATGTCCTCGTGCCACAGGTCGGAGGCGTAGGCGAACTCGCCGGTGACCTTGAGCGTCCCGTCGGGGCGGAGCGTGGACTCGCCGACGCCGCCGCGGGTGGCGCCCGAGCTGCCCTGGGTGAGGGCCGTGGGGGTACGGGTGGGGTTCGCGCCTGCCATCTCAGACCACCTCTCCTCGTACGGGGCCCTCTCCCCCGGCGGCGTCCGTACGGGCGGCCGCCAGCCGTACCGCGTCGAGGATCGTCTCGTACCCGGTGCAGCGGCACAGGTTGCCGGAGAGCGCCTCGCGGATGTCGGCGTCGGAGGGTCGCGCGTTCTGCTCGATGAGTTCGTCGGCGGCGACCAGCAGCCCGGGGGTGCAGAAGCCGCACTGCACGGCGCCCGCGTCGATGAACGCCTGCTGTACGGGCGAGAGTCGGACGCCGGAGCCGGGGACGGGCGCCGGGCGCCAGCTCTGCTCGGCTGCGGCGGAGGTGGCGGGCGCGGACGCGGGCGCGGGGCCGGCGGACGCGGGGTC
>NZ_LJGW01000093.1:30686-30880 GCF_001751255.1 Streptomyces nanshensis | reverse complement strand
GTGCCCGGCCCGGCGCAGCGCGGCGCCGAGCGCGGAGCCGACGCGGCCCGTACCGACGACGCCCACCGACAGGCGGGCGGGGCGGTCCTCGGCGCGGCCCTGTCCCGGTCCGTCCGGCGGGTGGGCTGAGTGCTGATCGTTCACGGCGTGGCGGCCTTCCGTATTCCGTTCCGGTCCGCGGCGGGTACCGGACG
>NZ_LJGW01000093.1:0-30605 GCF_001751255.1 Streptomyces nanshensis | reverse complement strand
CGGGCGGAGCCCGCTCCCCCTCCCCTCGCGGATCCCCTCGCAGATCCCCTCACGCGACGGCCGCGGACGAGCCGCAGGCCACGGGCACCCTGGCGGCCACCCGCTCCCGGGCGCGAGGATGCGGCACATGACCGAGTCGGAGCGTCAAGAGCGGGCACGGCTGCTGCCGGCGTGGAACAGCGCGCGGCGCCGCCTCGCGGACGGGCCCACCGGGGAGAGCGTCGGCGCACGCCTCGCGCGCCTCGCGGCGGAGGGCGCCGACGCCTACGACCTCACCGGCTGGACCGACGTGTACGGCGACGAGGACGGCATCGTCGGCGAGCTGGAGCGCCGTACGGCCGCCGCCCTCGGCACGGAGGCCGCCGCCTTCTTCCCCACCGGCACCATGGCGCAGCAGGCCGCGCTGCGCTGCTGGGCGGAGCGCACCGGCAGCGGCACCGTCGCCCTGCATCCGCTGGCGCATCCGGTGCGCTGCGAGCGGGACGCCCTGCGGCGGCTGACCGGACTGAGCGTCGTACATCCGACGGACGCGCCCCGGCTGCCGACCGCCGCCGAAGTACGGGACGCCGCCGAGCCGTTCGGCACCCTCGCCCTCGAACTGCCGCTGCGCGAGGCCGGGTTCCTGCTCCCCTCCTGGGACGAGCTGACCGCCACAGTGGCCGCCGCCCGCGAACGTGACGCAGTGGTGCACTTCGACGGCGCGCGGATCTGGGAGTGCGCCACGCACTTCGGCCGCGGCCTCCCCGAGATCGCCGCGCTGGCCGACACCGTCTACGTCAGCTTCTACAAGTCCCTCGGCGGGCTGTCCGGCGCCGCCCTCGCCGGGCCGGAGGCGGTCGTGGAGGACGCCGCGGCATGGCGCCACCGCTACGGCGGCCAGATCTTCCAGCAGTGGCCCGCCGCGCTCGCGGCGCTGGTGGGGCTGGAGCGCGAACTGCCGCGCCTGCCCGAGTACGTGGCGCATGCGAAGACCGTCGCGGCGGCGCTGCGCGAGGCGCTCACGGAGTCGGACGTGCCGTGGTGGCTGGTGCGGCCGCGCGAGCCGCACACCCACCAGTTCCAGGTCTGGCTGCCGTACGGCGTACGGGAGTTGACGGACGCGGGCGCACGTCAGGCGGAGGAGACGGGGACGCTGCTCTTCCGGCGCTGGTCCGAGCCGACCGGCGGGCCGCCGGGGCTGGCGATGCACGAGGTGACGGTCGCGGCGGCGGGGCTGACATGGTCGGCGGGCGATGTACGGGACGCCGTCGCGGAGTTCCTCGGGTTTCTTCCGCCTCGGTCCTCGTCACGGACGGGGTGACGCGGACGGCACGGGCAAGGTCCCGCCTACCGCGCGGCGCCGCCACCGCCGCTGCCGCCCGCCCTGACCAGCCGTGTCTCGTACGCGAGGACGACCGCCTGCACCCGGTCCCGCAGCTCCAGCTTGGCGAGGATGCGCCCGACGTGCGTCTTCACCGTGGCCTCGGACAGGACCAGTTCGGCGGCGATCTCCCCGTTCGAGAGCCCCTGCGCGACGAGGGTCAGCACCTCGCGCTCGCGGTCGGTCAGCCGTTCCAGACCGTTCGAGAGGGGCTCGGGCACGGCGGCCGGGAGCACGGTCGAGAAGCGGTCGATGAGACGGCGGGTGGTGCTCGGGGCGACCACCGCGTCGCCGCTGTGCACGGCGCGGATCGCGGCGAGCAGATCGCCGGGCGGCACGTCCTTGAGCATGAAGCCGCTCGCTCCGGCCTTGAGCGCGGAGAAGGCGTACTCGTCGAGGTCGAACGTGGTGAGTATCAGCACCTTCGGCGAACCGGCGCCGCCCTCGCCGCCGGAGCAGATGCGGCGGGTGGCCTCCACGCCGTCGACGTTCGGCATCCGCACGTCCATCAGGACCACGTCGACCGCCGTCGCGCGCAGCACCTCCAACGCCTCGGCGCCGTCCCCCGCTTCGGCGACGACCTCCATGTCCTGCTGCGCGGCCAGCACCATGCGGAATCCGGTGCGCAGCAGCACCTGGTCGTCGACGAGCATCACGCGGATCGTCATCGGGGGTCCTTCCCGGGTCGGTTGCTCGGTGGCCGTCGGTGGAGCGGCAGGCGGGCGGTCAACTGCTCGGCGTGCGGCGGGCGTTCAGTGCGCGGCCTTCAACGGCAGCACGGCACTGATACGGAAGCCGCCGCCGGGACGCGGACCGGCCTCCAGGCTGCCGCCCACCATGCCCACGCGTTCGCGCATCCCGATGAGCCCGTGGCCGAGCCCGTCGTTGCCGCCGTCCTCGTACAGCGCGCGCTCCGCGCCGCGGCCGTCGTCCTCGGCGAGCAGCGACAGTTCGTCCGCGCTGTAGCGGAGGCAGACGGTCGCGCCGACCTGCGGGCCGCCGTGCTTACGGGTGTTGGTGAGCGCCTCCTGCACCACGCGGTACGCCGTCAGCTCCACGCTGCTCGGCAGCGGACGCGGCGTCCCCTCTATCGAGAAGCTGACCGTGAGCCCGGCTCCCCTGACCTGGTCGATCAGCTCCGAGAGCTGCTCGACGCCGGGCTGCGGCAGATACTCGCCGCTGCCCTCCCGGCGCTCGCCGCCGCTGCCCGTACCGGCGGTGCTCGCGGTGCCGCCGCCCTCGCCGGTACGCAGCACCCCCAGCAGTCGGCGCATCTCCGCGAGCGCCTGGCGGCCCGTGCCGGAGATGGTCTCCAGGGCCTGCTTCGCCTGGTCGGGCGCGGCGTCCAGTACGTACGCGGCACCGTCGGCCTGTACGACCATCACCGAGACGTTGTGCGCCACGACGTCGTGCAACTCCCGTGCGATACGGGCCCGTTCGGCCGCGGCGGCGATCTTCGTCTGTGCCTCGCGCTCCTTCTCCAGCCGGGTGGCGCGCTCCTCGAGCTGTGCGTAGTAGGCACGGCGCGTACGCAGCGAGTCGCCCAGCACCCAGGCGAGGAGAAACGTCACGGTCATGAAGACGTCGCCGAGGATCGAGCTGACGAGCGTCTGCCGGTCGTCGGGCCAGCGCAGGGTGGCGATCGTCGGCGCGAGAAGCGCTCCGCACAGGGCGAACCGGGACGCCCACCGGATGCTGCGGGAGGCGACGGTGAAGACGATGACGAGCATCGCGAAGTTGCTGGGGCCGACCCCCACGCCCGTGACGAGCTGGGCGACGCCGGTGCCGGTCGCCAGCACGAGCATCTTCTCCGGCACCCTGCGCCGCAGCGCGACGACCGTGCACATCGACAGGACAATGGGGACCGCCGCCGTCTGCTCCAGGGGGCCCTCCGGTGTGCCGGCGCCCTCGCTGTGCACGCTGGAGACGAGCCAGACCGCGGAGATCATCAGCAGCAGCACGGCCCAGCAGGTGTCGACCCAGGTGGGGTGCCGGCGGATGAAATCGTAAATGCGGTTCACATAACACAGCGTATTCACGGCGAACGCGCACCGGGTCAGCCCGGCGGCCGATCCCTCGCGGCCCGCCTACTCCGCAAGGTGGAGGCAGGACCTCCGTGCTCCTCGCCTACGGTGGCCGCGTGCACACACGGGACGGCAGGCCGCACGGTACGGACGGCGACGGGGACAGCGACCGGGACGGGGACGGCGGCGGCTGCTGGCTGCCGTGGCGGACGGCCGCCGAGCGCGCGCTCTACGGGGACAGCAGCGGGAACGGAGACGGACGGAGCGGCGATGGCTTCTTCGTACGCGAGGCGCCCGCAGCCCACTTCCGTACGTCCGTGCACGCCTCGCCGCTCTTCGCCCTCGCCGTCGCACGGCTCCTGCTCCACGTCGACGAGGCGCTCGGCCGCCCCCGCGAACTCGCCATGGTCGATGTCGGCGCCGGGCGGGGAGAGTTGCTCACCGGCGTACTGGAGGCGCTGCCCGCCGGTGCCGCCGCCCGCGTGCGCCCGTACGCGGTGGAGCGCGCGCCTCGCCCCGACGGTCTGGACGAACGCATCGTGTGGTCGCACTCGCTGCCCGCCGGTGCGCCTCCGTACGGGCTTGACGGGCCCAACGGGCCGAGCGCGCAGGGGAGTTCGGCCGACGGGCTGACGGGGCTGCTCTTCGCCAACGAGTGGCTCGACGACGTCCCCCTCGACATCGCCGAGACCGACGCGGACGGCGTCCCGCGCACGGTGCTCGTACGGACCTCGGACGGAGCCGAACGGCTCGGCGAGCCCGTGACGGGTCCCGAGGCGGAGTGGCTGGAGCACTGGTGGCCGCTCTCCGCGGCGGAGGGCCACGGCGCGGAGCCGGGACTGCGCGCGGAGATCGGGCTGCCGCGCGACGAGGCGTGGGCGGCGGCGGTGGCGACCCTCGCCCGTGGACTGGCCGTCGCCGTCGACTACGCGCACTTCCGCGAGGACCGACCGCCCTTCGGCACCCTCACCGGCTATCTCGACGGCCGCGAGGCACCGCCCGTACCGGACGGCAGCCGGGATCTGACCGCGCACGTCGCGCTGGACGCGTGCGCAGCGGCCGGCGCGCGGGCCGCGGCGGACGGCTGCGCACCGCCCGTCGTACGCACCCAGCGTGACGCCCTCCACAGCCTGGGGATCGACGGCGCCCGTCCCCCGCTCTCCCTCGCGACGAGCGATCCGCCCGCGTACGTACGGCAGTTGGCCGCCGCCGGCGAGGCCGCCGAGCTGACCTCCGCGTCCGGACTGGGCGCCTTCCGCTGGCTGGTGCAGCCCGTCGGGGGCACGAGGTCACCCTTCGGCTGACGCCCCGCTGGCCCCGCTGGCCCCTCCGACCCCACCGGCCCCGCCGTCCCGGTCTGCGTCCGGGCGCTCGATGTCCCGTTCGTCGGAGCGCTCGCCGTCCCCTGTCTGCGAGGTCATCCAGCGCTCCGGACGCGCCGTCCTCCGCCCCGTGCGCGAGCGTTCGGCCTGGGCGCGTACCAGTGCGCGGGCCTCGTCCGCGTCCCGCAGCCGGGCCGCCGTCCAGCCGTTCGCGCCGTGGTCGACGGCCACGTCCGCCAGCCGCATCCGGCGCTCCCACGGGCCCTGACTCAGGCGCACGCTCTGCACCTTGGCGTGCGGTACGAGCGTCACGCGGCGCCTGATCAGCCCGCTGCGGGTGACGAAGACGGCGTCCGTCGCCCCGTACCCGTAACCGCGCCACAGCAGCGGCACGCACCAGCGGGCCCGGCGCGGCACCGGAGCCGCGGACTCCGCCGCGGCCGCGAGATCGGTGCCGGGCAGCACGCGCGCCAGCACGACCGCCGCCTCGTCGCGCGGCGCGACCGGGATCAGCACCCCGCCCTTGTCTTTGCCGGCGCCCGCGATCTCCAGCTCCACACGGACCCAGCCGCGCCGCCGCCACAGCAGCGGCTCGGTGATCCGTACGGACTGCACACGGCCCGGCGGCACCGTCGCATGCTCGCGGTCCAGCAGCCCGTGGTCGAGGCGCAGCCCGTCCGGCGACTCGGCCACCGTCCAGTCGTACTCCTTGAGAAGGCGTCCGCCCGTGCTGGCCCAGACACCGCCCAGGGCCGGGAGGAGCGTGACGAGGGAGCCGAGGACGCTGCCGCTGGCGGCGTAGACCACGACCGGTACGAGCAGCATCCCGAGCAGCGCGCCCCAGCCGGTGCCCATCAGCAGCAGACCGGTGACGAGCGTGCGGGTGCCGACGCGCAGCAGTTCACGGGAGGGTGCCTCGCCCGCCTCGGGCGCGGCGTCGGGGGCGATTCCGGCGGCGCGGGCGAGGAGTTCGGCACGCAGGGCGACGGCCTCGCGCTCGCCGAGGAAGGCGAGTTCGTCCTTGGCCTCGGTGCCGACGACGTCCAGCTTGAGCTTCGCGACCCCGGCGACGCGGGCCAGCAGCGGCCTGCCGACGTCGACGGCCTGCACGCGGTCGAGCCGGATGTGCGCGGTGCGGCGGAAGACCAGGCCCGTACGGATGCGCAGTTCGGTGTCGGTGACGAGGTAGCTGGTGAACCACCAGGAGAAGAAGCCGTACGCCGCCGCGACCGGCAGCAGCACGCCGAACGCGGCCAGCAGCCAGCCGGGCGTGAGGTGGGTGAACCACTCGCGGGTGCGCTCGAAGTCGTGCACGGAGAAGGCGACGAGCCCCGCGACGGGCGCCCATGCGCGGCGCCACGGCGTGACGGGGTGCAGCCGCTTGCCTTCGGGGCGGCCGGAGGCGGAAGCGGAGGCGGGAGCCGAGTCCTCCGGGACCGGAGTCGCCTCGGCGGCCGTTCCGCCTGCCCCTTCCTTCCCGGTGGCCCCTTCCCTCCCGGTGGCCGCCTCCGTACCGGCGGCTCCTTCCGTCCCGTTCACAGCCCCGCCGACCTGGCGCCGCCCAGCTCCGTGAGCCGGTCGCGGAGGCGTTCCGCCTCCTCCGGTACGAGCCCGGGGATCTCGGCGTCGGTCGTCGCCGCAGCGGTGTGGAGCTGTACGCGCGCGAGGCCGTAACGCCTCTCCAGCGGACCGGAGGTGACCTCCACGAGCTGCATCCGCCCGTACGGCACGACCGTGAGCTCGCGCCAGAGCACACCGCGGCTGATGAGCAGGTCGTCCTCACGCTCCGCGTACCGCCACGAGCGCCAGTTGCGTTCCAGCGCGCCCCAGCCCCATGCGGCGGCGGCCGCGGGCAGCAGCGCGAAGGCGGCCCAGGCGGGCCCGGCGGTCAGCGCGAGCAGCACGGCGACGACGAGCGCCGACGGCACGAGCGCGCACAGCAGCACCACGCGGCGCATCCGCAGCAGCGCACGCTCGACGCCGTGCCAGCGCTCGGCCTCCTGCCCGTGCCCCCGGTCCTCCACGTGGTCGTGGTCGTGCTCGTGCTCGTCCGTCCCCGTCGTCATGCGGCCAGCCTACGGCCGGTCGTGTACGGGACGGCAGGCCCGCGAGCGCCAACACCGCCGGAAACCCCCGCCGTACGGGGTGCGAGACTGAGCCCATGAGTCAGCGGACGACGACGGACGGCGCCGCAGGGGCGCCCGACGGCACCGGAACGGGCACCGCCCCGGGACGGCAGACCACGGTCGGCATCGGCGGCGCCGCGGAGAGCTCCGACATGGTGCTCAACATCGGCCCCCAGCACCCCTCGACGCACGGAGTGCTCCGGCTGCGGCTCGTCCTCGACGGGGAGCGGATCAACGAGGTCGAGCCGGTCGTCGGCTATATGCACCGCGGCGCGGAGAAGCTCTTCGAGGCCCGCGACTACCGGCAGATCATCGTCCTCGCCAACCGCCACGACTGGCTGTCCGCCTTCTCCAACGAACTCGGTGTGGTGCTCGCCGTCGAGCGCATGCTCGGCATGGAGGTCCCCGAGCGCGCGGTGTGGCTGCGGACGCTCCTCGCCGAACTCAACCGCGTGCTCAACCACTTGATGTTCCTCGGCTCCTATCCGCTGGAGCTGGGCGGGATCACGCCCGTCTTCCACGCGTTCCGCGAGCGCGAGGAGCTCCAGCACGTCATGGAGGAGATCTCCGGCGGCCGGATGCACTACATGTTCAACCGCGTCGGCGGCCTGAAGGAGGACCTTCCGGCCGGATGGCAGGGCCGCGCCCGGCAGGCCGTACGGGACGTACGGTCCCGCATGGACACCTTCGACCGGCTCGTGACCGGGAACGAGATCTTCCGCGGCCGTACGCGCGGCGTCGGCGTCCTCGACCGCACGACCGTCCACGCGTACGGGGTCAGCGGCCCCATCGCCCGCGCCTCCGGCGTCGACTTCGATCTGCGCCGCGACGAGCCGTATCTCGCGTACGGAGAACTCCAGGACACCCTCCGCGTCGTCACCCGCGGCGAGGGCGACTGCCTCGCCCGCTTCGAGGTGCTGCTGGACCAGGCGTACAACTCGCTGGACCTGGCCGACGCATGCCTCGACCGCCTCGCCGAACTGCCGCCGGGGCCCGTCAACCAGCGGCTGCCGAAGGTGCTCAAGGCCCCCGAGGGCGCGACGTACGCCTGGACCGAGAACCCGCTCGGGCTCAACGGCTACTACCTCGTCTCCAAGGGCGAGAAGACGCCGTACCGGCTCAAGCTCCGCTCGGCCTCGTTCAACAACATCCAGGCGCTGACGGAACTGCTGCCGGGGACGCTCGTCGCCGACATGGTGGCGATCCTGGGGTCGTTCTTCTTCGTGGTCGGGGACATCGACAAGTAGCCGTCAAGTAGCCGCCGAGTAATCGCCAGGTGGTCGCCACGTAGCGGGGTCCGGGCCCGGGTCCGGATGTACGGGATGTACGGGATGTACGGGGTGTACGGGTCGCGCGCGAGGTACGGGAGGTACGGGAGCCGCGCGGCGGGCGGTCAACTCGCGTTGCGCACGCCGGAGTCGGACTTGGGCTTGCCGTTCGCGGAGGTACGCGGCCGCGGAGCGGAGTGGCCGGACTTGGGCTCGGACTCCGACGTGGGCGCGGACTTCTGCCCGGACTCGGTCTTCTGCTCGGTCTCGGACGCCGGACCGGAGTCGGACGTCGACCCGGCTTCCGGCTTCGTGCCGGACTCGGAGCCCTGCTCGGTCTCGGACTTCGGGTCGGACTCCGGCGTCGGCTCGGAGTCGGGCGTCCGGCCGGGGCTCTCCTCGGTCCCGGGCCCGTCCCCCGTGGTCGTGTCCTTGCCGCGGCCCTTGTCGGACGTCTTGTCGACGGTCTTGTCGGCTGCCTTGCCGGACGTCTTGCCCGACGCCGTACGCGGGGCCGTGTCCGAGCCCGAACCGGCGGACTTCCCGGGGGACTTGGACCGCGGCTTCTCCGGGGTTGTGCCGCTGCCCTTCTCGCCGGACTCCGGCTTGGTCTCCTCCGCCGCGGACGCGACGTCGCCCGTGTCCCTGTCGCCCTTGCGCTTGTCCTCGCCGGTGCTCTCACCGGCATCCGCGGCCTGAGCCTCGGCCTTGTCCGCCGCCTTGGCGCTGCTCTTGTCCCTCTCCGTACCCCGCGTCGCGTTACCGGCCTTCGCGGTCCGTACGGACTCCGGCTTCTGCTCCGGCTGTCCGGACGCGGAGGGGGACGCCGCCGCGGACTTGGACTTGGAGTCGGGGCCGGACTTGGAGCCGGCGTCGGGCTGCGTCTCGGACTCCGGCCCCTTCGGCTCGGTCTCGCGCTTCGCATGCCGTCCGGCGGGCGCCGGAGTGGTCGCCGCCGAGCTGGAACCTTCCTTCGTACGGGGCTTCTTCGCCGAACCCTTGGCCTCGTCCGGCGACGCCTTCGGCCCGGTGCCCGGCTCGGCCCCGGACGCGTCGGAGGACGCGGACGCCTCGGTCGTGGCCTGCGAACCGGCGCGCGTGGCATGCCCGTTCACCGCGGAGCGGGAGGACTCGGCGGACTCGGCCTCCGGTGCGTCGGCCGATGCCTCGGCCGGCTCCGCCGCCGTCCCGTCCGCCTCACGCTTCTCGTCCGCCGCGGGCTCCCGCGGCGCCTCGCCGCCGGCCTCGCCCGTACGGTCCGCCGACGCCGACGCCGGGCTCGTCTCGTCCGTCCTGCCCGTCGCGTTCGCCTCCTGGGCCTCACGGGCCTCTTCCGCTTCGCGGGCCTCACGCGTCTCACGGAGCTCGAACAGCTCGGACGCCTCGCGCGGCTCCCGCGCCCTGGACGGTACGGACGGGGATCCCGGACCCCCGGGCGCCCCCGGCGGCCGCTTCGCCCGCCGCTTCGGCTTGTTCATGCTGCCGGTGCCGAAGAAGTCGAACTTGCTGCTGCGCGCCGTGAAGCGCTCGTCCACGGTGCGCCGCGGGCCGTGGAGCGCCGCCTGAAGGGCCTCTTCGCGTTCCTGCTCGCGCAGTTCGCGCTCCTTGCGGAGCGCCTCCTGCCGTTCCTGCTCCTCGCGCTCCTGCTCCTCGCGCTCCTTGCGCCGCGCGACGTTGCGGCTCAGATTCCGCAGGGCCTCGTTCGCCTGGAGATACGTCAGCGGGGTCGGTGCGCCCGAGGGCTGGCGGTGGTCGGTGGCGCCCACGGTCAGCGCCTTCGTGGGCTCGCCCGTCTCCAGTTCGAGCTGCCGGCGGCCCTCCAGGGCGCTCGCCCGTTCCGTCTCGGCGTGCGCGTAACGCCGCAGCAGGGTCGCGTGCTCGCTGCGCAGCCGTGCCAACTCGGCGCGCTTCTCCCGCAGTCGGGCGCGTGTCTTCTCGCGGCCCTGCCGGGCCTCTTCGAGGTCGCTCTCCAACTCGGCCTGGCGCTCCTCGGCCCGCCATTCCGTGCTCGCCAGCTTGGCCTTCAGATCGCCGACGCGTTTGCCCGCCGCCCGGTCCCAGCTCCGCAGCAGTACGGCGCCGGTCACGGCGGCCACCGCGGCGGCCGCGGCGCACACCCTGAGCAGCACCGTGTCCGTGTCACCGACGCCGGCTTCGCCGAACAGCCAGGCGGCCCCCGCGCAGAGCAGCGCGGCCACTGCGACGGTTGCCGGAGCGAGGGCCCGGTGCAGCGGCTGCGAATGGCGATGACGTCCACGAGGCATGGCCTGGAATCTACCTCGCAAGACTCCGATCAGGCACCGCACGAAGGGCATTGTTACCCCGCCACAACCCTGCGCTGTCCTCTTTCGCCGTCGCTGTCCGCTTCTGGAATCCGACGCTCCGTTCAACTCCGGGAACGGCTCCGGCGGCGCCCCCGAGGACCGCTCCGCAGGCACCCCCGCGGGCACCTCCGCGAAGGGCCTCGCGGGCGCCGTCGCGGGCCGTCCTCACCGCCGGCCTCAGATCAGCTTCTTCGCCTTGAGGTACTCCTCGGCGACGTCCTTCGGCTTCTTCCGGTCGGCGTCCACCTTCCCGTTGAGGTCGGCGAGGTCCTTCGTCGTGAGCACCTTCGTGAGCTTGTTCAGCGCGGCCGCGACCTTCTTGCCGCCCGCCTTCTCGGCGTTGACGACCGGCAGCACGTTGTCGGCGTTCTGCAGCCCCTTGTCGTCCTCCAGCAGCACCAGACCGAAGTCCTTGAGCGTGGCGTCGGTGGTCGTCGTCAGCACCATCTGGTCGGTGCCGTCCTTGACGGCCTCCTTCGCCTGCGTCGTACCGACGCCCTTGGGGTCGATGCCGGTGACGTCGATGTCGTAGGTCTTCTCCAGGCCGGGGCGGCAGAAGGGCCGCTCCTCGCACTCGTCGCTCGCCGCGAGCTTGACCTTCTCGCCCGACTTCCCCAGATCCGAGAGGGACGTGAGCCGGTGCTTCTTCGCGAAGTCCTCGGCGACGGCGAAGGCGTTCTGGTCGACGGCCTTGCCTGCGGGCAGTACCTTCAGCCCGCGCGGTCCGGCGAGCTTGTCCAGCGCGCCGACCGTCTCGTCCGCGTCGTTGGAGGCGACCGGCTCGGCCTTCGGGCCGTTCTTCTTCGCGTTCAGGAACTCCGCGAGCGTCGCCGCGTACTCCGGTACGACGTCGATCTCGCCCTTCTCCAGGGCGGGTTCGTACAGTTCGCGGTTCTTCAGCTTGCTGATCGACGTGCTGTAGCCGGCCTTCGTGAGCAGCTTCGCGTACAGCTCCGCCATGATCTGCGACTCGGTGAACCCGGCCGAGCCGATGACCAGTTCGCCCTTGGAGCCGCCGCCGTCCGCCGGACCGCCGCCCTCCTTCTCCAGGCTGTCGCCGCCGCACGCCGTCAGGGACGTGGCCAGCAGCGCGGCGGCGCCGCCCGCCGCCAGCAGCCGGCCCGTCCTGCGCAGCCTCGCGTACGCGTAAGGGCCCGGCGTCGCTTCCGGGTTCGCTGCCTCATTCATCATGTCCACCGTTCGTCAGGGGTACGAGGGTCGGAGGGTCAGGACGGCGACTGCACGGGTGCCGCCTTGTCACCGAGGCCCGTGGGCGTCGATCGGGAGCGCGTACGGGCCTTCGGCTGCGCGCCGCGGCGCCGTCCGCGCATCGGGTCCAGCAGCCGTTCGGCCACCACGAGCACCCCTTCCACGAGCAGCGCGAGCGCCGCCACCAGGGCCGCGCCCGCGACGACCTGCGGGGTGTCGTACGTACCGAAGCCGGCGGTGATGATCCGGCCGAGTCCGCCGCCGCCCGGCAGCGCGGCCAGCGTCGCCGTCGCCACGACCTGGACGGCCGCCGAGCGCACGCCCGTCATGATCAGCGGGAAGGCGAGCGGCAGTTCGACGCGGAGGAGGAGCTGCCAGCCGGACATGCCCATACCGCGGGCGGCCTCCACCACGTCGCGGTCGGCCTCCCGCATCCCGACGTACGCGTTGGTCAGCAGCGGCGGCAGCGCGAAGAGCACCAGCGCGATGATCGTCGGGAGGTCGCCCTGCTTGCCGAGCGGGCTGAGCGTCAGCAGGACGAGCACGGCGAACGTGGGCACCGCGCGGCCCACGTTGGAGATGTTCACGGCGAGCGCGCCGCCGCGCCCCACATGTCCGAGCCACAGCGCGACGGGCAGCGCCAGGGCGCAGGCGGCGCCGAGGCAGACGACGGTCAGATACAGATGCTCGGCGAGGCGGTGCGTCACACCGTCGCCGCCCGCCCAGTTGGCGCCCGTGGTCAGCCACGTCCACGCGTCCAGGAAGAAGCCCATCGCTCACGCCTCCTTGCCGGCGGGCTCGGGCACCCCGCGTACGCCGCCCGGTTCGCCCGGCACGTCCGGTACACCGTCGTCGTGGCCGCTTCCGCGTACGCCGCCGGACGCGCCCGCACCGGGACCGCCGCGGCCGCCCCCGCGTATCCGCGCCCGGGCCCGTGCGCCGCCGCCCGTACGCGTCCAGGGCGTCAGCAGCCGCTGCAGCCCCAGCAGCAGGACGTCGGCGAGCACCGCCAGCACCACGCAGATCACCGAGGCCGTCAGCACCTGCGCGCGGAAGAAGCTGTCCATGCCGTCGTAGATGAGGTTGCCCAGACCGCCGTAGCCGACGATGGCACCGACCGTGGTCAGCGCCACGGCGGAGACCGTCGCGATGCGTACACCGGCCATCAACGCGGGCAGCGCGAGCGGCAGTTCCACGCCGAAGAGCAGCCGGAACGGCCCGTACCCCATGCCGCGCGCCGCCTCACGGGCCTCGTCGGGGACGGACTCCAGGCCCGCCAGGATGTTCCGTACGAGCACCGTCAGCGAATAGAGCACCAGGCCCGAGACCACGACCGCCGCGCCCAGTCCGAAGAGCGGGAGCAGCAGCGCGTACATGGCCAGGGACGGCACCGTGTAGAGCACGGTCGTCAGCCCCAGCACCGGGCCGTACGCGCGTCGCCAGCGCCGGGCGGCGAGCGCGAGCGGGAAGGCGATCAGCAGCGCGAGGGCCACCGACGCGAGCGTGATCCCCACGTGCTGGAGCGTGGCGTCCGTGAGCTCCTGGCCGCGCGTGCGCACGAACTCGGCGCAGATCCAGTCGTTCGCGGTCAGGCAGTCGCCGCCCTGCCGTGCGACGGCCTCCGCACGGAGTCCGGTGTGCCCGGCGCCGGATGTGACGGCCGTGCCGGACGCACCGGCGATGCCGGACGTACCGACCGTCCCGGCCGTGCCGATCAGCGAGGTCAGCCCGCTCAATCCGCTCGCCCCCTCCCGCTCGTCCCCGGGTCCGCTGCGACGCGGCGTCCGCGGCGGCGCGCCCTGTCGCGCCGCAAGCATGCCGGGAGACCTTACAGTCCGCTACCGACAGCCGCTCCGAACTGCCACACTCCTGCAACACAGACTTCATACGGCCACCGGAAGAATGCGGACGCGTCGAAGACCACGACGACACGACGATGCAGAGCGACGAGCAGAGCGCAGTGCCGGCACCACGCGACGCGACGCGGCGCGGTGCCGGGCGGTGCGCCGCCGTGCCCACCCCACCCGAGCCGAGCGACGAGATTGAGACCATGATCCGCTTCGAGAACGTCACAAAGCGCTACCCGGACGGCACCACCGCCGTCCACGAGCTGTCGCTGGAGGTCGCACGGGGCGAACTCGTCACGCTCGTCGGTCCGTCGGGATGCGGTAAGACGACGACGATGAAGATGGTCAACCGCCTCATCGAGCCGACGTCCGGGCGGATCCTGCTCGACGGCGAGGACATCTCCGCCGTCGACCCCGTCGAACTGCGCCGCCGCATCGGCTACGTCATCCAGCAGGTGGGCCTCTTCCCGCACAAGACGGTGCTCGACAACACCGCGACGGTGCCGTATCTGCTCGGCTGGTCCAAGGCCGAACGCCGCGAGCGCGCCGCCGAGTTGCTCGACCTCGTCGGCCTCGACCCGTCCCGCTACGGCGACCGCTACCCGGACCAGCTCAGCGGCGGCCAGCGGCAGCGCGTCGGCGTCGCCCGCGCCCTGGCCGCCGATCCGCCGGTGCTGCTGATGGACGAGCCCTTCGGCGCCGTCGACCCGGTGGTGCGCGAGCACCTCCAGAACGAGTTCCTGAAGCTTCAGTCGACCCTGCACAAGACCGTCCTCTTCGTCACGCACGACATCGAGGAGGCCGTACGCCTCGGCGACCGCATCGCCGTGTACGGGGAGGGGCGCATCGAGCAGTTCGACCCCCCGGCGAAGGTCCTGGGCGCACCGGCCACCCCGTACGTCGCGGACTTCGTGGGCGCCGACCGCGGCCTGAAGCGGCTGTCGGTCACCCCGATCGAACGCGGCGACCTGGAGGAGCCCCCGGTCGTCCACCTCGACGACCCGATCGACAAGGCCCGCGCCCGCATGCGCGGCGAGGGCGCGCGCTGGGCCGTCGTCCTGGACGACGCGGACGAGCTGCACGGCTGGCTCGCGGCCGAGGCCGTGGACAGCCCGGCCGGTCCCGCCTCGCCGGCCGCGAAGTCCCAGGACAAGACCTCGCCCCCGACCGTCGCCGACCACGCCCGCCGCATGGAGGCGTGGCTTCCGCTGGGCTCGCCGCTGAAGCAGGCGTTCAGCAGCATGCTCCAGCACGACGCGGGCTGGATCGCCGTACTGGACGACGCGGACCGCTTCGTCGGCGTCCTCACCCCGGGCCGGCTGCACGAAGCGCTGCGCCGCTCCATCGACGCCGACGAGCGCGACGTACGCCGCGACGAAGTGGAGCTGGAGACGGTCGCCGACGCATGACCGACGCCCCCGTGCACGGCGGAGAAGCACCAGGCCGCAGCCGCCTCCGGCACCGCCGGGACGCCTGCCGTGCCCCGCTCACTCCCATCACAAAGCGCACGGCGGCAAGTTGACCGTCCACAGGTCTCATGCTTCACTCCACCGCATGAACGGCACCGAACTGCACCCCTGGCGGAGGGTCCACCTGGACCTGCTCCGCTACGTGGGCTGCCTGTGTCGTCCGTCCTGCTGATCACGTCTGGCCATTCCGCGCGCTCGCAGTGAGCGCGTGCCCTCGATCACGTTCAGGACGGTTCTCCGTGTCATCCGCATCCCCCTCCCCCGCTGCACCTGCGCCCGATTCCGGTTCCGCACCGGCCACCGCCCCGGCCCCGGGCACGGCCCCGGCCGCCGAGTCCACGACGGACCGCACCCCGCCCACCGAGGCCGAACTCCTCGACTACGTACGGAAGACGGCGGCCGACGCCGAGCTCGTCGCCTCCCTCCCCCTCGATCCCGAGGGCCGTACCTGGCTGCGCCTCAACGGCCCCGGCGGCAGCGAGGCATGGATCATCGGCTGGCCCCCCGGCACCGGCACGGGCTGGCACGACCACGGCGGCTCCCTCGGCGCCTTCGCGACCGCGAGCGGCAGCCTCACCGAACAGTCCCTCGCGGCCCGGCTCCCCACCGAGGGCTGGAAGACGCTGGAGCTGGCCGACGGCGTCGACCGCGAGCGGCAGTTGACCGCCGGACGCGGACGCGCCTTCGGCCCCCACCACGTCCACCAGGTGCTCAACGAGACCGAGGAGGAGCACGCGGTCTCCGTGCACGCCTACTACCCGCCGCTGCCGCTGATGCGCCGCTACAGCCGTACGGGATCGCTGCTGCGCCTGGAGCAGGTCGAGCGCCCGGGCGAGTGGGAATGACGGGGACGCCGCAGCCCGCCGGCGGCACCGAGCCCTCCGGGAACGGTGCCGCCGCCCCCAGCCGCGTCGACTCCCTGCTGGAGGCGGCACGTTCGGGCCTCGTACGCCTCACCCCCGAGGAGGCCGCGCACGCCCAGCGCGAGGAGGGCGCACTGCTCGTCGACATCCGCTACGCGGAGCTGCGCGAGCGGGACGGGACCATCCCGGGCGCCCTGATCGTCGAGCGGAACGAGCTGGAGTGGCGGCTGGACCCGACGTGTCCGCACCGCTCCCCCGAAGCCACCGGTCTCGATCTGCACGTCGTCGTGGTGTGCAACGAGGGGTACGCCTCCGGGCTCGCCGCCCGCTCCCTGCGCGACCTCGGGCTGCACCGGGCCACCGACCTCGACGGCGGCTTCCAGGCATGGCGTTCCGCGGGCCTCCCGGTGGTACCTCCCGTCGGAGCACCCGCACCCCTTCGAGCGGAGGCGCGCCCTACGCTGGAGACATGAATCCAACCCGTGGCCGCGTCATCGGACTCCCGGACTGGAACCGCTGCGCCGTGATGGGGGTGGTCAACGTCACCCCGGACTCCTTCTCCGACGGCGGCAGGTGGTTCGACCCCGACGTCGCGGTCAAGCACGGGCTGCACCTGGTCTCCGAGGGCGCCGACCTGGTGGACGTCGGCGGCGAGTCGACGCGTCCCGGCGCACCGCGCGTGGACGAGGACGAGGAGCTGCGCCGGGTACTGCCCGTCGTCCGCGGTCTGGCCGAGGAGGACGTGCTCGTCAGCGTGGACACCATGCGGGCCTCCGTCGCACAGCGGGCGCTGGAGGCCGGCGCGGTGCTCGTCAACGACGTCAGCGGCGGCCTCGCCGACCCCGGCATGGTGCCCGCGGTCGCCGCCGCACAGGTCCCCTTCGTCGTCATGCACTGGCGGGGCCGCTCCATCGACATGAACAACCGGGCCGTCTACGACGACGTGACCGCGGAGGTCGTGCGCGAGCTGCGCAGCAGCCTGGAGCGCGCGGTGGACGGCGGCATCGCACCGGACCGCATCATCGCCGACCCGGGCCTGGGCTTCGCCAAGCAGGCCCCGCACGATCTGCGTCTCGTCGCCGAACTGAGCCGTGTCCGCGCGGAGTTGGGACACCCGATGCTGGTGGCCGCCTCCCGTAAGCGGTTCCTCGGCCGGGCCCTGGCCGGCGCGGACGGCGCCTCCGTGCCGCCCGCCCGCGAACGGGACGCCGCCACCGCCGCCGTCTCGGCGCTCGCCGCCCGCGAGGGCGCCTGGGCCGTGCGCGTCCACGAGGTACGGGCGAGCGCGGACGCCGTCCGCGTCGTGCAGGCGGTCGAGAGGGCCGCGTCCGGACCACCGGACGGCGGCGGCAACGACACCGGTACGGGCGACGGTACGGGCAACAGCAGCACCGGCTCCGGCACCGGCTCCGCGGGGCGGCTCGGGTGAGCCCGGGCGCCGGCACCGACGTCGAGGCGGTCGAGGCCGCCAACACCGCCCTGTACGACGCCGTCGAGCACGCCGACCTCGACGCGCTCCAGAAGCTGTGGATGGACGACGGCGTCAGCGTGGTCCACCCCGGCTGGCCCGTCCTCAACGGCCGTGACGAAGTGCTGCGCTCGTACGCCCTGATCATGGCGAACACCGACTACGTGCAGTTCTTCCTGACGGACGTCGAGGTCTCCGTGCACGGCGACACCGCGCTGGTGAGCTGCACCGAGAACATCCTCAGCGGCGGCCCCGCCGAGGACGACGGCTCCGCGGGCCCGCTGGTGGGCGGACTGGTCGTGGCGACGAACGTCTTCCGCCGCGCCGGGGACGGCGGCTGGAAGGTGTGGTCGCACCACGGCTCGCCCGTGCTCGTCGAGCGCGAGGACGAGGACGACGACGAGGGCGGCCTGGACGACGGCGACGTCCAGCTCTGAGGACACCGGCTCCGGTCGCCCGCGGTCGTCCGCGCCCACCCCGGGTGTGGCCGCCGCCACTCCTTCGCAGCAGCTCACTCGGAATGTGAGCGTGGGCCTCGGCGCTGTCGGGTAGGCAACCCGCCCCGGGCAGGTACGGCCGCCGCCCGCGGGTAGATTCGAGCGGAAGGCGCACCGCGCCGCTGCGACCAGGACAGGGGACGGGAGTGATACGCGTGGACAAGCTCGCGCTGCGCGGCCTTCGGGCCCGCGGGCATCACGGCGTCCTCGAGCGGGAACGGGAGGAGGGTCAGATCTTCGTCGTCGACGTGGAACTGGGCCTGGACACCCGGCCCGCCGCGGGCGGCGACGACCTCACGAAGACCGTGCACTACGGCGTACTGGCAGAGGAGATCGCCGGCATCGTCGAGGGCGAACCCGTCGAGCTGATCGAGACCCTCGCCCAGCGCATCGCCGACGCGTGCCTCTCCCAACAGCGCGTGCAGGAAGCAGAGGTGACCGTGCACAAGCCCGACGCCCCGATCACGGTCCCCTTCGACGACGTGACCATCACTATCAAGCGGAGCCGCGCATGACGCCGAACAGTGACCCGACCGTACAGCCGGTGCCCGCCTCCGTCGTGCGCCAGGTGGACGCCGCCGACGTCACCCTGCACAACCCGCAGCAGGCGGTGATCGCGCTCGGCGGCAACATGGGCGACCGTCTGGAGCGGCTCCAGAGCGCCGTCGACGCACTCGCCGACACCCCGGGCCTCAAGGTCCTCGCGGTCTCGCCCGTCTACGAGACGGAACCGTGGGGCGTCGAACCGGGCAGCCAGCCCTCGTACTTGAACGCCGTCGTGCTCGTACGGACGACGCTGCCGCCCGGCTCGCTCCTCGAACGCGGCCACGCCATCGAGGAGGCACTCGAACGAGTGCGGGAGGAGCACTGGGGACCGCGCACCATCGATGTCGACATCGTCACCTACCAGGACGTGGTCTCCGACGACCCGCGGCTGACGCTGCCTCATCCGCGCGTGCACGAGCGGGCGTTCGTCCTCGTCCCGTGGCACGACGTGGACCCGGGCGCCGAGGTGCCGGGCGTCGGAGCGGTCGCGGAGCTTCTGGCCGCGGTGGGACGCGAAGGCGTCGCGGCCCGCACGGACCTGGAACTCAGCCTGCCCGAGTAGTCGTTGGGAACCCCGTGAAGGAACTGCGTATCCCCGTCCTGGCGGGTGTCTTCGTCGTCGCCGGGGTGCTGGCCTGGGGCGCCGCGCGGCTGTGGAGCGCGCTGGGCACACTGCCCGCCGTACCGGTCGCGGCGCCCGTCGTACTGGCGATCATCGCGACCGTGCTGCTGGCCACCGCCCTCTCGCTGCGCTCACGTCTGAAGGCCCAGCGGGAACGCGAGATGGGGGCGAAGGGCGTCGACCCGATGATGGCGGCGCGCGCCGTCCTCTTCGGCCACGCCAGCGCCCTGGTGGCCTCCCTGGTCGCCGGGCTCTACGGAGGCGTCGGGGTGGCCCTGCTGATGGACCCCTCGGAGGCACCGGCCAGGCAGGACCAGGCGATCTACGCGGGCCTGTCCGTCGCCGCCGGAATCGCGGTGGTGGCCACGGCGATCTTCCTGGAACGGGTGTGCCGTCTGCCCGACGACGATGACGACGACAACCCCTCGGCGGCGTCCGCGGCCTGATCCGCGGCTCGGCGGCGTCAGCGGCGTCAGCGAAGCGGCGTCAGCGCAGAATCAGGCTCATCGCCTCGGAGCGCGTCGCGGCGTCCCTCAACTGCCCGCGCACGGCGGACGTCAGGGTCTTCGCACCCGGCTTGCGTATCCCGCGCATCGACATGCACATGTGCTCGCACTCCACGACGACGATCACCCCGCGCGGCTCCAGGATCCGCATCAGCGCCTCGGCGATCTGCGTCGTCAGACGCTCCTGCACCTGGGGACGCCGGGCGTAGACGTCGACGAGCCGCGCCAGCTTCGACAGCCCCGTGATCTTGCCGTCCGCGGACGGGATGTAGCCGACGTGCGCGACGCCGTGGAACGGCACGAGATGGTGCTCGCACGTGCTGAAGACCTCGATGTCCTTCACCAGGACCATCTCGTCGTGCCCCAGGTCGAACGTCGTCGTCAGCACGTCCTCGGGACGCTGATGCAGACCCGCGAACATCTCCTTGTACGCACGCGTCACACGGGCCGGGGTCTCCAGCAGCCCCTCACGGTCCGGGTCCTCGCCGACCGCGATCAGCAGTTCGCGCACGGCGTTCTCCGCACGCTTCTCGTCGAAGTCGGCAGGCTGGAATTCGCCCTCTCCGCCGAGCGTCACCGGGTCGGTCATCTCTCGCCTCGCTCCTGGTCCGTGCACATACGACATACGACAAGCCGCGTCCCCCAGGTCTGACAACCCGGGGGACGCGGCTTGAATTCCACGGCCCGCTGTGGGCCGTCACACACGGACTCGGCTAGTTCTCCGTCGGATCGACCGGCTCGACGACGGCGTCCGAGTCCCGCGGTCCGATCTCCTTGCCGCCGCTCTTGTCGAGACTGGGCACGGAACCGTTCCCGTTGCTCAGCGCGGGCGACGAGACCGGGGGCCGCGTCGACGGCGTACGCCGCGAGGAGCCCGTCCAGGCCGGACGGCTCGGACGCTTGACGACCGGAGCGAAGATCTCGGCGATCTCCTCCTTGCCCAGCGTCTCCTTCTCCAGCAGCGCGAGGACGAGGTTGTCCAGGACGTCCCGGTTCTCCACCAGGATCTCCCAGGCCTCGTTGTGCGCCGTCTCGATCAGGCTCTTGACCTCCTCGTCCACCAGCCCGGCGACCTCCTCGGAGTAGTCGCGCTGGTGACCCATCTCCTTGCCCAGGAAGGGCTCGGACTGGTCGGAGCCGAACTTGATCGCACCCAGCCGCTCGGTCATGCCGTACTGCGTGACCATCGCGCGGGCCGTCGCCGTCGCCTTCTCGATGTCGTTCGCCGCACCCGTCGTCGGGTCGTGGAAGACCAGCTCCTCGGCCGCGCGCCCGCCCAGCATGTACGCGAGCTGGTCGAGCATCTCGTTGCGCGTGGTCGAGTACTTGTCCTCGTCCGGCAGCACCATCGTGTAGCCGAGAGCACGGCCTCTGGAGAGGATCGTGATCTTGTGTACGGGGTCGGAGTTCGGCGAAGCCGCCGCGACCAGGGCGTGCCCGCCCTCGTGGTACGCGGTGATCTTCTTCTCCTTGTCGCTCATGATTCTGGTCCGCTTCTGCGGACCTGCGACGACCCGGTCGATCGCCTCGTCCAGATATCTGTTGTCGATCAGCTTGCTGTCGCCGCGGGCCGTGAGCAGCGCCGCCTCGTTCAGCACGTTGCTGAGGTCGGCGCCGGTGAAGCCCGGCGTACGGCGGGCCACCGCGCCCAGGTCCACGTCGGGCGCCATGGGCTTGCCCTTCTGGTGGACCTTGAGGATCTCGTGCCTGCCCTGCATGTCCGGGCGGTCGACGGCGATCTGCCGGTCGAAGCGGCCGGGACGCAGCAGCGCCGGGTCGAGGATGTCGGGCCGGTTCGTGGCCGCGATCAGGATGACCCCGCCCTTGACGTCGAAGCCGTCCATCTCCACCAGGAGCTGGTTCAGGGTCTGTTCGCGCTCGTCGTGACCGCCGCCCATGCCGGCGCCGCGGTGGCGGCCGACGGCGTCGATCTCGTCGACGAAGACGATCGCCGGGGCGTTCGCCTTGGCCTGCTCGAACAGGTCGCGCACCCGGGAGGCGCCGACGCCGACGAACATCTCGACGAAGTCGGAGCCGGAGATCGAGTAGAACGGCACACCCGCCTCGCCGGCGACCGCGCGGGCCAGCAGCGTCTTACCGGTGCCGGGCGGCCCGTACAGCAGAACGCCCTTGGGGATCTTCGCCCCGACCGCCTGGAACTTGGCCGGCTCCTGGAGGAACTCCTTGATCTCCTGGAGCTCTTCGCACGCCTCGTCCGACCCCGCGACGTCCGAGAACGTCGTCTTCGGGGTGTCCTTGGTGATGAGCTTCGCCTTGGACTTCCCGAAGTTCATCACCCGGGAGCCGCCGCCCTGCATCTGATTCATCAGGAACAGGAAGACGACGATGATGAGGACGAACGGAAGGAACGACAACAGCATCCCGACGAACGGGTTCTGCTGCTGCGGTGCGACCGTGTAGCCCTTGGTGATCTCGTTCTGCTCGTATTTGCTCTGGAGCTTCTTGGCGAGGTCGACGCCCTGGGAGTCGATGTAGCTCGCCTTGACCTTGTCGCTGTCTTCGACCTTGGCGCCGTCCTTGAGCTCGAGCTTCACGATCTGCTCATCGCCGGTCGTGAGCTCGGCGGACTTCACCTTGTCCTGGTCGATCGCCTGGACGACCTGTCCCGTGTCCACCGTCTTGTAGCCGCCGGACGAGCCGACGACCTGCATCAACACGACCACGGCGAGGACGGCCAGCACGATCCACATGACCGGCCCGCGGAAGTATCGCTTCACGTCCATCCATACGGAGCGCGCGCGCCCCGTCCCTCCTGCCACAGTGAGTTGAAAAGGCTGACCTTCGGACGGTACCTCAGCATTGTCTCAGGGCGCCGCCGAGGACGGTCAAACAGAACCGTCCTGGCTCCTCCAACGGAGCGCGGCCCCGCAAGGTTCCCGCTGGGTGCGGGGCCTCCGCGGTGCTCAGCCCCCGTAGACGTGCGGGGCGAGCGTCCCGACGAACGGCAGGTTCCGGTACTTCTCCGCGTAGTCGAGGCCGTACCCCACGACGAACTCGTTGGGGATGTCGAAGCCCACCCACTTCACGTCGATGTCGACCTTCGCGGCGTCCGGCTTCCGCAGCAGCGTGCAGACGTTGAGCGAAGCCGGCTCCCGCGAACCGAGGTTGGACAGCAGCCACGACAGGGTCAGCCCCGAGTCGATGATGTCCTCGACGATCAGGACGTGCCTGCCCTTGATGTCGGTGTCGAGGTCCTTGAGGATGCGCACGACTCCGGACGACTGCGTGCCGGCGCCGTAGGAGGAGACCGCCATCCAGTCCATGGTGGCGGGAGTCGACACCGCCCGTGCCAGGTCCGCCATCACCATCACGGCACCCTTGAGCACGCCGACGAGAAGCAACTCCCGCCCCTCGTACTCCTCATCGATCTGCGCGGCCAGCTCGGCCAGCTTCGCGTCGATCTCTTCCCTGGTGATGAGCACCGACTTCAGGTCGGTGCCCATGTCCTTCTCGTCCACCCGTGCCGCTCTCGGTCGAGGTCCCCGGCCCACGCTGCCGCCGGCCGGAGACCGTACGGGGACGGTCAGCCGGTCGGTGTCGACGGGGTCTGTGAGCCATGCCGAATGACCAGTCTGCCACCCTGCCGTGCGGCCTCCACACGGCCCGGCAGATTGATGGCGCTCTGGCCGCGCCAGGCGGTGACGAGCCGGTCGACTTCTTCGAGGTGACGGGCGAAGAGCGAGCCCGACGGGGCGCCCGCCTCGACGGCGGCCCGGCGCAGCACGCGGCGGCGCACCGCGGAGGGCAGCGCCCAGAGCCGGGCGGTGTCCAGTTCGACGGCGTCCCAGCCCTCGGTGCCGGGCTGGTCGGTGCGCACCGTGCGCTCCGCCTGGAGGGCCCAGGCGTCGAGGGCGTCGGCGTCGTCGCGGGAGAGCCGTGCGGTACGCGCGAGCGCCTCGACCACGCCCTTGCCCAAAGCTTTTTCCAGCGCGGGCAGAGCCTCGTGGCGCACGCGGGAGCGGGTGTACGCGGGGTCGTCGTTGTGGGGGTCGTCCCATACCGGGAGGGACTGTGCGAGGCAGGCCTTGCGGGTGGTCTGCCGGTCGATTGCGAGGAACGGGCGGCGGTAGCGGTCGGCGGGGCCGGTGACCTCCGCCATGCCGGAGAGCGACCGCGTGCCGGAGCCGCGGGCCAGCCCGAGGAGGACGGTCTCGGCCTGGTCGTCACGGGTGTGTCCGAGCAGCACGGCCTTGGCGCCGCGGCGGTCGGCCACGTCGTCGAGGGCGGCGTAGCGCGCCGTGCGGGCGGCGGCTTCCGGGCCGGTGTTCGTACGTCCGATGGTGACGGCGACGGATTCGACGGGGTGGAGGCGGAGGGCGGCGAGCCGCTCGGCGACCTCACGGGCGCGGTCGGCCGATCCTGACTGGAGGCCGTGGTCGACGGTGACGCCTCCCGCGCGGAGGCCGAGCCGGGGTGCTTCGAAGGCGAGGGCCGAGGCGAGCGCCATGGAGTCGGCGCCGCCGGAACAGGCGACGAGGACGAGCGGTGGCTCGCCGGGGCTGCGGGTGTCGCCGGCGTTCTCACTGACGACTGCTTGCTCGCTGAGGACGTCGTGGAGTGCGCGGCGAACCGCGAGACGTATTGCAGCGACCGCGGGGTGGGGACCCATATCCGATTCACATCCTCGATGGAGTCTTGTCACGCTGAGTGTGTCGATGGTGACAGAGATGGGGGAGTTCCCAGAGCATCGCACGCGGACCCGCCATTCTCGGTCCCTCGGACGAGTGATTGGCGCGGCTTTCGAGGGCCGGTGCCCGTTCCGCAGAGTAGCCGCCGAACGCCCGCCGGCGCCCGGTCCGTTCCGTACCGGCAGCCGCTGGGCGGAGGTCCCCGCCGGGTGCCCGTCGGACGGTGCGGACGGCCGAACCGGCGGGCGGCTCCCGGCGGTCGCGGGCGCGTCAGGAGCGCATGCGCGCGATCCAGTCGGCGGGGCGGCCGATCTCGGACTTCGTGGGGAGGGTGTTCGGCGAGGTCCAGACGCGGTTGAAGCCGTCCATGCCCAGCTCCTCGACGACGGCGCGCACGAACCGTTCGCCCTCGCGGTACTGGCGCAGCTTGGCGTCCAGGCCGAGCAGTCTGCGCAGGGCCTGGTCCAGCTTTCCGGCGCCCGTGGCACGGCGCTTCTGGAACTTCTCGCGGATCTCCCCGACGCTCGGGACCACGTCGGGGCCGACGCCGTCCATCACGTAGTCGGCGTGGCCCTCCAGCAGGGACATCACGGCGGTGAGCCGGCCGAGGATCTCGCGCTGCGCGGGCGTCTGCACCAGTTCGACGAGGCCGGCGCGGCCGTTCTCCGTCGTCTCGCCGTCCTCGGCGGCGGTGCCCTCGCCCTGTGTGCGGGAGCCGGAGAGCGACTGGGCCGCCTCGCGCAGACGCTCCAGCAGCGTCGAGGGGTCCATCTCCGTCTCGCCGAGGAAGGACTGGATCTCGCCGCGGATGTGGTCGCGCAGCCAGGGGACGGCCGCGAACTGGGTGCGGTGCGTCTCCTCATGCAGACAGACCCAGAGGCGGAAGTCGTGCGGGGCGACGTCGAGTTCGCGCTCGACGTGGACGATGTTCGGGGCGACGAGCAGCAGCCGGCCGCTGCCGTCGGCGCCGCCGGGCAGTTCCCGCGTCGCGGGTGCGAACGTCTCGTACTGGCCCAGGACGCGGGAGGCGAGGAAGGAGAGGAGCATGCCGACCTCGACGCCGGTGACCTTGCCGCCGACCGCGCCCAGCACGGCGCCGCCCGGAGTGCTCGCGCGGCGCTCCTGCACCTTCTCCAGCAGCGGTGAGAGCAGTTCGCGGAAGCCCGCCACGTTGGCGCGCACCCAGCCGGGCCGGTCCACGACCAGGACGGGGGTGTCCGACTCCGCGGGGCGGTCCGGGTACATGCGTGTGAAGTCGCGTACGTGCTCCTCGGACGACTTCGCGTGGCGGCGAAGCTCCGAGACGACCGCGCGCGCTCCCTCGCGGCTCACTTCGGGGCCCGGCCGTACGAGCCGGGTCGCGGTCGCGACCGCGAGATTCCAGTCGACCATCTCCACACCACCGAGGCTCGTCATGACTTCACGGTACGTGTCACATCCGCCGGGCGGGAGGCTGCACCGGCGCGGCGGGGTGCGGGGCCGGCGCGCGCGGCGGCACCGCACGGGGTCGTCGTGCGAGGTCAGTCCGCGGACGGCGAATCGCGGCAGCCGCAGTTGGCGAGGGCGGCGGCCAGGTTGTCCAGGGACTGCTGTGCGGCCTTGCCGTCCCTCGTACCGGACGCCATGAAGGCGAAGGCCAGCATCCGTCCGTCGGCGTCCACGACGGTGCCGGCGAGGGTGTTGACGCCCGTGAGCGTTCCCGTCTTGGCGCGTACGAGACCGGCGCCCTGCTTGCCCTTGTCGCTGCCGTACCGGCTGCCCAGGGTGCCGGTGAAGTGGGCCACCGGCATCCCCGTCAGGACGGACCGCAGCTCCGCGTGGTCGGGGTCGGCGGCCTTCGCGAGGAGGCCGGTGAGGAGGGCGGGCGAGACCTTGTCGCCGCGGTCGAGGCCGCTGCCGTCGGCGAAGTGCGCGCCCTTCAGGGGCATGCCGAGCTTGCCGAGGCGGTCGCGTACGGCGCGGCCCGCGCCCTTGAAGCTCGCGGGCTCGCCGGAGCCCAGGGCGGTCTGGCGGGCCAGCGCCTCGGCGATGTCGTTGTCGCTGTAGGTCAGCATGCGCTCGACGAGCGCGGAGAGCGGCGCGGAACGGTGCACCGCGAGCTGCTTCGCCTTGCCGGGGGCCTCGGCCCTCTTCGGCTTGCCCTTCACTTCGACGCCGTGGTCGCCGAGTGCGTCGGCGAAGTCCGCGGCGGCGTCCTGGGCGGGGTCGGCGGAGCGAGGTGCGGGGCCGTGCGCGGGGGCGCCGTCCGTACCGGACCGGTTCTCCAGGCGGGCCTCGTCGGTCATCAGCGGACTGACGGGGGCGAGGTTGTCGTTGGTGCCGATGGAGTGCCGTACGGGACCGCTGTAGCGCGAGGTGTCGTAGCGGACGGAGACCTCGCCGCCCTTGTGTCCGCCCGCGCGCAGCCGGCGTGCGGTGTCGCCCGCGAGGTCCTTCAGGGCCGCGGAGGTCAGGGTCGGGTCGCCGCCGCCGACGAGCACGACCTGCCCGTCGGAGGTACCGCGTACCGCCTTCGTCTCGATGCGGTGGTCGGCGCCGCGTGCGGAGAGCGCAGCGGAGGCGGTGGCGATCTTAACGGTGGAGGCCGGGGTGACGGCCTTGTGTGACGTGGCGGCGTACAGCTTGTGTCCGGTGGCGGCGTCGACGACCGAGACGGCGCGCACCTTGCCCAAGTCGCCGTCCTCCAGCAGCGGTTCGAGGGTGTCGGCCAGCGCCTCCCGACTCGGCGGAGGGACGCCCGCCGCGCCCGGGCCGTGTGAGTCGGCATCGCGGCCGCCGCCCGCGGGGTCCCCCCGTACGGCGTCCATGTCGAGGGCGGGGAGCACGCGGGGCGCGCCCGGTGCGCCCTCGCCGCCGGGGACGTCGCCGGTGTGGTTCCCGCCACTTCGCCCTTCCCGGGCGGCGGCCCGTGAACGCTCCGCCGTACGCTGGCCCGAGTCCCACGGTCCGCTCGTGGCCACCGCCGTGACGGCGAGCACCAGTCCGAGTGCGGCAGCACCCGCCGTCACCGTCGCGGTCTGCCGCTGCTGCGGAGTCGCGGTCCGCCAGCGCTGCCGGATCCGCCGCCCGTCACGACGGGCACGGGACCGGACCTTCCGGTATGCCCGGATCGCGGTGTCACGCACCTCGGAGGCGGTGTCACGCACCTCGATCAGCCCCTTTCGCGCCCGTGAACGTGCGTGAGGGACACTTAATCACCAGACACATGTGCTGATCATTGAGGAGCCTTCCTTGGAGTTCGACGTCGTCATCGAGATCCCGAAGGGTTCGCGGAACAAGTACGAGGTGGATCACGTCACCGGGCGCATCCGTCTGGACCGGCACCTGTTCACCTCGACCGTGTACCCGGCCGACTACGGCTTCGTCGACCACACCCTCGGCGAGGACGGCGACCCGCTGGACGCCCTCGTGCTGCTGGAGGAGCCCACCTTCCCCGGCTGCATCATCAAGGCCCGCGCGATCGGCATGTTCCGTATGACGGACGAGGCCGGCGGCGACGACAAGCTGCTGTGCGTGCCGGCGTCCGATCCGCGCATGGAGCACCTGCGGGACATCCACCACGTCAGCGAGTTCGACCGGCTGGAGATCCAGCACTTCTTCGAGGTCTACAAGGACCTGGAGCCCGGCAAGTCCGTCGAGGGTGCGAACTGGGTCGGACGTGCCGAGGCCGAAGCCGAGGTCGAAGCGTCGCTCAAGCGCCTGGAGGCCCACGGCGACCACTGAAGCACCGAACCGGTCCGTCGGCGAGACGGGCGGGTGCGAAGGGTGTACGGAGAGCGTGCGCACATCGGGTGCGTCCCGGACGGGGCGCACCCTTCGTGCGTCCGGGCCCCGGCACGTCCGTACGGCTCGTACGTACGGCTCGTCCGTACGGAAGGCCCCGCCCGCTCAGAGGCCCCGCCTGCTAGAAGCCGCGGGTGCGCTTGGCCGCGCGGCGGCCGGGCAGCGGCGTCTCCACTCCGGGGCTCTTGATGAACAGCCGGGCCAGCTCGCCGCCGAGGTTGACGCCGATGGCGATGGCCAGGGCGAGGGCGGCGGCCCGGGAGATGCTGAGGATCCCCGCGTCCATGTGCCCCTGCGCGATGTCGAGCAGCCCGAAGTAGGTGGCGCTGCCGGGAAGCAGCGGACCGATGGCCGCCGTGATGTACGGGAGCGACGAGGAGAACTGGTAGCGGGACATCAACTGGCCGAAGAGGCCGACCAGTCCGGCCGCCGCGACCGTCGCCGGGACGGCGTCGATGTTCGCCGGGCGATTGACCAGCACACCGTAGATGAGCCATGCGACGCCGCCGTTGAGGGTGGCCAGCAGCACGGTGTGACGTTCCTGCTGGAGCAGTACGCAGAAGGCCAGCGCCAGCAGCATGGCCGCGAAGAGCTGGAGCACGGGCTGGATGGTGCCGTGTGTGCTCTCCGGCGTCAGTTCGGCGCCCAGCTTGGAGCCGAAGTAGAGGATGACGAGCACGCCGCCGACGATGCCGACGACAAGGTAGATGACCTCCAGCAGGCGGGCCGCCGCCGTGATGTAGAAGCCCGTGAGTCCGTCGTGCACGGCCGCGACCAGCGCGCGTCCGGGGATCAGCGCGAAGAGGCCACCGGTGATGACGGCCGCGGCTTTCAGCTTCGTGTCGTTGGACTCCCCCATGAGTGCCACCGCGACGCCCATCGCCGCCGGCGGCACGGCCGCGACCGTGAACTGGTAGAACTCCGGCAGCCCGCGCCCCGCGCACAGCCACGCGAGCCGGTCGCCGAGCATCGCGCCGATCGCCGCCAGCGCGAAGACGAGTCCGTCGCCGCCGACGAGCAGCGAGGCGGCGCCGGAGAGGGTGCCGCTGGCGAGCGTCAGCGCGTTCTTCGAGTACGGGTGGCGGTTGCGGCGTATCGCCGCGAGGCGGCGGTAGGACTCCTCCAGCGTGATGTCGCCCTTGGTGATGTCGTCGACGAGCCGGAAGACGGCCGCGAGCCGCGTGTAGTCCGTGCCCCGGCGGCGCACGGTGCGGCCGACCGTCACCGGGTCGTCGACCAGCGAGGGCTGGTGCGTGATGGAGATCAGCGTGAAGGTCACGGTGGGCTCGCAGCGGTCGAGCCCGTAGGCGTGTGCCACGCCGAACATCGCGGCCTCGACGTCCTCGGCCCCCTCGCCCCCCGCGAGCAGCAACTCGCCGATGCGGAGCGTGAGGTCGAGCACGCGGGGCACGCCGGGGCCGGTCTCGGTGTCCTCGGCGCGGCTGGAGCGCTCCGGGGCCGGCCGCTCGGCGAGCGGCATGCGGATCATCGTCCGCATCCGGTCCTGCCAGGGGGCGCCGGGCTTGACCAGGGAGACCTTCGCGATGCCCTCGGGCGGGGTGAACGCGCTGCCGAAGTCCAGCGGAGGGGACGTCAACAGCCCCTCGGGGACGGCGAATTCGGAGCTGGGGTGCTCGTCGTCCGGTACGGGCGGCAGCGGCACGCCCTGGGGTGGTGTGAACGCGCTGCGCACCTCGTCGGCGAGGTGCTGCCTGGTCTCCTCCGGTGTCTCCGCGTTCTCCGCCGACCGGCCGTTGCGCTTAGGCTCCCCGACCACTTCGTGCCCGCTCCCTCACACTTGCGTCCGCGGCCTTCGCCCGCGCCCGCCCGATGGGACCGAGCATAAGGTCGCGTCCGTATCCGGGTCCCGGCCAGGGTGCCCGTGTGAGTGCTCCGCACACACGTGCCCGGCGCCCCGGCGGGCGCCCGGCTCGAACTCGCGCCTCAGAGGCGCGTTTTCAGGGATGTGGTCGAGGCCGTGGCTCAGGTCTGCGGAGGGCGGGGCCGCGGGGTGCCGGGCGGGAGGACGTCGAGTTGGCGCTCGCCCTCGCCGGCCATCACGTACGCGCCGTCCTCCAGCCGCCGCGCGAGGGCGCGCGCCCAGCGGGCGCCGCTGTCGGCGTTGTGGATCCAGAGCTTCATGATCTCGCCGATGTGGCCCCACTCGTCAGGGGTGTTCTCGTCCGGCGACCAGTTCCGCGTGACCTCGCGGCGCCACTCCTCCAGCGCCGCGACCCGCTGCCGCAGCAGCGCGACCGCCTCCTCGCGCGGCAGGTCGACGATGAAGCCCACGCCCGAGGTGAGCATGTCCTCCTTCTCGTCGACGGCGGTGAGCGCGTGCCGCAGCAGCCTCATGAACTCGTCCTCGCCGGCGGCGGTCAGCTCGTACTCGGTACGGGGCGGTCCGCCGGCCGTGCTCGGGCCCGTCTCGTACTGGCGCAGCAGGCCCTGCCGGGCCAACTGCCTCAACGCGTGGTAGATGGAGCCGGGTTTGGCGTTGGACCACTCATGGGCGCCCCAGAACTCCAGATCGCCGCGGACCGCGTAGCCGTGGGCCCGCCCGTGCTGGCGTACGGCCCCCAGGACCAGCAGCCGGATCGCCGACATCGTCTCCCCCTTGCCCCTTGCCCCTTGCCTCTCGCGCTCGCGCGTCCGCGAGCGTCCCGGGCGCGCGCCTCCCGACCGCCGCGGGCCGCGCCGCCGCCAGCCTAGACGGGCGGCG
>NZ_LJGW01000071.1:287-453 GCF_001751255.1 Streptomyces nanshensis | reverse complement strand
TGCACCGCGACGCCGGGGACCGTGCCGCGGCCGACGCGGCCTTCGCCGCCGCCGAGGCGCTGACCGTACGCGACAGCCCGGAGCGTGCCGAACTCCTCACGGAGTGGGCGACGATGCTGCTGTCCGCCGAGGAGGGCGGACCGCGTCCGGAGCAGGGCGCGCGTAC
>NZ_LJGW01000071.1:0-154 GCF_001751255.1 Streptomyces nanshensis | reverse complement strand
GCTGGGCGGCGCCCTCGTGGCCCGCTACGGACGGCAGCGCTTCCTGCCCGACCTCTACGAGGGCTGCCATCTGCTGGAGCGCGCGGCCCGCAAGGCCCCGGACGCCGCGCTGCGCGCCGACGCCTGGCTGGCGCTGGGCGAGGCCCGGCAGGAC
>NZ_LJGW01000085.1:146-8484 GCF_001751255.1 Streptomyces nanshensis | reverse complement strand
GGTCCGGCGCGCGGCGCTGCAACTCACCTGCCTCGCCTCGGGCGCGGGGCTGCCGTGCCTGGTGCTGCCGCGCATGACGGCCGGCGGGCTGCCGGTGGGGCTGTGCCTGATCGCGGCCCCGGGCAGCGACCACGCGCTGCTGAATCTGGGCGTCGCCGACAGCCGCCGCTGAGCGGGCACCGTACGGGGGACGTACGACGGACGCGCCGCCCTGCGGCTACCGCGCCTCGCCGGCCCGCTCCGCCTCCTCGACCGCCGCGTCGCGCAGTTCGACCTTGCGCACCTTGCCGCTGACCGTCATCGGGAACTCCTCCATGACGCGCAGCCGCCGCGGGATCTTGTAGTGCGCGAGCCGCCCCTCGCAGTACCCGGCGATCTCCTCGGCGGTGGGGGCGTCCGCCGGGTCGACGGCGATGACGCAGGCGAGGATCTCCTCCCCGAACCGCTCGTCGGGAATGCCCACGACCTGTACGTCGGAGACCTTGGGGTGGGTGTAGAGGAACTCCTCGATCTCGCGCGGATAGACGTTCTCGCCGCCGCGGATGATCATGTCCTTGATGCGGCCGGTGATCACGACGTAGCCGTCCTCGCGCATCACCGCCAGGTCCCCGGTGTGCATCCAGCGGCTGGGGTCGATGACCTGCTCGGTCTGCTCCTTGTCCGCCCAGTACCCGAGCATCACCGAGTAGCCGCGGGTGCACAGTTCGCCGGGCTCGCCGCGCGGCAGCGTCACACCGCTGGCCGGGTCGACGACCTTCACCTCCAGATGCGGCAGCACCCTGCCGACGGTCTCGGTGCGGCGCTCCACGTCGTCGTCCGTACGCGTCTGGAGGGAGACCGGCGACGTCTCGGTCATGCCGTAGCAGATCGCCACCTCCTCCATGTGCATCTCGGCGACGACCCGCTTCATCACCTCCACGGGGCACGGCGAGCCGGCCATGATCCCGGTACGCAGCGAACTGAGGTCGTACGAGGGGAAGTCGGGCAGCCCCAGCTCCGCGATGAACATCGTGGGCACCCCGTACAGCGACGTACAGCGCTCGTCCTGCACCGCCCGCAGCGAGGCGGCGGCCTCGAAGGTCGGGGACGGGATGACCATGCACGCGCCGTGGCTGGTGGCGGCGAGATTGCCCATCACCATGCCGAAGCAGTGGTAGAAGGGCACCGGCAGACACACCCTGTCCTGCTCGGTGTAGCCCAGCAACTCCCCCACGAAGTAACCGTTGTTGAGGATGTTGTGGTGGGAGAGCGTGGCGCCCTTGGGGAAGCCCGTCGTCCCCGAGGTGTACTGGATGTTGACCGGGTCGTCACAGCTCAACAGCGCCTCGGCGGCGCGCAGTTGCTCCTCCGTCGTCTCATGCCCGGCGTTGACGAGCACCTCCCAGTACGGGGTGCCGATGTGGACGGTCTCCAGCAGTTGCGGGCACTCGCCGGCCACCTCGCGTGCCATGGCGCGGTAGTCGCTCGTCTTGTACTCGGTGGACGCGATGAGCAGTCGCACCCCCGACTGACGCAGTACATAGGCCAGTTCATGCGTTCGGTACGCGGGGTTGATGTTGACCATCACCGCGCCGATGCGTGCCGTCGCGTACTGGACGAGCACCCACTCCGGGCAGTTGACGGCCCAGATCCCCACCCGGTCGCCCTTGCCGATGCCGCGTGCCATCAGCCCCCGTGCGAGCTGGTCGACGTCCGCGACCAGTTGCGCGTACGTCCAACGCCTGCCCTCACGGGTGTCGACCAGGGCCTCACGCCCGGGGTGCGCCGCGGCCGTCCGGTCGAGGTTAGTGCCGATCGTCTCGCCGAGCAGCGGCGCCCCGGCGGTCCCGCTCGCGTACGAGAGCGCCGTCGATTCTCCGGTCACGGGGACCTCCTCGTCCTTGAGCCATGGCTTTAGCATCGTGGGTGAGTGATCTGCGCCTCACCACCCCCGAACGGGGGTGACGTCGCGCGCGGAACGCGAGAGGGGACGGACTGCGATGACGGACCAGGCCGAATCCGGCGCGATACGGGCCGCGCTGGTCAGGCTGCGGCGGACGACGGAGATCCCGGTCGCCTTCGCGGGGATGACCGGTGAGGGCCGCGGCTTCCGCATCACCGAGATGACGGGCACCACGACCCAGGCGCTGCGCGGCCTCGCGATCGCCCCGGGCAACGGACTCGGCGGCAAGGCCGTGGCGCTCGCCCGGCCCGCCTCCGTCACCGACTACCGCTCCTCGCGTGTGATCAGCCACGAGTACGACGCCGCCGTCGCCGCCGAGGGGCTGCGCTCGGTGCTGGCCGTGCCCGTGGTGGTACGCCGCCGGGTGCGCGGCGTGGTGTACGCGGCGCTGCGGGAGTCGCTCGCCCTCGGCGACCGCGCCCTGGACACCGCGGCCGACGCCGTACGCGAACTCGAGCAGAGTCTCGCCGTGCGCGAGGAGGCACAGCGGCTGATGGAGGTCCAGCAGAAGCCGGTCGCCGGCCCCCGCGCCTGGGAGGAAGTACGCGAGGCCCACGCGGAGCTGCGCACCCTCGCCCAGCGGGTACCGGACGGCGCGCTGCGCACCGAACTGCTGGAGGCCTGCGGCCGGTTGGCCTCGGCGTGCGGCCCGGAGGCGGCTCCCGCGGACCGTGCGCGTGCCGTCTCGCTCACCCCGCGGGAGCTGGACGTGGTGGCCTGTGTCGCCGGTGGCGGCACGAACGCCGCGATCGCCGCCCGTACGGGGCTGAAGCCGGAGACCGTCAAGGCGTATCTGCGCTCGGCGATGCGGAAGCTGGGGACGCACACCCGGCTGGAGACGGCGGTGGCGGCCCGCCGGGCGGGCCTCATCCCCTGAATCCCCTGAATCCCCTGACCCCGCGGGCGCCCCGCCCGCACACGGGAGTGCGCCGCCGTCAGCCGGTGACCGCGTGCAGCACGAGGATCGCCAGATCGTCCTCCACGGGCTCCGGCCCGAAGTCGTGCGCGCTCTGCCGTACGCGCTCCGCGACGGCCATCGCGCCCATGCCCACACAGCCGGCGAGAATCTCCGCCAGGCCGTCGTCGTCGTCCAACTGCCGCTGCCCGCTGCGCCGTTCGGTCACCCCGTCGGTGACGCACAGCAGCGACTCCCCCGGCTCCAGATCGAATGCGTACGCCGTGAACTCGGTGCCCTCGTCGATGCCGAGCAGCATCTGCGACTCGACCACGGACACCACGACACCGTCCGGCGACAGCTTCAGCGGCGAGGGATGCCCGGCGCTGGCGATGCTGCAGTGCGCCCCGCCCGCCACCGGATCCGGTTCCAGCTCCCCGTAGACCAGGCTGAGGAAGCGCGGCTGCGCGCTCTCCCCGCCCACGGCCACGGCCTCGGCGCCCTCCTCCGCCATGGCGGCGTTGAGCCTGCTGAGCACCGACTCCACACCGTGGCCCTCCCGGGCGAGCAGCCGTACGAGGTGCCGGGTCAGCCCCGTCACGGACATCGCCTCGGGGTCCTTGCCCTGCACGTCCCCCAGCAGGAACGACCAGCGGTTGCCGCCCATCGGGAAGAGGTCGTAGAAATCGCCGCCGACGGTCTGGCCCCTGGCGTGCGGTTCGTAGACGATCGCCGTCTCCACGCCGGGCAGACTGGCGAGCGACGGCGGAAGCTGCCGCCGCTGAAGTGCCCGGCTGATGCTGGTCTGGCGCGTGTACTGGCGGGCGGTGACCACGGCCTGCGCCACGCGTCGCGTGACGTCCTCGACGGTCCGTGCGACGGAGTCGGTCATCTCCGTCGGGCCCGCCCGTCCGATGATCAGCGACCCGTGGCAACTGCCCCCGGCGACCATGGAGAAGGCCAGCGCCGAGCCGCCCCGGCCCGAGTCGTCCGCGGCGTCCGGCCACGGCCAGGGGATGCCGACGGTGCGCAGCATCGCGGGAGGCGGGTCCGCTTCGAGGGCGAAGCGCAGGGCGTCGACCTTGCGCTCGTCGACGTGCCAGACCCGGGAGAGGCGCATCCCGCCGCCCTCGGTCGTCAGCCACACCGCACACCAGTCGGCCAGCCGCGGCACCAGGAGCTGCCCCGCGAGCGCGGCGACCATGTCCTCGTCGAGCTGCCCGGACAGCAGCTCGCTCGCCTCCGCGAGGAAGGCGCCGCCGCGGTCGTTCCACTCGGCGGTGCGGCGCCGGTCGGCCCGCGGCGAGGAGGAGAAGATCTCGGCGGCGTCCAGCTCCCGGTGCATGGCCTCGTTCAGCGAGCCGGAGGGTCTGGCCACCATCTCGCCGGGCGCCAGCCGGAACCAGACGACCTTCTCCGTACGCCGGTAGGTCACGCCCCAGGACTCCGCGAGGGCGCCGATGATCTGGAGCCCGAGGCCGCGGCCGCCGCGTCGCGCGGAGCTGTCGCCGGTGACCCGCCCGGTGGGCTGCCGGTCGGTGACCTCGACGAGCACCGCGGCGACGGCCACCGGTCCGGAGTCTTCCCCGCTCTCGCCGCTGTCGCGGTCCTCCCTGTCCGAGCGGCTGCCGCCGCCCGCCCCCACGGGCTCGGTCTCCACTCCGCACGCGACCTCGATCTGGGTCCCGGCGTGCATGAGGGCGTTGGTGACGAGTTCGCTGACGAGCAGTTCGGCGTCCTCGGTCAGCCGCCCGATCAGCGGCCCAGGCGTGACACTGGCCCGCGCCCACTTCTCGATCTCCGCGCGTACCAGCGTACGAGCGGTGGAGGGTGCGAGCTGACTTGTGGGCAGGGCCCTCCGCGACGCGGGATCGCTCAGGCCGGCGGACGGCAGTCGCACAAGCCTCTCCTGACTCGGATGTCACCAGCGATAAAGCCTCTACAATAGGATAAAGCTACACATCCAGGATGCTTGGGATGGGATGCCATGGACGACCCCCAGGGACTGTCGGTACGCGAGGCCGATCTGCGTCCACTGCTGGGAGCCATGCGGTCGCTGAGTGACGGCGACTTCTCGGCGAGAGCGGCGACCGAGACAGAGGGAGTGCTGGGCGAGATCGCCGGTGCGTTCAACCAGATAGCCGCCCGGAACGAACATCTGGCGGCGGAGCTGAGGCGGGTCCGCCGCGAGGTGGCCAAGGACGGCCGTCTCGACGAGCGGATCTCCGCGAGCCCGGGCCCCGGCTCCTGGACCACGAACGTCGACGAGGCGAATCAGCTCATCGAGGCGATGGCGTTCCCCCTGACGAAGGCGACGCGGGTACTGGAGTCCGTCGCGGACGGCGACCTCACCCAGCACATGGAGCGGCACAGCGGCGGCTACGGGCACAACGGCGATCTCGGCCGGCTCGACAGCAGTCTGAACCGGCTCGTCGACCAGCTCTCGATGTTCACCGGCGAGGTCACGAGAGTCGCCCGCGAGGTCGGCACCGAGGGCAACCTCGGCGGCCGGGCGGACGTCGGAGAGCTGTCGGGCGACTGGCGGCGCGTGACCGAGGCCATCAACACCATGGCCGAGCGGCTCACGGATCAGGTACGGGACATCGCGGGTGTGACGACGGCCGTCGCGAACGGCGATCTGACGCAGAAGGTGATGGTCGAGCCCTCGGGTGAGCTGCTGGAGCTGAAGCTCACCGTGAACACGATGGTCGACCAGCTCTCCGTCTTCGCCGACGAGGTCACACGTGTGGCCCGCGAGGTCGGCACCGAGGGCAGTCTCGGCGGCCAGGCCGAGGTACGGGGCCTGACGGGCGCCTGGCGGGATCTGACCGACGACGTCAACACCATGGCGTCCAACCTCACTTCACAGGTACGCAACATCGCACAGGTCTCGGCCGCCGTCGCGCAGGGCGATCTCAGCAAGAAGATCACCGTGGACGCCAAGGGCGAGATCCTCCAGCTCATGGGGACCGTGAACTCCACGGTCGACCAGCTCTCCGCGTTCGCCGACGAGGTCACCCGCGTCGCCCGCGAAGTCGGCACCGAGGGCAACCTCGGCGGGCAGGCCGAGGTACGGGACGTCTCCGGCGTGTGGCGGGATCTGACCGACAACGTCAACACCATGGCGTCCAACCTGACTTCACAGGTACGCAGCATCGCCCAGGTCGCCACCGCGGTGGCCGAGGGCGACCTCAGCCAGAAGATCACCGTCGACGCCAAGGGCGAGATCCTCCAGCTCAAGACGACCCTCAACACGATGGTCGACCAGCTCTCCGCGTTCGCCGACGAGGTCACACGTGTGGCCCGCGAAGTCGGCACCGAGGGCAACCTCGGCAAGCAGGCGCAGGTGCGGGGCGTCTCCGGGGTGTGGAAGGACCTCACCGAGAGCGTCAACTCCATGGCGCTGAACCTGACTTCGCAGGTGCGCAGCATCGCCCAGGTGACCACGGCCGTCGCCAACGGCGACCTCTCCAAGAAGATCGACGTCGACGCACGCGGCGAGATCCTGGAGTTGAAGGACACCGTCAACACGATGGTCCACCAGCTCCGCGCGTTCTCGGACGAGGTCACCCGCGTCTCGCGCGAGGTCGGCACCGAGGGCAACCTCGGCGGACGGGCCCAGGTGCACGGTGTCTCGGGCGTCTGGAAGGACCTCACCGACAACGTCAACTTCATGACGACGAACCTCACTTCACAGGTCCGCAACATCGCACAGGTCGCCACGGCCGTCGCCAACGGCGACCTCTCCAAGAAGATCGACGTCGACGCACGCGGGGAGTTCCTGGAGCTGAAGACCACCCTCAACACCATGGTCGACACGCTCTCGTCCTTCTCCTCCGAGGTCACCCGCGTCGCCCGCGAGGTCGGCAGCGAGGGACAGCTCGGCGGACAGGCCCGCGTCGAGGGCGTCTACGGCACCTGGAAGGGCCTGACGACCAGCGTCAACGAGCTGGCGGGGAACCTCACCACGCAGGTACGGGCGATCGCGGAGGTCGCCAGCGCCGTCACCCAGGGCGACATGTCCCGTTCCATCGCGGTGGACGCGCGCGGCGAGGTCGCCGAACTCAAGGACAACATCAACGTGATGGTGGCCAACCTGCGCGAGACCACCCGTACCAAGGACTGGCTGGAGTCCAACCTGACCCGTATCGCGGGCCTGATGCAGGGCCAGCGCGATCTGGGGGAGGTCGCCGACCTGATCCTGCGGGAGCTGACGCCGCTGGTGAACGCGCAGGCAGGGGCGTTCTTCCTGGTCGGATCCGGCGGAAAGCCGGGCGACGAGCTGGAGTTCATCTCCGGGTACGGCACCAGCGGGCGCGAGGATCCCGGCGCACCGGACTCGCCGCTGCGCGGGCTGATCGCCCAGGCCGTCGCGGAGAAGAAGCGCATCCTCATCGAGGACGCGCCGCCCGACTACGTACGGGTCGAGTCGGGGCTCGGCTCCGCGCCCGCCGCGAACATCCTCATCCTGCCGATCCTCTTCGAGGACCGGACGCTGGGTGTGCTGGAGGTCGCCTCGTTCAGCAAGTTCAACGAGGTCTATCTGACGTTCATCGACCAGTTCGTGCACACCATCGGCGTCTCGATCAACACCATCCTCGCCAACGCCCGTACGGAGGTGCTGCTTTCGGAGTCCCAGCGGCTGACGAAGGAGCTGCGCCAGCGCTCGGACGAACTCCAGCGCACCAACGCCGAGTTGGAGGAGAAGGCGGCGCTGCTCGCCACGTCCTCGCAGTACAAGTCGGAGTTCCTGGCGAACATGTCGCACGAGCTGCGGACGCCGCTGAACTCGCTGCTGATCCTCGCGCGGCTGCTGGCCGACAACCCCGACGGGCGGCTGTCCGAGCAGGAGGTCGACTTCGCGACCACGATCTACCGTTCCGGCTCGGATCTGCTGCAGCTCATCAACGACATCCTCGATCTGTCGAAGGTCGAGGCGGGGCGGATGGACGTACGGCCGCGGCGGCTGCCGCTGACGAAGCTGCTGGACTACGTGCACGCGACGTTCCGGCCGATGACCATAGACCGCGGGCTGGCCTTCGAGATCGGGGTCGGCGAGAACGTGCCGCGCGAGCTGTACTCCGACGAGCAGCGCATCCAGCAGGTGCTGCGCAACCTGCTGTCCAACGCGGTGAAGTTCACCTCGACCGGCGGCGTCGAACTGCGCGTGGAGCGGGCCGCGAACGAGCAGTTCGACGAGGCGACGCTGCGCAGCGCGGAGTCCGTGCTGGCCTTCTCCGTGAAGGACACCGGCAGCGGCATCCCGCAGGACAAACTCGCCGTGATCTTCGAGGCGTTCCAGCAGTCCGACGGCACCACCAGCCGCCGCTACGGCGGCACCGGGCTGGGCCTGTCCATCAGCCGGGAGATCGCGGGACTGCTCGGCGGGCGGATCGACGTCGAGAGCACCGAGGGTGTGGGCTCGCGCTTCACGCTCTACATCCCGTCCGTCTACCCCGGCGCCACCTCCCCCGCGGAGCCGCCCGAGGGCGGAACGCCCG
>NZ_LJGW01000085.1:0-140 GCF_001751255.1 Streptomyces nanshensis | reverse complement strand
GCCCGCCGCACCCGATGCCGTCATGCCCTCCGGGCCGCAGCGGGACGCGATCGCACCGCCGCCGCCTCCCCCGGCGCTGCCCGACGCGGCAGCGGCACCGGCCGGTACCACGACCCCCGAGGAGAGGCCCGCGGCAGCGG
>NZ_LJGW01000110.1:54655-65345 GCF_001751255.1 Streptomyces nanshensis | reverse complement strand
CCACCGTGCACCGTCCGCCCACCGCGCACCCTCGGCCCACCCCGCACCGTCCCGCGCGGCCCGTACCGCTCGCGCCGTCCCGCCCGTACGGCGTGCGGCGCCCGCGCTCACCACACGTCCCCGTGGTCGTCGCCCGAGACCTCCGGCGTCCGCGCGAGCTGGAAGCTGCCCGCGCCGACCAGGGCCAGCGCGCCCAGCTCCGGGATGACGAGCAGGCCCAGCCGCAGATGCTCGTCGAAGAGGACCGCACCCAGTACGAGGCTCATCAGGGAGTCGCCGAGGGTCAGCGCCGGCTGGGAGGCCACCAGCGTGCCCGCGCGCAGCGCCATTTGAAGCAGCAGGAAGCTGCAGAGCCCGACGACGCCCACGGCGTACGTCTGCCACGCGGTCAGCAGCGCCACCAGGCCGTCGGAGAGGCGGGCGACCGCGTCCTTCATCAGGGCCGCCGTCGCGGAGAAGCCGAAGGCCGTGGCGGCGCCGAGCACCGTCGCGCGCGGCGAGGACGGCAGCCGCATCGCGAGCACGATGAGCAGCACCATCAGCACGAGCAGCACCGCGCCCGTAGCCACCCAGCGGTGTACCGGCACCCGCGTCGTGCCCGTCGAGGGATGGATGAGGGCGAGGAAGACGGCCAGCCCCAGCACCATCGCGAGGAACGCCCACCACGCGCGGGTGTCGGGACGCCGGTGGAAGAGGACGCTGCCGACGACCAGCGTGAAGAGCAGCTCCGTCGCCATGACCGGCTGCACCACCGCGAGCGGACCCGTGGCCAGCGCACCGGCCTGGAAGATCCCGGAGAAGACGAGCATCGCCGAGCCCCACATCCACACCGGCCGGTGCAGAAGATGGGTCAGCCACGAGAAGCGTCTGCCGCTGGGGGCCACACGTTCCGTGGCCGCCGCGCGCCGCTGGAGGACGGAGGCCGCGGCGTTGGCCAGGGCCGCCAGCAGCGCGAGGAAGACGCTCAGCACAAGCAACACGTCGCGTCGACTCCCGTCAGCCGAAGCGCTGTGCGAGGGAGCGGAAGACGCCCGGGGCGGCGCCGTGCAGCCGGGCCGGTACGCCGAGCCAGCCGGGCACGTACGCGTCCGGCCGTCCGTGCACCAGCGCCCGGCGCACGGCGACCGCGACCTGCGAGGCGGGCACCGGCCTGGGCCGTGAGCGGTGGTAGGGGGCGCCGCGCCGCCCGAAGAAGGGGGTGTCCACGGCGCCCGGCAGCACGATCGAGACCCGTACGCCGGTCGAGGACAGCTCGTAGCGCAGGCTGTCGGCGAAGGCCATCAGACCGCCCTTCGTCGCCGCGTACACCGCCTCGCCACGTACGCCGACGCTGCCGGCCATGGAGCCGATCAGCACGATGCGCCCCCGGCGCCGCGCGATCATCCCGGGCAGCAGCAGCCGTACGAGGTGCACGACGGCCGAGAGGTTGACCGCGAGGAGCCGGTCGATGGACTCGGCGGACTGCGCGGAGAACGGGCCGGCCCAGCCGATCCCGGCACCGGCGACCAGGGCGTCGACCCGGCCGCCGTGCGCCTGCGCCTCGCGCGCGAGGCGGGCGCGGGCCTGCGGATCGGTGACGTCCGCGGGCAGAGCGGTGCCCCGCGTGCGGACCGCGACGTCGCCGAGCCGCTCCTCGTCACGTCCGTTCAGCAGCAGACGCCAGCTCCCCTCCGCGGCGAGCTGCTCGGCGACGGCCGTGCCGATGCCGGACGAGGCACCGGTGATGAGCGCCACCGGCCGCTGTGTGCCGCGCGCCGCGAGCCGCCCAGAACCCTCGAACATGACACCCTCCGGGTGATCAGGAGCAGGACTCCCAGAATGCTGGCTATCGGCCGACGCCGCCTGTGGGGGGGCGTACGCCCAGCAGTACGCATCACTCGTTCGGGTCCGGTTCGCGGTGGCCGTAACGCGGCACCCCGCCTCTTTCGTACGGGCGCCGGGCGGTGTGCGCGGCGCCGATCACCTCGGATCTCCGGGAGCACTGTGCGGCAACGGTTTCTGCTGCTGAGCGCCAGCATGGGGGCGGGACACGACGCGGTCGCCGGGGAGCTGGCCGAACGGCTGCGATCCCGGGGTCACACGGTGCGCACCGAGGATGTTCTCGCGCTGCTCCCGTCGGGGGTGGGGGCGGCGCTGCGGGCCGGCTACCGGGGAGTCGTACGGCGGGTTCCCGGCTTGTACGGATGGGTCTACGCGGCGTTTCTCGCGCCGGGGCCGGAGCGGGCGCCGGACGGTCAACGGGGGGCAGGCGGCGCGGAGTTGACCGGTGGTGTGGCGGTGCCCAGACCCGGCAGCGCGCCGCTGGCGGCGCTCGCGGAGCGCCCGCTGACGGCTCTGGTCGACCGGTGGCAGCCGGACGCCGTGGTCTCCACCTTCCATCTCTCCGCGCAGGTGACGGGACGGCTGCGGGAGCGCGGGACGCTGCGGGTGCCGAGCGTGGTCACGGTCGTCGACTTCGCGGTGCACCGCGGCTGGCTGCACCAGGGCAACGACGTGTATCTGTGCCTCACCGAGGAGGCGGCCCGTACGGCGGAGGCAGCGACGGGCGGCACGGCCGAGGCGACGGGTCCTGTCGTCCCCGCGCGCTTCGCCGAGGCGGCGGAGGGCGGCGGACATCCCGGGCGCTGGCGGGCGGAGTTCGAACGGCTCGCCCCGGGGCGCCCGGTGGTGCTGCTCTCCGCCGGAGCGTGGGGCGTCGGTTCCGGACTGCCGGGCACCGCACGGGAGTTGGCGGCCCGGGGCTTCTGTCCCGTACTGCTCTGCGGACGGGACGAGCGGCTGCGGCGCCGGGCGTCCGGGCTGCCCGGCGTGGTCGCCCTGGGCTGGACCGAGGACGTCGAGCACCTCATGGCGGCGGCACACGCCCTCGTCGACAACGCCGCCGGGCAGACCGCCGCGCAGGCGCTCGCCGCCGGTCTCCCCGTGGTCGGGTACCGGCCACTTCCCGGGCACGGCGCTGCGGGACTGCGGGCGATGACGGACGCGGGAGTGAGCGAACTCGCCCGCGACCGGCGGGAGTTGGCTCTCATCCTGGGACGGGTGACCGATCCGGGCCCGGTGCGCGAGCGCCGCGTCGCCCTCGGCCGCGACCTGTTCCGCGCGGACGCTGCGCGGCGGATCACGGAGCTGACGCTCGCGGGCGTACGGGCTCCCTGAGTACGGGAGGGAACCAGGCGGCCGTGCGGAGTCCGGCACGGCGGCGGCACCGCAGGGTTCGACAGGGTGTTCAACAGGGCCTGGGTCAGGGGGAGTTCGCAGACCCGGGACCGTCAGGCGGTGGCCGCGCCGTCCTCGTCGGCGACCAACGCCACCCAGCCGTACGGGAGTTCCTCGCCGTCCAGGGTGATCGCCTCGACCGTGCGGGTACGCGGATCGATGTCCGCCTCCACGCCCTCGCCCGCATAGCGCGGATAGCCGCTCTCCCCCTGCGCGCCCGTGGCCCGCACGGTGAGCGCCCGGAGCACCGGTCCGTGGTCCGGATGGCCCTCGTAGTCGGCCGTCTGCGGCTGGAGGAGGATGTCGTAGCGGGGTTCGCCGGTGTGCATGCCCCGACCGTAAGCCCGTGCCCGTACCGGCGCCTCCCGGCAGCCGCCGTCGGGGCCGCCGGTAGTCTCTGCCCGTCACTCCCCAGGTCACCGACGTCTGGAGCGGCCGTGCGCATCCTCGTTCTCAACCCCAACACCACCGCCTCCATGACCGCTTCGATCAGGGCGCTCGCGGAGGAGAGCGCACGAGCCGGTACGGAGATCCTCGCGACGGAGCCCCTGTGGGGACCGGAGTCGATCGAGGGGCACTTCGAGGGGGCGCTGAGCGCCGTCGCGGTGCTCGACCGGCTCGCCACCCTGGAGGAGCCCTACGACGCGCTGGTCATGGCGGGTTTCGGCGAACCCGGCAGGGAGGCGGCGCAGGAACTCCTCGACGTACCCGTCTTCGACATCGCCGAGTCCGCCGCGCAGATGGCGATGATGCTCGGCCACTCCTACGCGGTCGTCACGACGCTCGACCGTGCCGTGCCGCAGATCCGCGACCGGCTGCTGACGGCGGGACTCCTCCAGCGCTGCGCGTCCGTACGGGGCACCGGCCTCGGCGTGCTGGAGCTGGAGGAGGACGCGGACCGCACCGTGGAGGCGATCCTCACCCAGGCACGCGCGGCCGTCGACGAGGACCGCGCGGAGGTCGTCTGCCTCGGCTGCGGCGGAATGGCCGGGCTGCGGGAGCGCGTGGAGGCCGAGTTGGGGGTGCCCGTGGTGGACGGTGTCGCGGCGGCGGTGGCGTTCGCCGAGGCGGTCGTGGGCCTCGGGCTGACCACGGGCAAGGGGCGCAGCTTCGCGCCGCCGCGGCCGAAGACCGTCACGGCGTGGCCGTTGAGCCGGCATCTGCGGCCGAACGGCTGAACTCGCGGCGGTCGGCACCGAGTTGGCGGCGGGAGTCGCTCACCGGGTTTCCGGGGGCGGCGGACGGTGCCGGTGATTCCGGTGATTCGCCGCCGTCTTAACGATGTCGCAACACGCATGCAGGACCGTAGGGTTCCGCCGGAACCGGACGGCCGGAAACCTCTTTCCGTCCACCGGAGTGCCAGCTCGACGGAAGGCATGCACACGTGACGACGTCCCCCACGGGGTCCACCGGACCCACGCCTCCCCCCTCCTCCGCACCGACCGACTCGCCCTCCGCGCCCTCCGCGCCCTCCGCGCCCGCCGCGCCCGCCGGAACCGGAACCGGGACCGGGACCGGGACCGGAACAGCGACCGGGACGCCGGGCGGAGCGCCCCGCTACGTACCGGACCCCCGGCTGTGCAACAGCGACCTCGCCCCCGCCGCCGAACGCAAGTGGGGCGCCTACTCCATCTTCGCGCTGTGGATGTCCGACACCCACGCGATCAGCAACTACGCGTTCGCGGCAAGCCTGTTCGTGCTGGGACTGCCGCCCTGGGAGGTCTTCCTCTCCCTGCTGGCGGGCGTCTGCATCCTCCAGTGGCTGATGAACCGCATGGGCCACGCCGGTCACCGCACGGGCGTGCCCTTCCCCGTGCTCGCGCGGGCGAGTTGGGGAGTGTACGGGGCCAACATCCCCGCCATGCTGCGGGCGATCATGGCCGTCGCCTGGTACGGCATCCAGACCTGGCTGGCGTCCAAGGCGCTGGTGCTGCTCGCCCTCCAGATATCGCCCGGTCTGGAGAGCCTGGACACCGGCGGCTTCCTCGGGCAGACGCGGCTGGGCTGGATCTCGTTCCTGGTGATGTGGGGAGCGCAGGCCGTACTGCTCACGCGGGGCATGGAGTTCATCCGCAAGGTCCAGGACATCGCCACCGGGCCGGTGGTGTGGATCGTGATGCTGGTGCTCGCCGCGTGGCTGCTGGTGGAGGCGGGCGGCGACATCTCGCTGACGAAGTCGGTGACGGGGCTGAGCACCGGCGAGCAGTTCCACGAGAGCGCCATCGCGGTCTCGCTGACCGTCACCACCTTCCTCACCCTCGTCCTCAACTACGCGGACTTCGCCCGCTTCACGCCCGACCACCGGGCCTACCGCAGGGGCAATCTGTGGGGCCTGCCGGTCAACTTCACCGCCTTCGCGGTGGCGGCCGTGCTGATGACGGCCGGCACCGTCTCCGTCTTCGGCGAGGCCATCTCCGACCCGGTGGAGGTCATCCACCGCATCGACAACCCCTGGGTGACGGTGATCGGCGCGATCTCCTTCATGATCGCGACGATCGGCATCAACGTCGTCGCCAACTTCGTCTCGCCCGCCTACGACTTCGCCAACCTGCTGCCGAAGTACCTGGACTTCAAGCGGGGCGGCATGGTCACCGCGCTGCTCGCGATCGTCGTGCTGCCGTGGAAGCTCTACTCGACGCCCGTGATCATCCAGTACTTCCTGGGCGGTCTGGGCGCCTTCCTCGGGCCGATGGTGGCCGTGCTCCTCGTCGACTACTACCTGATCCGCCGTGGACGGATCGACGTGGAGGCCCTGTTCACCGCCGAGGAGAGCGGCGCCTACCACTTCCGCCGGGGCGTCAACCCGGACGCGCTGATCGCCTTCGTCCCCTCGGCGGCCGTCTCCGCGGTGCTGGCGCTGGCCCCCGCCTTCTCCGGAGTCGCGCCGTTCGCCTGGGTCTTCGGGCTGCTGACGGCCGGCGGCATCTACTACGTACGGTCCAGGGCGCGGCGTGAAGAGGGGCCGCTGGAGGACGAGTTGATCCCGGCCGGGTACGCGGCCGCCGCCCCGGAGACGGAGTCCGCGCCGTGAACCCCCGTACCGGCGGCGGCAGTCGGCACAGGCGCCGACGGGCCGCCGTCAGGGGGTCGGCACCCCGGCCGGGCGTGCGGGGCGCGTGAACCGTACGGGCACACCCGGCGAGTACAGCACGCTCACCGGCTCCCCCTCCGGCGCCGGAAGCCCCGCCGAGGTCACCAAGTCCTCGTCGCACGCGAGCAGTTCGGCTCGGTGCAGCGGCCAGCGCGGATGGGCGTTGGGCAGATACACCGCCCGGCCCAGGAACGCGTTGTGCATGCCCCAGCGCGCGGTCAGAAAGTGTTCGAGCCCGGTGGGCTCCTCGATCGCCGCGCCCGTCCGTACGGCCATCCGGCAGCGCGCGCCCCGCGGCCCCGGCCACCGCCGCCGGCTGGTGTAGGTGACGACGGCGCCCTCCCGGCGCACCGACATACGGGCCCAGCGGTAGGGCATGCGGAAGCCGGCGAGCGCGACGGCCACGGGTATCAGCCGGGAGGCGTCGAGCGAACGGAAGACCACGCCGCGCCGCCCGTGCCCGTCCACCGAGTACAGCCGCACGTTCGTCTCGGGGAAGCTGCCGAGGTACGGGACGCCCGGCAGCCCGAACCAGCCCACGCGGTGCATGCGGAAGGCGACGAGACCGACGTACGTCGTGCCGTGCAGCACGTCGGGAACGGTGCCCGGCGGCAGCAGCGGTGCCACGTCGGCGGGGTCGGCGGCCCAGTGCACGAAGGCCAGGTCGAGCCAGGACTGGGTGAGCAGCGGCGGCGGCCAGGAGCTCAGCCGGCCGGGCGGGTCCGGTGTGACGGGCTCCGGTTCGCGGGCGCGTGGTGAGTGCGGCACGGGCCCACCCTCGCAGAGGGCCGGCGGCGGACGTCCGTAATGAGGCGAGGGATGCGGCCGGGGAGCGCGTCCCGGCCGCATCCCTCGCTCAGGGCTGCCGCGTCAGGACAGCAGCCGTTTCCAGTCGGTCTGTGTGAGCTTGTCGCCGGACGCCGCGCGGGTGCCGCCGCTGGGGCGGCTGCGCAGCAGCGTGCCGACGGCGTCGGCGGTCTCCCCGTCGCCCGCCGTACGCGACGACGGCGTGAGCAGGGGCCAGATGTCCGAGCCGAGGTAGCCGGTCTCGTCCGTCGTGCGGTGGAACGAGGCCGAGCACGTGTGGTGCTTGATCCCGTGCCGGTCGGCCAGTTCGGCCACGGCGCGCTTGGTGTCCGTACCGAAGACGCCGTTCACCGGCACCTCGAAGCCCTTGCCGCGCAGCAGGTGCTGGGCGGCGCGCACCCGGGCGCCGACGGCGCCGGGCTTGAGCAGCGGCCAGGCCAGGACGTCGTCGCCGGTGGGGGCGGAGAGGCCGAGGGCGTTGCCGACGGCGTCGCGCAGCTCCTGGAGGCGGCCGTAGAGGATCTCGCCGGGGCACTCGGTGGAGTTGAAGTCGCGGTGGCCCTTGATGTTGGCGAGGTCGGTGCCGTACTGGGTCGCGATCCAGGCGACGAGCTGGACGAGGGAGTCCCACAGCGCCGCCGGTACGTCGACGTCGGTGTACAGGCCCTCGTTCTCGATGCCGATGACCTCGCTGTTGTGGTCCCCGACGTTGGCGCCCTGTACGTGCTGGGTGCCGCCGCGTACGACCTCGAGGCTCTTGTGGCGGCCCTCCAGCCGGAAGCCGCCCCGGCTGTTGGTGAACTGCTGGCCCGTGTCGGACCAGCCGTTGCCGTCCATGTGGTGGTCCTGGATGTCGCGGCAGATCTGCTTCGCGTGCTCCAGCGTGTAGTCCTCGCTGTTGCCCGGCTCCGCGGTGTGGTGCACGACGATGTACGTCGGCTTGTGGTTCTCGATGACGATCTCACCGGAGGCGGGACGGGCTCCCCACTCCTCGGTGGTGTAGATGCGGGGTTCCGCCGCCGTGGCGCGCGACGCCCTGAGCGGACGGGACGTCGGCCCTGCGGCGTGCGCGGTGCCGGCGGCGCTCAGACCGATCGCACCGGCGGCCGTGGCAGCCATGCCGCCCCGGATCAGTGCACGGCGGTCGAAGCCTGGCTGTGCAGCCATCTCGGTCTCCTTCGGGAGTGGGAAGGAACGGTGACTCCCGCGCTCGGAGTTCGGTCACCGATGCGTGGGGGGACCCGTACGGAACGGGACGATGCGGTCCCGTCCCGCACGGGCTGAAATCGGATTCCGCGCCTGGCAAGTAAAAGCAGCACGCCATGGACGCGACAACCCCATGGGCGCAACACGTTGTGACTTTCGGGGAGTTCTGAAAGAAACGCGGACCACGAATCACCTGTAGCAGAGCGAACCGGGCTCCGCCTCCTGTGGTTGGCCCACTGAAAGCGCAGGTTGGCGGGGCGTCACCTGACGGTGCGGCAGGTTGGACCGAGGGGGTTCGGGTGCGGTGCGGGGTCCGGGTCCCGCGGGGAGCGGCCCGTGGCGGGTCAGCCGAAGGGGAGAGGGGCGGCTGGGCCGTCCGGGGGCGCCGGGGCGTGCGCGCTGCGCCTCGCCCCCCGCGGCGAGGAGGCCCGGGGACGTTCTCCACGGGCCGCCTCGCCGTCCGTCAGAGGCGCCAGTCAGGCCGCGCTCTCCGGCGCGAACGCGTCGACGCCCGTCAGCCGAGCGGACAGTGCCCACAGCCGCGCCGCCTGCTCCGGGTCCGTCGCGTACGTCCGTACGCCGGCCGGGCCGTCCGCGGGGCGCTCGCCGTCCGTGACCGCGGCGATGTCGCAGTCCTCGCAGTAGACGCCGCCCATGCCCGCGAGCTGGGGCGAGGTCGCCGCCCAGACCTGGGTGGCGGCGCCCTGCTCGGGGGTCTTGAAGGACGGGTTCAGCGGGGTGCCGTCCTCGTCGATCCACCCGCGGTCGACCATCTCCTCGGTCGCCAGGTGCCGTTGGAGCGGTGTGAGGATGCCGCCGGGGTGCAGCGAGAACGCCCGCACGCCCGACTCCCGGCCCCGCGCGTCGAGTTCGACGGCGAACAGGGCGTTCGCGGTCTTGGCCTGCCCGTACGCCTGCCACTTGTCGTAGCCGTGCTCGAAGTGGATGTCGTCCCAGCGGACGGGCGAGTTGTGGTGGCCCGCGGAGGAGACGGACACGACGCGCGCGCCGCCGTCCCGTACGAGGGCGGGCCACAGCCGGTTGGCCAGCGCGTAGTGGCCCAGGTGGTTGGTGGCGAACTGCGCCTCCCAGCCCGGTCCGACGCGGGTCTCCGGGCAGGCCATGATGCCGGCGCTGTCGATCAGGAAGTCGATGCCGCGTCCGGTCGCGAGGAAGCCGTCGGCGAACGACGCGACGCTGTCGAGGTCGCCCAGGTCGAGGGTGCCGACCTCGGTGCCGTCGATCCCGGCCAGCGCCTCACGCGCCGTCTCGGGGCGCCGCGCGGGCACCACGACATGGGCGCCCGCCCCGGCCAGGGCGCGCGTCGTCTCCAGTCCGAGGCCCGAGTAGCCGCCCGTGACGAGCGCGAGCTTGCCCGACAGGTCGATGCCGCGCAGGACTTCGGCCGCGGTCGTGCGTGCGCCGAAGCCGGATCCGATGCTGTGCTGAGGTGTCTGAGTGGTCATGGATCGCACGCTACGAATTCGAGTGCGCTCCAGGGCAAGCCGGACCACGCGGCGTGTCCGCGTCCGCGCGTCCGGCCTGCCCCGCCGTACGGGACGGTCGGCTCCCGTGACCGGCTCAGGCGGTGAGGAAGTCGGCCTCGCCCGCCTTGGCGCCTTCGATGAACGCGGTGATCTCCTCCGGGGTGTAGAGCAGTACGGGGCCCTCGGGGTCGGTGGACTGGCGCAGGGCCACCCGGCCGTCGGGCAGCTTCTTCGCCTCTACGCAGGCGCCCCCGTTCTGCCCGCTCCAGGGCTTGTGCCAGCCCTCGGTGCCCAGTTCGCGGGCGGGCATGCCGTTGCGGAGGCGGCCGGTGTCGGGGCCGGTTACAGCATCAGGGTTCATCTTCCGAACTCCTTACGCGGGTCGAGCGGTACGTGCGCGGTCGAGGGCACGTACGCAGTGGTGCGGTCGCCTGCCGAACGCGAGTGAGCGCTTCCAGACCGGCGGCATGCCCGGCCCGACGTGCGGGGCGGACCACGTTGGGAGCTGTGTGAGCGTCAACACAAGCGGTTTCCTTGCGACTTGCTTTGAAATTATCAGAACGATGCTTGCGGGTTGAAGCCCACAACGACATAGTGTCAACGTGATGCTGAACACCGGGTTCCCGGTGTTCGGTCCCTGAACCTGCCGGGGCAGGGCCGGGCTTGGGGGGTACGGCGTCGTACTGCGGGGGAGCGCGATGCCGTCCAAGCGCCATCCGGCCCGTGAAGGGCGCCGCCCCCGGCCCGCTTCGCTGCGGCCTGCGAAGCGGTGCCGGGGGCGGCGTGCCATCTCCGGTGCGGCGCAGGTCAGTTGGGGCCGCTGAGCCCGGGGCCGATCTCTCCCGAATCTGAACTCGTGCGTGTACGTACGGACTTGTGGGCG
>NZ_LJGW01000110.1:47049-54618 GCF_001751255.1 Streptomyces nanshensis | reverse complement strand
GTCCCGCCCGCCGCGCGTCGTTCCGCTTCGACGTCCGTGCACCGCGTGCCGTTCCGTCCCGCTCCGTTCCCTGCCGTCCCGTTACGGAGCGGGCGCCCGCAGCGCATCCCGTACGCACCGCCGGCCCGAGGTCGTGGGCCCGCGGGTGCCGGAGGCGGGCAGCGGGTACCGTTCACCCGGGCGGCTCGGCGACGGCGGGCGGGCCCGGTGCGGTGCGCTGCCGTGCCGGACGGTCCGGCCTGTGCGGCGACTCGTCGACGGGCCGTGACGACCGGCGCACCGACCAGCGAACGAGGGCTTCGAGATGCGGATCCTGATCATCGGTGGCGGCATCGCCGGAACCGCCGCGGCGCTCGCCCTGGACAAGGCGGGCTTCGGCGTCACCGTGCATGAGGCCCATCCGGACAGCGGCGCCGACATCGGGGCCTTCCTGACCCTCGCGAGCAACGGCATGCTCGCGCTGGCGCAGTTCGGCGCGGCGGAGGCCGTCGCACGCCGCGGGTTCGAGCTGACGGCGATGCGCCTCACCGGGGACACCGGCGCCGTGGTCTCCACCGTCCCGCTGGGCGAGACCGGCGACCCGCTGCGCCGGTTCCGCTGTCTGCGCCGGGCCGAACTCTGCGCCGCGCTGCGGGAGGTGGCCGTAAGCCGCGGCATCGAGATCCGGCAGGGCGAGCGATTCGTGACGGCCGTCGAGGACGCGGACGGAGTCACCGCGGAGTTCGCGGACGGGACCACCGCACGCGGCGATCTGCTGCTCGGGGCGGACGGAATCCACTCCGTCGTACGGCCGTTGACCGACCCCGAGGCCGCCGCGCCGCGCTACGCGGGCCAGCGTGTCTTCTACGGCTACAGCACCGAGGCGGCTCCGCCGCACGAGCCGGGACGCATCGAGATGCTGCGCGGCAGCTCCTCCGCCATGGGCTACACGGTCTCCCCGGGGGGCGAGACGTACTGGTTCGCACGCGTCTCCGCCGACGAGTTGAGCGAGGACGAGATCGCCGGCACCACGCCCGCGCAGTGGCGTGAGCGTCTGCTGCCGCTGCTGCGCCCCGACGCGACGCCCGCCGCGGACATCGTGGAGGCCACGGACGGCCGGCTGATGGTGACCAACGCCAGCGACCTCGCCAGCGTCGGCCGGTGGCGCACGCCCCGGATGCTGCTCGTCGGCGACGCCGCGCACGCCGCCTCACCGGCGACCGGACAGGGCGCCTCGATGGCGCTGGAGGACGCGGTGGTGCTGGCCAAGTCGCTGCGGGACGCGCCCGATACGGCCTCCGCGCTGGAGCAGTACGAGGAGCTGCGCCGGCCGCGCGTCGAGCGCAACATCGTCAACAGCGCCCGGCTCACGCCCCGTCGGGCTCCCGGACGCCTGGAGCGGACGCTGAAGAACTACCGCGCCAAGTGGCGCGGGCGCGGCGGCGGACCCCACGCCCGTTCCGACTCCGCCGCCGAGGAGCAGGAGTTGGCGCGGCAGCTCGACTGGGACACGCCGCTGGCCGCCGACTCGCCCGCGCCGCAGGGCAGTTGACGCTCCCGCGGCGGTGCGCCGCAACACGTCCTGCGCTGCGGACCGTACGCGTCAGTCCCGTGCGGCCGGCTGTGCCGTCCGCGCCGGAGTCCGCCGCGTCAGCCGCAGCCGGAGGTTCCGCGGCATGAGGGTCAGCCGCTCGGTGACGCTCAACTCGTAGTCCGGGTCGGCCGTGATGTCGTAGCGGCGCACCAGCAGCCCCAGGACGAGCGTCGCCTCGTGCAGCGCGAACTGCCGCCCGATGCACGCCCGTGCGCCCGTGCCGAACGGCTTGAAGACGTGCGGCGGCCTCGCCCGTACCGCCTTCGGCTCGAAGCGGTCCGGGTCGAAGCGCTCCGCGTCCTGGCCCCAGGCCGCCGGGTCCCGGTGCAGCAGCATGATCAGGACGAGGGCCCAGGCGCCCGTACGCATCGGATGGACGCCGCCGAGCGTCGTGTCGTGCAGCGCCTCCCGGGAGAAGGCGGGCGCCGTGGGCCACAGCCGCAGCGACTCGTCGAGGACGCGGCGTACGTACCGCAGCCGCGCCACCTGCTCGTACGCCGGCTCCTCCGTCTCTCCCCACACCTGCTCGACCTCCGCCTGCGCCCGCGCGAGCACGTCCGGGTTGCGGGAGAGGTAGTGCAGCGCGAAGGAGAGCGCACCGGAGGTGGTCTCGTGCCCGGCGACGAGGAAGGTGACGACCTGGCGGCGGATGTTCTCGGGGGAGAGGCGTTCGCCGGTCTCGGGGTGTGCCGTCTCCAGCATGCGGTCCAGCAGATCGCCGCGTGCGCCGGTGCCGTCGCCGCTGCGGCGGGCCTCGACGACCTCGTCGACGGTGTCGTTGAGATAGGCGCGGTCCGCCGCGTTGCGCTTCGCGGCGCCGCGCTGCTGGAGCGCGGCGAGCAGCGGAGGCGCGGCGTTGCGCTGCTGCGCGTAGGAGAGCGCCCCGACCATGGCCGTCACGAACGGGTGCGGACGGGAGCGCTCGAAGGAGCCGAAGTCGTGCCCGAAGCCGGTGCGCGCGATGGTCTCCAGCGTCAGCTTCGTCATGTCGCCCGGCACGTCGACCTCGTGGCCCGCGCCGCTGCGCTCGTCCCAGTGCGCGGTGAGCTGCCGCGCGACGTCCAGCATCAGCGGGTGGTAGCCCTCCATGGCGGCGCGGCTGAAGCCCGGGGCGAGGATGTCGTGCGCGAGCTGCCAGTTGGGCTCGTGGTTGTACGCGGTGAACAGCCCGTCCCCGGCGAGCGGACGGAGGTTGGCGACGCCGAGGCCGACGTGCTTGGCGAAGCGCGACTCGTCGGCGAGTTCGGCCGCGAGGTCCGCGCCCCAGACGAAGACGATCTCCCTGTCGAACGCCTTGCGCCGGAAGATCGGCCCGAGTTGCCGCCCGATGCGCATCGAGTCCTGGACGGGCGAGCGGGGGTCGGCGTCCAGCACGTCGCCGAGCAGCGGTACGCGGCGCGGCGGGTGCGGAATGCGGTCCAGTTCGGGCCAGCCGAGCCGGGCGCTGCGGAAGCCCTTGCCCGGGGCGCCGTTCCCCGTCTGCTGTGCCTGCGCCTGGGCCATCCGTCTCAACTCCCGTGTCGTACACCGTGCTTGCCCGCACCGCGACCGCTTGTTGTACAGCGGTTCAATAGGGATTCCAGTCTGGGCAGACCGCCGGGCGGCGTCAAGTAAAGTGACGGCCATGGTCGAGAGGCAGGGGGAGCGCACGCGCCGCCGGCTCAGCACCGGGGAGCGTCGCGAGGAGCTTCTGGCCGTCGGGGCGCGGCTGTTCGCGAGCAGCCCCCACGAGGACGTGTCGATCGAGCAGGTGGCGGAGATCGCGGGCGTCTCGCGCGGGCTGCTCTACCACTACTTCCCGACCAAGAACGACTTCTTCGCCGCCGTCGTCGAGCGCGAGAGCGGACGGATGCTCCGGCTGACGGCCGCCGTCCCCGGCGTGCCCGTACGCGAGCAACTCGCCAGCGGGCTCGACTGTTTCCTGGAGTACGTCGAGGAGCACGCACAGGGTTTCCGCGCCTTCCACCGGGCGGAGGCGGCGGGCGATCCCGCCGTGCGCCGCGTCTACCGGCAGGGGCTGGAGGCGCAGGAACGGCAGATCCTCGACGCGCTCGCCGCCGATCCGGAGGCCGCCGGAGCGGCCGGTGATCTGCCCATGCTGCGGCTCGCGGTGCGCGCCTGGCTCTCCTTCATGGTCACCGTGTGCCTGGAGTGGCTGGCGGAGGAGCCGCCGCGTACGCCGCGCGAGGACGTACGCGACCTGTGTGCGCGTGCCCTGCTCGGCGCGATCAACCCCGGCTGAGGGCACGGCGGTCGAGCCCGTCCCCATGCCTCGATGTCCCGATCACGAGAGACGGAGTCAGCCCGTGCCCCAGGAACGCAAGGCCCTCGTACGGCCGCCCGCCGCACGTCTCGCCGACGGCCTGGTCACCCATGTCGACCGGGTGCCGGTGGACCGGGACCTCGCCGTACGCCAATGGGCGGAGTACGTACGGGTGTTGCGGGACGGCGGCTGGCAGCCGGTCGAGGTTCCGGCCCAAGAGGACTGCCCCGACAGCGTGTTCGTGGAGGACGCCGTCGTCGTCCTCGGCGCCACCGCGCTCGTCTGCCGCTCCGCCGCGCCCTCCCGGCGCGCAGAGACGCCGGCGGTCGAGGAGGCGGTACGCGCCCTCGGGTACACGGTCCGTCGCATCGAGGCTCCCGGCACGCTCGACGGCGGGGACGTCCTGAAGAGCGGCGGGACCGTGCATGTGGGTCTCGGCGGACGCACCAACGAGGAGGGCGTACGCCAACTGCGGGCCGCCTTCGAGCCGTTGGGCGCCCGCGTCGTCCCCGTACCGCTCACCGGGGTGCTGCATCTGAAGTCCGCCGTCACCGCGCTGCCCGACGGCACGGTCCTCGGCCTGCCGCGGCTCGCGCCCGACCCGTCGTACTTCCCCCGCTTCCTTCCCGTACCGGAGGAGGCCGGCGCCCACGTCGTCCTGCTCGGCGGGGACCGGCTGCTGATGGCCGCGAGCGCGCCGCGCACCGCGGAGCTGCTGGCGGACCGGGGCTATGAGCCCGTACCGGTGGACATCGGCGAGTTCGAGAAGCTGGAGGGCTGTGTGACCTGCCTGTCCGTACGGCTGCGCGACCTGCCGGCGTCCGCGTAACGGGGGCGGGGCGCGGGCCTGTTGACGGAGCCGTGCGGTGCGCCGAGGGCGCGCGAGATCCCGGAGGCCGCCGCCTGGACCAGCGGCACCAGGGTGTGCGCCGGGACGGTCTCCACATGCGCGACGACGGAGACGGCCGCGACGACCTCGGCGCCCACGCCACCGGCATTGCCCACAGCGCCCGAACTGCCCGTGCCGTACGGGCCGTTGGCGCCGCCCGTGCCCGGGCCGTGGACGGGAGCGGCCACCGAGACGCTGTCCGGCGTCACCTGCCGCTCGCACACCGCCACACCGCTGCGCCGTACCTCGGCGAGCAGCCGCCGCAGCCGTACGGGGTCGCACTCGGTCCGCTCGGTGTAGCGGACCGGCCGCTGCGCGAGCGCGCGCTCCTGTACGTCCGCGGGCGCGTGAGCCAGCAGGACGCGCCCCACTCCGGTCGGTGTCAGCGCGAAGCGGCCTCCGACGCGGGTGAGCACCGGCACCGAGCCGCATCCGGCCAGCCGCTCCACGTACACCACGGACAGGTCCTCGCGGACCGCGAGTTGGACGTTCTCACCCGTGGCGCGCGCGAGGTCCGACAGATGGGGAAGGGCCACCTCGCGCAGGCCGAGCCCGCGCGGTGCGAGCGCCGCGATCTCCCACAGACGCAGCCCGATGCGGTAGCCGCCCGCGGGGTCGCGCTCCAGGGCGCCCCAGCCGGCCAGTTCGCTCACCAGGCGGTGCGCGGTGGTCAGCGGCAGCCCGGCGAGGCGGGAGATCTCGGTGAGCGTGAGCACCGGGGCCTCCGGCGAGAAGACCTCCAGTACGCGCAGCGCCCTGCCCGTCACCGAGCCCGTGCCGGCCGCCGCGGCACGCTCTGCCTCGCGCATGTGGTGCTCCCTCGGACGGAATCGGACGTGCGGGACGGTCCGGACGGGCCGTCCGGCGCAACGTAGGCAGGCCGCCCCGATACGTCAACGCGTCCGGTGCTCCGTCACCGCGCCGGCGCGGCCGGCTCCGCCCCTGCTCCGGGCTCCGCTTCCGGTTCCGGTTTCTGTTCCTGCGCCTGTTCCTGCGCCTGTTCCTGTTCCGACGGCGACGGTGACGGCAGGGAGCGCCGCGCCACCGTCCGGATCCGCTCGTCGAGCACACGCGCGGGCTCGTCCGTGAAGCGATGCAGCGCGACGGCGGCCGTGAGGATCACATCGCACAGCTCCTCGGCCACGTCCGCCTGCGTATGCGTACGGCCCTTGCGCGGGTTCTGGCCGCGCGCCCCGATGTACGCCTCCATCACCTCGCCGGACTCCTCGGCGAGCTTCATCAGCCGCATCGCCGTCTCCTGCTCGCCCTGCCCGTTGGCGGAGTCCAGCCACTCCACGAGCCGCCCGATCGCGGCCCACTGCTCAGGCGTCATCGCCCGCTCCCTCCCTGTGCGCGGCGCCCGCCCGCTCCGGCGCCCCGGGCAGCGTAAGGGCGCGGAACGGAGCCGATCACTCCGCACCGCGCCCATGACCCGTACGTGTGCCGCGCCGCCATGACGCCCGGCCGCGAACTCCCGTGCCCCGCGGCCCTGTTCGGCCTCGTGCGGCCCGTGCGATCTCGTACGAGGCCGAACAGGGCCGGCGGTCCCGGCGTCCGCTCAGTCCCGCGCGGCGTTCTGCAGCGCGGCCACGTCCAGCTTCCGCATCCCCGCCATCGCCTTCGTCACCCGCGCCGCGCGGTCCCGGTCGGGGTCGCCCAGCAGCTCCGTCACCGCACGCGGAACGATCTGCCACGTCACCCCGAACCGGTCCGTGAGCCGTCCGCCGCGGCCCTCCTCGCCGCCCTCGCCGAGCCCCTCCCAGAACATGTCCACCTCGGCCTGGTCCGCGCAGTCGACATAGAGCGTGAGGGCGTCACCGAAGGCGGGACCGGGCCCGCCGTCGAAGGCGATGAAGCGCTGTCCGGCCAGCTCGAACGAGACGGCCGTCACCGCTCCCGGCTCGCCCGGCCCGGTCTCGCCGTTGCGCCGTACGTCGACGACGCGGGAGTCGGGGAAGAGCGAGGTGTAGTGCCGTACGGCCTCCTCGGCCCGGCCGTCGAACCAGAGATGGGTGGTGATCTTCTGCATGGACTCCTCCGTCCTCCTCGGGTGCGGCGGGCCGCTCCCGCGGCTCGCGCGACGCTGCTGTCTCCCGCCGGGGCGCGCCGTGTGCGTGACCGGTGCCGTGCCCGCCCCGGCACCGCTCACGGCTGCGGCCGGTCCCATACGTCGGGGCCGCCGCCGCGCCACTCGATCAGGTTCGGGTCGTCGAGCTGGATCTCGTCCTCGCTCAGTCCCGCGTGCCGCAGGAACTCGCTCACGTCCTCCGCCCGGAAGGCGACGCCGAGCTGCTCCGCGTGCGCGGTGACGCGGCGCCCGCCTCCGTCCGCGGGCGGGTGGACGACGATCGGCGGCGTCATGCGGCACGCTCCGGGCGCGCGGCGTCAGCGGTCATCTGGCGGCTCCCATCCATGGGTTCGCTGGGCGCGGCCGGCGGTCCGGCCCCTCACGACGAACCGTAGGAACGCCCCCGTCCGGCCCGTCCGCGCCACTCGCCGGCTTCGACCGAATGCCCCGCAGGTGCCTCCCTTCCGGCCCCGGGCCGCCCTGTTGACCGGCTGTGCGGGCCCGGCGAGACTGCCCGGCATGAAGATCACAGGACGCTCCGCCGGGTCCGGACTCCGTGCCGCGGCGGCACGTACGGCCTCCCGCGCCGTACGGCCCGACGGCAACGGCCGCGGGTCCCTCGTCGCCTTCGGGGCCCTCGCCGCCGCGGATCTGGCAGCGGTCGCGGGGGACCGTCCGCGGGGGCTGCGTCGCGCGGCGAAGCCGCTGCTGATGCCCGCCCTCGCCTCGTACGTGCTGCGCCGACGGGCCGACGCGGACTCGCCCGCACCGGCGCC
>NZ_LJGW01000110.1:0-46892 GCF_001751255.1 Streptomyces nanshensis | reverse complement strand
TACACCGCGGGCTATACGCGGCTCGGCGCGCTGCGCGGACTGCGGCGCCGCCCGAAGATCGCGGCCGGCTGCCTCGCCGGATGGGCCGCCGCCAACGCCGTGCTCGCGCCCTCGCTGGAGCGCCGGCTGCGGCTGCCCGTCGCCGGATACAGCCTCGCCCTGACGCTGATGGGCGCGGCGGCGCTCGGTGTCGGCGGACGGGTCGGCGCGGGCGCGGCGGCGTTCGTCGGCTCGGACCTGCTGATCGGCCTTCAGGCGGCGGGACGCAAGGTGCCCTCGCAGGAGCTGCTGATCATGGCCGGTTATCTCCTCGGCCAGTACCTCATCACCACCGGCTGGCTCGACCTCCTGGACCGGGAGGCGGCGGAGAACGCGGACGGGGACGCGGCCTAGGTACGACGACAACTACGAGGCCGCGGACCGCAGTTGCCAGGAAGGTCACGCGGGGGGCGGGCGCGTGCGCGTGCGTGGCGGCGCCGTACCGTCCCCACAGGTGACACGGCGGGCATGCGCCCCAACTCCCCGCACATCGCGCCCATCCCGCCCTTCAACGGACACGTGAACTCCTGATATTTTCAACTCGACGGCATCGGGCTGAAGTTCACATCGGTTCCGCTCGTCTGTGGTGTTCCCGCACATACTTGACACCCCTTCAGGAGGTAGCGCGTGAGCGGTGCGCTGCCGAGCGGCCAGACCGCACCCACGGTGCTGCGCATCGTCCTGGGCAAGCGGCTCCGCGAGCTGCGGGAGGGGCGCGGTCTCGGTCTGTCCGACGCCGCCCGGGTGCTGGACGTCAACCAGCTCACGGTGCGCCGCCTGGAGAGCGGGCAGGTCGGCTTCAAACTCCCGTATGTACGGGCGCTGTTGGAGCTGTACGACGTGTCGCCCGCCGAGACGCGGGAGTTCACCGAGCTGACCGGGCGGGCCAACGAGCCGGGCTGGTGGCACACCTTCCGCGACGCGCTGCCGGAGTGGTTCCGCGCGTACGTCAGCCTGGAGACCTCCGCCAGCGTGCTGCGCGTCTACGAACCGCACTACGTCACCGGCCTGTTGCAGACCCCCGACTACGCGCGCTCGGTCATCGGCGCCGGATTCCCCGAGGCGCCCGGCGACGCCCTGGAGCAGCGCGTCGAACTGCGCCTGCGCCGCCAGAAGTTGATGGACTCCCCGAACGCACCGGCCCTGTGGGTCGTGATGGAGGAGGCCGCGCTGCTGCGCGCCGTCGGCGGACGGCGGCTGATGCGCGGCCAGATCGATCGCCTTCTCGACGTGCTGGACCACCCCGGCATCGCCCTGCGTATCCTTCCGCTCTCCGCCGGCGCGCACTCGGGGACCAGCGGCCACTTCACGTACTTCCGTTTCGAGGAACGGGAGTTGCAGGACATCGTCTACACCGAGGTGGGGCTCACCAGCGCCCTCTACTACGACCAGCACAGCGACGTCGTCACCCATCTCGAGACGCACAACCGCATGTCCCAGCTCGCCACGGCGCGCATCCCCGACGCCCGCGCGTATCTGACGGACCTGCGCAAGGAGTACGGCAAGTGACACCCGGAACCGGGCGGGCGCCCGGAACCGGCACCCGCCACGAGAAGGACACGGAAGGCCCGATGAGCAGCGAACCCCGCACGGAGATCGACACCAGCAAGCCCCACTCGGCCCGTATGTACGACTACTACCTGGGCGGCAAGGACTGGTATCCCGTCGACCAGGAGGCCGCCGAGAAGGTCATGGCGGTGCTGCCCGGCGCCCGCGCGAGCTGTCTGGCCAACCGCGGCTTCATGCACCGGGTCGTGCGCTGCCTCGCAGGGGAGTACGGGATACGCCAGTTCGTCGACATCGGCACGGGCATCCCCACCGAGCCCAACCTCCACCAGGTCGCGCAGGCGGTCGCCCCCGAGTGCCGTGTGGTCTACGCCGACCACGACCCCGTCGTCCTGGAGTACGCCGACGCGCTGCTGCGCGGCACCCCCGAGGGCCGCACCACCTATGTGCAGGCGGACGTGCGCTGGGACGACATCCTCGGCGCGAAGCGGGTGCGCGAGACCCTCGACCTGGACCAGCCGGTCGCGCTCTCGCTCAACGCGCTGCTGCACTTCGTCACGGACGAGTACGAGCCGTACCGGCTGGTGGCCTCGATGGTCGACCGGCTCGCCCCCGGAAGCTTCCTCGCGCTGTCCTACGCCACCGCGGAGTTCGACTCCTCCATGAACAAGGTGGCGGAGGTCTACCGGGCGGAGGGCACTCCGCTCCAGCTCCGTCCCCAGAGCGAAGTGGCGGAGTTCTTCGCGGGGTTGGAGCTGCTGGAACCCGGTCTGGTGCCGATCGGCGAGTGGCGTCCGGACGGCGAGGCGGTCGCGGCGCCCGCGTACGGGGGCGTGGCCCGCAAGCCGGCCTGAACCGGGGGCGGTTGAGCCGAGCCCGGGGCCTGCGTGCCTCTGCGCCGGCCCGCGGCGCCCGTCGACTGCCGCCCGTGAGCGCTCCGTTGGGCGTTCCGCTGCCCGGCCCGGCCGTCACGTCGGCGGGTTGCCGTGCTTGCGCTCCGGCACCGCGGCGTGCTTCTCGCGCAGCATGGCCAGTGCCCCGGTCAGGACGCGGCGGGTCTCGCCCGGGTCGATCACATCGTCCACGAGACCGCGTTCGGCCGCGTAGTACGGGTGCATCAGCTCCGTCTGGTACTGCTTGATCAGCCTTTGCCGGGTCTCCCCGGGGGTGTCGGAGGCGGCGATCTCCCGGCGGAAGACCACGTTCGCCGCGCCCTCCGCGCCCATCACCGCGATCTCGTTCGTCGGCCAGGCGAAGGCGAGGTCGGCGCCCGTGCCACCGCGCTGCGCTACCACAACGTCTACGGGCCGCAGATGCCGTACGAGAGCCCGTACTCCGGCGTCGCCTCCGTCTTCCGCTCCGCCGTCGCCCGTGGCGAGGCGCCGCGCGTCTTCGAAGACGGCGGCCCGCGCCGCGACTTCGTGCACGTCGCGGACGTGGCCTCGGCGAACGTGGCGGCCGTCGAGCGGGACGAGCCCGGCTTCCGCGCCTTCAACGTCGCCAGCGGCGAGCCGCACACCATCGGTGAGCTGGCCGCCGGGCTGGCCTCCGCGGTGGGCGCCCCGGAGCCCGTCGTCACCGGGGAGTACCGCATCGGCGACGTACGGCACATCGTCGCCTCGCCCCGCCGGCTCATGGACGAGCTGGGCTGGCGCCCCGAGGTCGGATTCGCGCGCGGCATGAAGGAGTTCGCCGCCGCCCCGATGCGGGGCGGCGGCGAGGGGGAGCCGGAGACGTACTCACGGGGGCCGGCTCCCCGGTCCCCCGGTACTTAGGCCCCGTCCGTCAGACCTTCGCCTCGGCGTTCGCTCCCGGTCCGTCTCCACGAGGGCCGGGAGTTCCGTCGTCCGCGGGACGGCGGGAGAGGCGGCTCGGCCACCACATCCGCCGGTCCAGGTCCACCGTCAGCGCGGGCACCAGGACGGACCGGACGATGAAGGTGTCGAGCAGGATGCCCAGCGCCACCACGAAGCCCAGCTCGATCCACAGCACCAGCGGCAGCACCGTGAGCACCGCGAACGTGGCCGCGAGCACGATGCCCGCCGAGGTGATCACGCCGCCGGTGACGGTCAGGCCCCGTACGGTGCCCTGCCGTGTGCCGTGCCGTGCCGCCTCCTCGTGGATACGGCCCATGAGGAAGATGTTGTAGTCCACGCCCAGCGCGACGAGGAAGACGAACGCCAGCAGCGGCAGCGACGAATCGACCGCCGGGAAGCCGAAGAGGCCCTCGAAGACCAGGGTGGAGACCCCGAGCGCCGCCGCGAACGAGACGACGACCGTCGCGATCAGGACCAGCGGTGCCGTCACCGCCCGCAGCAGCAGCCCGAGGATCACCAGGATCACCAGCAGCACGAACGGGATCACCACCTTGGCGTCCTCGACGTTGCTGTCCGCCAGGTCCATGTTGATGGCGCTGTGCCCGCCGACGAGGGCGTCACCGCCCGGCACCGCGTGCACCCGCTCCCGCAGGTCCTTCAGCACCCGGTGCTCGCCGTCGGAGTCCGGCGCCTTGTCCAGCGTGACGATCGTCAGGGCGGTGCCGTTCCGGCTGCCCGCGGGCTGTGCCGAGGCGACGCCCGGTGTGCCGCGTACCGCCGAGAGGACCTCGTCGGCCTTGTCCTCGTTGCTGATGACGTGCGCGGGACGTGTGAGCCCCGGCTCGAAGTGGCGCATCATCGCGTCCTGCGCGCTGATGGACTCCGGCCTGTCGCGGAAGCCGTCGGCCTCGCGCAGATCGGTGTTCATCGTCAGCAGTCCGCCGGAGAGCACCACCAGCCCCGCCGCCGTGACGAGCCAGGTGCGGCGCGGACGGTTCGAGACCAGCGAGGCCACGCGGGACCACAGACGCGTCGACTCCTTCGCCTGCGAGCCGTAATGCGGAATCGCCGGCCAGAAGACCCAGCGCCCGAGGATCACCAGCAGCGCGGGCAGCAGCACCAGCATGGCGAGCAGCGCGCTCGCGACACCGATCAGCCCGATCGGTCCCAGCCCCTTGTTGGAGGTGAGGTCGGCGGCCAGCAGGCACAGCAGCCCCGCGCCGACGGTCGCCGCCGAGGCCATGATGGCCGGGCCGGAGTTGCGCAGCGCGGCCTTCATCGCCTCGTGCCGGTCCTCGTGACGGCGCAGCTCCTCCCGGTAGCGGGCGATGAGCAGCAGCGCGTAGTCGGTGCCCGCGCCGTAGGTGAGGACGACCAGGATGAAGGCGCTGAGACTGGTCACGGTGATCGCGCCGTCCTTCGCCACCGCGTACACCAGCGCCTGGCCCACCTCCGCGCCGAGACCCACCGTCAGCAGCGGCACCAGCCACAGCACCGGACTGCGGTAGATCAGCAGCAGCAGGACCGCCACGACGCCCACGGTCGCCAGCAGCACCCGTACGTCCAGGCCCTCGAAGCTCTTGAGCTGGTCCGCGAGGACGCCGGCCGGGCCGCCGACCCACACATGCAGCCCGTCACCGCCCGTGCCCGTCGTCGCGCGGATCTCCTTGACGGCGTCCTTCGCGGCGTCTCCCTCCTTGCCCTTCTCGTTGGGCGGCAGGGTGATGCCGTAGACCAGGGCCTTGCCGTCCCGGGAGGTCTCCACGCGGATCGGCCGCCCGTTGTCGGCCTCGGTGAACTTCGACTTCAGCTTCTCCAAGTCCCGCTCGGCGCGGGCCTTGTCGGCGGGTGTGACCCCGGAGGACCGCTCGTAGACGACGGCGGCCCGCTGGTCGCTGCCCGCCGTGATCTTCTGACGCAGCTCCACGACGCGGGTGGACTCGGCGCTCTGCGGCAGATAGCTGACGTAGTCGTCCTGGGTGATGGAGAACAGCTTCCCGGCCAGGGGGCCGAGTACGACGACGAGCGCCAGCCACAGACCGAGGACGAGCCACTTCGCCCTGCGGCCTGCGGGCAACGCGAGCAGGGAGCGCATCGCGAACCTCCGGGAGTAGTCTGCGGATTCTTCGCTCCCATGTTCCGGGCCGTCAGATCCCGATCCGTCGGCCGCGAGGATGGAAACGGCGCTACTTCCCGGGTCCACGCGCCCCGCCCGCGTCCCCTCCCGTACTACACGGGGAGTAGGCGACGGGGGACGCCGCGTGCGGCTAGGCTTCCGGGGATGACCAGACGGCTGAACGGGTGGCTGGGCGGACGGTCGGGCGGGCGCTGGTCCGACCTTCCGTGGGCGGTGCTGCTGACGGCGGGTGTCGTGGTCGGCACCGTGCTGGTGCCGCGGTCCGGAGTCCACGTACGTCCCCTCGACGCCTACGGATTCGCGCTCCTCGCACTGCCCGGGCTCGCCCTGACGTTCCGCCGCCGCCTGCCGACGTCCGTCGCGGTCTTCACCGTGCTGTGCTGCATCGCCTACTACCGGCTGCGGTATCCGGGCATCTTCGCGGGCGCGCCCGCGCTGCTCGCGATCTACTTCTGCGCCGCCTCCGGGCGGCGGGCGCGGGCGCTGACGGCGGCCTTCGGCTTCACCCTCGGCATGCTGCTGGTCGTCTCCATGCCCGACTGGGACTCGCCGTCGCTGGAGACCGGCTTCCTGTGGGTGACCGGGTGGGTCGTGGCGATAGTGGTCATCGGCGAGGTCGTGCGCAGCCGCCGGGCGTATCTCCACGAAGTCGAGCAGCGGGCCGCCGAGGCCGAACGCACCCGTGAGGAGGCCGCGTTACGGCGGGCGGGCGAGGAACGGCTGTGGATCGCCCAGGAGTTGCACGACACCCTCACGCACAACATCTCCGTCATCAACGTCCAGGTGGGCGCGGCGACCCATCTCTTCGAACGCAGACCCGAGCAGGTCGGCGCCGCGCTGGAGGCCATCAAGGAGGCCAGCCGGGAGGCGATGAACGAACTCCGCGCCACCCTGCACGACTTGCGGCAGGGCGAGAGCGACGCGGAGATGGACGAGCCGCCGGGCATCGCGCGCCTGCCGCGCCTGGTGGAGCGCGCCGCGGCGGCCGGCGCCCCCGCCACGCTGGAGACGGCCGGCCAGGAGCGGAAGCTCCCCGAGGAGGTCGACCGCGCGGTCTACCGCATCGTGCAGGAGTCCCTGACGAACGTGCTGCGGCACGCCCGCGGCGCCTCCGTGACCGTGCGCGCCGACTACCGTCCCGACCGGCTGGTGCTCAGCGTCGAGAACGACGGCGTCGGCGCGGAGACGGGGGCGCGCGGCTCCGGTATGGGACTCCTCGGCATGCGGGAGCGTGCGGTCGCCGCGGGCGGCTCGCTGGAGGCAGGGCCCCGCCCGGAGGGCGGGTTCCGGGTGTGTGCCGAACTTCCGACCTCGAAAAGGTAGGGGCTGAGCGTGATCGACGTACTGCTGGCCGACGACCAGATGCTGATCCGGGCGGGCTTCCGCGCGCTGCTGGACTCGGAGGACGACATCCGCGTGGTCGCCGAGGCCCGCGACGGCGAGGAGGCCGTACGGCTCGCGCTGGAACACCGGCCCGACATCGCGCTGATGGACGTGCGGATGCCGCAGCTCGACGGCATCCAGGCCACCCGCAGGATCAGCGCGCTGCCCGAACTGGCCTCCGTGCGCGTGGTGATGCTCACCAACTACGCCGTCGACGAGTACGTCTTCGCCGCGCTGCGGGCCGGGGCGAGCGGCTTCATGGTCAAGGACATGGAGCCCGCCGAACTGCTGCAGTCCGTACGGGTCGTCGCGGGCGGCGAGGCGCTGCTCTCGCCCGTGGTCACGCGGCGGCTCATCGAGGAGTTCGTGGCCAGCCCGCCGCTGCGTCCGCGTTCCGTACCGGTGCTGGACCCCCTCACCGACCGGGAGCGGGAGGTGATGACGCTGGTCGCCGCCGGACTGAGCAACGACGAGATCGCGGAGCACCTGACGATCAGTCCCACCACCGCCAAGACCCATGTGAGCCGGACGATGACGAAGCTCGGCGCCCGTGACCGCGCCCAACTCGTCGTCATCGCCTACGAGTCGGGGCTGGCCACCCCGGGCGGCCCGGCGGCCGCGGAGACCGGCGCGGACCCGGCCCCCGGCGCGGTGTCCGACGCGGGCGGCGGCACCGGCGGCGTCTGACCGAGTATCCCGGGCCGCGTGTGACGGGGCGCCCGCCCCGGTCCGCCTCTCCCCGGCCCTTCTGACGGGCGGCCGTGACGACGGCCGTACCCGCATTCGACCCCCTCTCTAGTGACGGACGGCAGCGTGCAGTTGGCCTCCCCGGCTTCCGCACGCAGGAGTACCGACGACAGAGGGGAACACCGACGATGGCTGAGACCTCGTGGGGCACGGACGAATCAGGCGTACCGCCCGCCCAGGAGCTGATGCGCCTGGCCCGCGGCTACATGGCCTCCCAGATCGTGGGAGCGGCGGCCCGGCTCGGGCTGGCCGAGCACCTGGCCGAGGGCCCCCGTACGACATCCCAACTGGCCGCCGCCGTCGGAGCGGACGAGGACGCCCTGCTGCGCTTTCTGCCCACTTCGGGGAGACCGGCCGCGTCTGCGAGCGGCCCGCCTCCCCGGCACAGCGCCGCCGGGTGCTCGTGCTCACCGCGGTGGCGGTGCTGGCGACCGCCGTGGGGTACGGCGCCGACGGTGCCCTCGGCACGTTCGAGCCGGGCCACGTCATGGCGCTGGTCGGACTCTGACGGGCGGCGCCACCGGCGCTGCGAAGTCCGGTGCCCGCGAGGGCGGTTGGGGCAAGCCGAGGTGCCGGGCAGACCGGATGACGGGGCCGGTCCCGTGCCTCCCCGGTTCGGGCCCGGGCGCGTAGGTGCGTCGGCAGGCGGCGCCCGGGAGCCGGGGAGCCGCCTTCGGGCCGACCGCTCAGCGCCTCAGTGACCGTCCAGCGCCTCAGTGACCGTCCTCCGCCGGTACCACCACGACCGGGCAGTGCGCGTGGTGCAGCGCCGCCTGGCTGACGGAGCCCAGCAGCATCCCCGTGAAGCCGCCGAGGCCCCGCGCCCCGACGACCAGCATGCGCGCGCCCTTGCTCGCGTCGATGAGGCTCTCGCGGACGCGGCCGCGTACGACGTGCCGCTCCGCGCGTACATCGGGGTACCGCTCGCCCAGCCCGGACAGCGCCTCGGAGAGCAACGCCTCCTCCTCGTCCCGGAGTTCACCGGGTTTGCGCGCGTACGCCTCCGAGGGGTCCCGCGGCGGAACCGGCGGCGCCGACCACTCGGACCACACATGTGCCGCCATCAGATCCGCCCCGCGCAGCGACGCCTCGGCGAAGGCGAAGTCGATCGCGCAGCGGTTCGCGGGGGAGCCGTCCACGCCGACCATCACCGGCCCGGCGGGCTCCGGCCGACCGCGCAGCACCAGTACGGGACAGCGGGCGTGCGCCGCCAGATGCACCGCGACCGAGCCCAGCAGCATCCCCGCGAAGCTGCCCAGCCCCCTGCTGCCGACGACCATCAGCGTCGCCGTACGCGAGAGCCGGCCCAGTACGGGCAGCGGCTCGCCCTGTACGACGGAGCCGGTCACCTCGATCCCGGGCTCGGCGGACCGGGCCCGCTCGACCGCCTCGCCGACGTACCCCTCCGCCTCGTCGACGAGCGCCTCCGTCACGGAGCCGGCCAGCGCGGCGCCCGAAAGAAGCGGGGCGGAGGGCCAGTTGAGGACGTGCACCACCTGCAGGCCGACCCCGTGCAGCGCCGCCTCACCGGCCGCGTGCGCGGCGGCGTCGAGGCTCGAAGGGGATCCGTCCACGCCGACGACGACATCGTTGCTGCTCGTCTCCACCGCCACGCTCCTCTCGTCTCGCTGCTGCCCCGGTCTCAGCCGGAGGGCCGCCGTACGGAGATGTTCCGCGCCTCGGAACCGGGCTCGGCGACGGGCACCGTCACCGTGAGGATGCCGTCCTCGTAGTCCGCCGCGGCGTCGTCCGTACGGGCGCCCGCGGGCAGCCGCACGGCCCGGGCCATCGCCCCGTAGTGGAACTCGGAGTGGCCCTTGTCCCCGGCCCTCTCGGTCCGTTCGGCCTTGATCGTCAGCATGTCGCCCTCGACCGTGATGTCCACGTCCCGGTCGGGATCGATGCCCGGCAGCTCGGCCCTGAGCGTGAACTCGCCGTCCGTCATGCCCTCTTCGACGCGGATGGTGTGGGCGCCGGAGCGCAGCGTCGGCACGGCGGGGAAGTCCGGGATCATCCAGTCGAACAGGTCGGGGAGCGTGGCTCCGGTGTGCCGGCGTTCCACTGGTGCAGGCATGTCCGCTCCTCTCGCGGTTCCTCTCGGAGTGACGTCGGGTCGCCATCCAGGGTCGGGCCCGAGGGACGAGCGGTACGAGGGCCGGACGGGCCGGTGACGGGGACGTACGGTCCCGCCGGACGCGGCCCACCCGCCCCCGTACGGATCCGGCGGGCCCCGTCCGTCCGGCTCCGCGTCGCCGTCCCGCTCCCGTACCGGGACCATCGGCCCTCCCCGTGGAGGGACCTTCGGAGCTGGCCGGGCACGCTCGGGCCTTGGACCCTGGAGATGCGGGCCGTACCACTCGGCCCGGCCCGGAACCGCACACATCCCGGAGAAGGGGGCCGACATGGCGCACCGAGGGGACGTACGCGACCGCGACCGGCGGGCCGCGGGCGCGCACCGGCAGGACCGGGCGGACGGAGCGTCCCTGCGCGCCGTCGCCGACGTCATGACGCACACCGTCGTCGCGGTGGGACGGCAGGCCACGTTCAAGGACGTCGCCGAGAACATGCACGAGTGGCGTGTGAGCGGCATGCCCGTGGTGGAGGCCGACGGCCGCGTCATCGGGGTCGTGACGGAGGCGGACCTGCTGGCCAAGGAGGAGTACCGCGACGGCGTCCCGAACTTGAACGAGCCGCGCGAACGCATGGAGCGGCTGCTGAAGTCGGGAGCCCTCACGGCCGGGGAGATGATGAGCACCCCGGCGATCTCCGTCCACCAGGACGCGCGGGTCACCGAGGCCGCGCGGATCATGGCGTGGAAGGGCGTCAAGCGGCTGCCCGTGGTGGACGGCGCGGGACGGCTGGTCGGCATCGTCAGCCGCAGCGACCTGCTGAAGGTGTTCCTGCGCAGCGACGAGGAGATCGCGGAGGAGATCCGGCAGGAGGTGCTGGGTCTGCTGCCGGACGCTGCGCCCACGCTGCGCGTCCAGGTCGACGAGGGCCTGGCCACGGTGCGCGGCACGCTGGACGACCGCTCGCTCGTGCCCGTCGCCGCCCGGCTCATCCGTTCGGTCGAAGGCGTCGTGGACGTGGACTTCGACCTGGACTGAGCGGCCGGAGCGGTGCCCGGGAGCCGGTGCCGGCCAGGCCCCCGCTGACGGTGGCCGTGCGGACTCCCGCCCGTGGGCGGACCGTTGAGAGGCACGGGTACGAACCGAGGGAGACCTCTGATGGAACACCGGACTGTCAACGACCTGATGACGCGGGCCGTGGTGCGGGTGCGCGACGACGCCACGTTCAAGAAGATCGCCCGCGTCATGGCGGACAACGACGTCACGGCCCTCCCGGTGGTCGACGAGGACGAGCACCCGGTGGGCGTGGTCTCCGAGGCCGACCTGGTCGGCAAGCAGGCCGGGCAGCCCGACCCGGCGGGCCTGCTCCCCGCGCACGAGCCACGGGCCGGCAGCCGTACGCCCGGCGAGGCCGCCACCGCGGACGAGTTGATGACCAGCCCCGCCGTCGTCGCCCGTCCCGAGTGGAACGTGGTGGAGGCGGCCCGTGTGATGGCGGACGGGCACGTCAAGCGGCTGCCCGTGGTGAACGAGGCGGGCCGCCTCGTCGGCATCCTCAGCCGCGCGGACCTGCTGCGCGTCTTTCTGCGCCGGGACTCCGCGATCCAGGAGGAGATCACCCGCGACGTGCTGGAGCGGACGCTCGGCCTGGCGGCGCGGCAGTTGAACGTACAGGTCAGGGACGGCTGTGTGACGCTGCGCGGCGAGGTGGAACAGCCCCATCTCGTCCCGGTCGTCGAGCGGTTGGTGCAGAGCGTGGACGGCGTGGTCAAGGTGCGCAGCCATCTGGACACCACGCCGAGAGCGGCCTGATCACAGAGCGGCCTGACGAGACGGAACAGGCGGAACAGGCGGAACAGGCGGAACAGGTGGAAGCAGAGGCGGAAGGGAAGAGAGGCAGAGGTCATGTCCGGAGGTGTCGCGGTCGGTCTGGACGGCACACGGGAGAGCCTCGCGGCGGCGGGCTGGGCGGCCCGTGAGGCGCTGGCCAGGGACGCTTCCCTGGAACTGGTCCAGGTACGGGAGACCGGGGCGTATCCCTCCTCGCCCATCGTCGTCGAGGACCAGGTGGAGCTGGAGCTCTCCGAGAAGATCACCGGCGAGGTGGCCGAGGAGCTGGCCCGGCGTCACCCGGAGCTGCGGACGACGATCACGATGGTCGCGGGGCGCCCGTCCCGCGTGCTCACCGGCCTCTCGCACCGCACCGGGCTGCTGGTGCTGGGCTCCCGCGGGCTCAGCGGAGCCGTCGGGTATGTGATGGGCTCGACCGCGCTGGGGACGGTGGCGCACGCCGTGTGTCCGGTCGTCCTGGTGCGGGCGGAGCCGGACGAGGACGGCACGGACGGTATGGACGGCACCGGCGCCGAGGACGTTCAGGACGCCCGGGAGGCGGCGGACGCGGAGAGCGCGGCGGACGGGCCGTACCGCGCGCGGCACACCGCCCGCGACGCGAGCCCCACCACCGCGGCCGTCGGCGACATCGTCCTCGGGCTCGATCTGGGCCGTCCCTGCGACGCGTTGATCGACTTCGCCTTCCGCGCGGCGTCCCTGCACGCCCGGCGGCTGCGCGTCCTGCACGGCTGGCATCTGCCGCCGGCGCTGGGCTCCACGCCGTCCTATCCGGTCGGCATGGAGATCACCGAGCAGATGCAGGCCGAGGAGACGCGGATGCTGAGGGACGCGCTCGGGCCGTGGCACGAGAAGTTCCCGGACGTCGACGTGGTCCGCGCCGCCGTCCCGGGCCGCGCGCAGGAGATCCTCAAGGAGGCCGCGGAGGACGCGTCGCTGCTCGTGGTCGGGCGCCGCATCCGGCAGCAGCGCCTCGGCACCCACATCGGGCCCGTCGCCCACGCCGTCGTGCATCACGTCCGTACTCCCGTCGCGGTCGTGCCGCACGCGTAACGGCCGCACGCGTAACGGCCGCAGAGACAGCGGCCGCACGCGTCACGCGTACGAGGCTCGCTCACGTCCCGCGGCGGCGGGCGCAGGAGAAACCTGTCGCGGTCTGGCCTTCGCGGAGGGCTCGGGAGAAAATGACCAGGCCGCTCCGTCGCATGTCAGGGGCGCTTCGCACGTTCAACGGGAGGAACTGGCGTGACGCCAACACAGCTTCGGGCGTTCGCCGCCGTCGTCCGTCTCAGCTCCGTCAAGCAGGCCGCCGCCGACCTCTCGGTGTCCGAGGCGGCGGTCTCGATGCACATCGCACATCTGCGCAAGGAGCTGGGCGACAAGCTGTTCACGCGTACGGCAGCCGGGCTCGCCTTCACACCGGGCGGGCTGCGGCTGGCGAGCCGGGCCTCGGAGATGCTGGGGCTCCAGGCCCGCACCGTGCTCGAAGTGAGCCAGGCGGGGGCCGGACGGAGAATGCTGCGCATCGCCGCGTCGAACCTCTTCGCCGAGCACGCGGCGCCCGGCCTCATCGAGCTGTTCGCGAGCCGCGCCGACGATCTGGACGTGGAGCTGAGCGAGCACAGCCCGCAGCGGTTCGCCGGTCTGCTGCTCGCCCGCGAGGTGGACGTCGCGATCGGGCCGCGTCCGGGGACGGTCGACGGCTCCGTGAGCTGTACGCCCTTCCTCAACTACCAGGTGATGGCGGTCGTCAGCCCCGACCACCCGCTGTGCGGGGTCGCCTCGCCCAGCGTCAGTCAACTCCGGGAGCAGACCTGGCTGTTGGGCCCCTCCGCGGCCGACCGGGTCGGGCTCGTACCGTCCCTGCTGCGCAAGATCAACGTCCCCGAGACACATCAGCAGATCTTCCAGAGCCACGCGGCGGCCGTCGAGGAGGCCAAGCGCGGCAAGGGCATCGCGCTGGCGGTGGCCTTCGCCGTCTCGCAGGACATCGCGGGCGGCTATCTGCGGCCGCTCTCCGGCACGTACACCCAGGCCAAGGGCGCCTGGAACATCCTGACCCTCAGCGGATCGGGCGCACCGTCCGCGGCGGCCGAGCTGACGCGGTTCGTCACGACGCCGCGCGCCACCCAGGCGATGCTCCGCGGCGCGGGCGTCACCGCCGGACGGTTCCGCCCGGCGATCCATGTGACCCTCTGGAGCTAGGGCGTGTCCGGAAAGTCCCGTCTGGGGTGCGGGCCCTGGCACGCACGCTCTCCCCCGCTTCGCGGGAGGTGCCCCCAGCGTTGTCGATCGTCGGCGCAGCACGCTGCGCTCTCTCCCCCTGGGCCTGACGGCCCGGGTGGTGCCCCCACCTCCGCCTTGCGATCGCACGCACCAGACCCCGCGCCCCCGCCCTGCCCAGCAGGGCGACGACGCTACTTTCCGGACACGCCCTAGCGTCCGGCCGCGGCATGACGACGCGGGCGGGGCCCCGCGGCGGCCGGGGCCGCGCTGCGGGAGATCTCGGCGACCACAGCGGCCAGCGAGCCGAAGGTGTCCGCGGGCAGCAGCAGATCGCAGTGCGGCAGGGCCGCGGCCATCGCCGCGACGCGCGGTTCGAACCCGGGGGCGGAGGCCCGCGGATTCATCCAGATCACCTTGTACGCACGGCGGTTGAGCCACGCCATGACGGCGCTCAGCTCCTCCGGGGGGTCGGAGTCCCAGCCGTCGGAGCCGATGATCACGACCGCTCCCCGCAGCCGGTCACCGTGGTGCGAGGTGAGCAGCGTACGGAGACTGGCCGCGATCCTCGTGCCGCCGAAGCGGTCGGTGACCTTCGCCGTGGCCTCCTCGACGGCGGTCTGCGCGGAGCGGTGCGAGAGGGCGCCGGTCAGCCGCGTCAGCGACGTACCGAAGGCGAAGACCTCCGCGTGCGCGGTGCGCGCCAGCGCCCGCATCAGATGGAGATACGCCGTGGCCTGCGCCTGCATCGACTTGCTGACGTCGCACACCATCACCACGCGCCGCGGCTTGCGGGCGGGCCCGGACCGCACCAGCTCCATCGGCTCCCAGCCGGTGCGCCGGGAGCGGGCCACGGTCGCTCGGAAGGCGATACGGCGGCCGGGCGCGCGGCTGGTGAAGCGGCGGGAGCGCCGCAGCGGCCAGTCGCGTACGGCCGACTCCAGCCATCGGCCCAGCAACGCCGTCTCCTCCGGGGAGAGTTGCTCGAACGGCGTGTCCACCGGAGCGTCCGTCCCGCTGGGCAGCCGCTCGGGCACCGCGAAGGAGCCGTCCGCGTCCCGCGAACCCGCCACGGCCTGGGGGCGCGTCACCCACGGCAGGGGGCCCGCCGCGGACGGGGACTCCGGCGGTACGGCCGGCGGTGAGTCGCCGGAGTCGTCGGCGTGCGGGGTGCCGCCGAGGCTGTCGCGCCGAGCGTTCGGGTCCATCTCCAGGACGGCGTCGTCGAAGACGGCCGCGAACACCCGGTCGAACAGGGCCAGTTCGGAGTGCGCCCGGACGAGGGAGATCCGCGCGCTCCAGTACAGCGCGGTACGGGTCAGCGGCGGCGAGGCCGCGAGCGCCCCTACGAAGACCTCGGTCGAGGTGAGGTCCACCGGCACTCCGCCCGCGCGCAGGCGCGCCGACAGGGCGACGGCGAACGCCGCCCTGTCGACATGCCGCAGCAGCGGTGCGACCGCCGGATCGGAGGACATCGAGCGTCAGGAGACGACGAGCCAGACGACCACCGCGACGACGACGATGAGGCCGGCGACCGCGGGGATCAGGCGCTTGTAGACCGAACTCCCGGCCAGGCCCATCAGATCCAGGGGCTGCGACTCCGACTCCCGGGCCGACGCCCTCGGCGCGGACGCCGTGGCGGGCGCCGAGTTCTGCGCCGCGTCGGGGGTCTTCGCGGCGGCGGCGCCGTTGGTCCCGCCGGTGGTGGCGGTGGCGGCGGAGGAAGCGGAGGGCGCCGGCTCCTGCGTACGCGCTCCCGCTCCCGCTCCCGTCCCCGTCCCCGTCCCCGCTCCTGCTTCCGCGGCGGGCGCGCTCGGCGAACCGGCCGCCGCCGTGCCCGTGTCGCCCTCCGCGGCCGGCACGTGCAGCTCCGCCTCCAGGTTCTCCACGAACTGCCCGAGCAGCTTCGTGGAGACCTCCTTGATCATCCCGCTGCCGAACTGGGCGATCTTTCCGGTGATGTTGAGGTCGGTGCTGACGGAGACGACGGTCTTCTCGCCCTCCGCCCGCAGCCGTGCGTCGATGAGCGCGGAGGCGTTGCCCGCGCCGCGCGAGTCCTTGCCCTTGGCGCTGATCACGGCGTGGTGCGCGGCGTCGTCCTTCTCGACGAACTGCGCCGTCCCGGCGTACTGGGAGATCACCGGGCCGACCTTGACCCGTACCTTGCCGGAGTAGACGTCGCCGTCGACGCCGGTGAGCTGCGCACCGGGCAGGCAGGGAGCGATGCCTTCCAGGTCCGTGAGCAGCTTCCAGGCCCGCTCCGCGGGGACACCGACCGTGAACTCGTTGTCGATCTTCATGAGTTCCTCTCTGCTTGCTCTCTGCTTGATGGGTGCGGGGCTTGTGCCGTCACCGGACGCCGTGACGAGATGAGGAGGCGTCGGGGCCGGTGGCTCACGCCGAGGCCGACTCCGGATGCCCGAGTTCGTCGAGGGCGTCGGTGATGGTGTCGCGGTCGTCCGGGCTCTTGGCGATGGCCCCGAGCGTGCTGAGGATGTCGGCCCGCAGAAGCTCGGAGGTCTTCAGGACGGACAGGGCGGAGACCCAGTCGATGGTCTCGGCCATGCCGGGCGGCTTCTCCAGCTCCAACCGCCGTACCCGGCCGACGAATTGCGCGGCCGACGCGATCAGCGGCGTCCGCGCGTGCGGCACCCGCCGCCGGACGATCTCGGCGGCACGCTCCGCGGCCGGGAAGTCGATCCAGTGGTAGAGGCACCGGCGGCGCAGCGCGTCGTGCAGCTCACGGCTGCGGTTGGAGGTGAGCACGACGAACGGCGGCCGTGCGGCCTCGAACGTACGCAGCTCGGGCACGGTGACCGCGGCCTCGCCGAGGAACTCCAGCAGCAGCGCCTCGAACTCCTCGTCCGAGCGGTCGATCTCGTCGATCAGCAGCACCGGCGCCACGGGCCCGGAGTGCCGGACGGCTCGCAGGATGGGCCGCTCCTGGAGGAACTCCTCGCCGAACAGATCGGCCTCCGCCAGCTTCTCCTGCCGCGACTCCGCGAGCCGGATCGCCAGCAGTTGACGCTGGTGGTTCCACTCGTAGAGGGCCGCACCGGCCGTCAGGCCCTCGTAGCACTGGAGCCGGATCAGCGGTGTGTCCAGCGCCGTCGCCATGGCCTTGGCCGCCGCGGTCTTGCCGACGCCCGGCTCGCCCTCCAGCAGCAGGGGACGGCCGAGGGCCATCGCGAGGAACAGCGCCGTGGACGTGCCCTCGTCGACGAGGTAGTCGGCCTCGTCCAGGCGCCGCGCGACGTCCGCGGGATCGGTGAACGGGGGGTCCGTGACGACGCCGCTCACCTCCCCGCCACCGGGTGCGCGCCGGCTCCGGCGGCAGCCGTGTCCGCGTGCGCGTCCGCGTCGCCGCCCGTGCTCCGGGCGTAGCCGTCGCGGCAGCCCGTACCGCAGAAGAAGACGTCGGTGCCGTCGACGGTCAGCCGCGGGGTGTCCGGCATGACCGTCACCGTCATCCCGCAGACGGGGTCCGACTCCTGCCGCGGAGGCTCCGGTTGAGGATCCGCCGGGGACGAGGCGCCGGACGTGCCGGAGGTGCCGTGGGCCGGCGTGCCGTGTGCCTCCCGTTCGTCCGCGCGCAGAGCGGCGACCATCTCCGCGAGGATGGACAGCGCCACCTCGGGCGCCGTACGCGCGCCGATGTCGAACCCGGCGGGCGTGCTGACGCGCCGGGCCTCCTCGGGGGTCAGGCCCATCCCCTCCAGCACCGCCCCGCCCCGGCGGGGACTGGCGACCAGCGCGACGTAGCGCACTCCCGCGTCGAGGGCGGCGCGGATGGTCTCCTCCTCGTCCCGGCCGTGGGTGGCGACGATCACCGCGGAGGCGTTCCGCGGCACCGCGGCCGCGGAGCCCCCGGACCCGTCCGTACCGTCCGCCTCGTCCGTACGGTTCACACCGTCCGTACCGGCGACGCCGGACCCCGGACCGCAGCGGACCGTCGTGTGCCCGAGCACCTCCGCCATCGCCACGAGCGCGTCCGCCACCGGCGTACCGCCGACGACGCCGAGCAGGGGCGGCGGCAGCCGCGGCTCGATGAAGATCTCCAACGCCCCTCCCGACAGACACGGGTTGACCACCACCTCGGCGCCGGGGGAGTCGGGGAAGGAGACGTCGTCCCCCGCGGGCAGCACCCGCAGCAGCACGGCCGCGTCCTCCCGCATCGCACGGAGCGCGGCGGTGCGCACCGTGCCCTCCGCGCACACCCCGCCGACGAAGCCGTCGACCGACCCGTCCTGCAGGACGATCGCCTCGTCCCCGGCGTGCGCCGACGTCGGCACCTGCGCCCGTACGACCCTGGCGTGGGCGAACGGCACCCGGTGCTCGGCGAGTTCACCCGCCCTTGTGGACACCCTGCTCGGCATCGCGTGCTCCCGGATCAGATCGGCGGCATCGGGCGGCCCTGCATGGCCTCCCACACCCGGGACGGGGTGAGCGGCATGTCGGCGTGCCGGACACCGAACGGCTTGAGTGCGTCGACGACCGCGTTCACCACGGCCGGTGGCGAGCCGACGGTCGCCGACTCACCGACGCCCTTGGCCCCGATGGGGTGGTGCGGCGAGGGCGTCACCGTGAACCCCGTCTCCCAGTCGGGCACTTCGAGCGCCGTCGGGATCAGATAGTCCATCAGCGAACCGCCGAGGCAGTTCCCGTCCTCGTCGAAGGCGATCATCTCCATCAGCGCCATGCCGACGCCGTCGGTGAGACCTCCGTGCACCTGGCCCTCGATGATCATCGGGTTGATGCGCGTACCGCAGTCGTCGACCGCGACGAACCGGCGGACGGTGACGCGTGCCGTGCCCGGGTCGATGTCCACGACGCAGATGTAGGCGCCGTGCGGGTACGTGAGGTTCTCCGGGTTGTAGCAGATCTGCGCTTCCAGACCGCCCTCGATGCCCTCCGGGAGATCGCCGGCGCCGTGCGCCTTCATCGCGATGTCCTGGATGGTCACCGACGCCGACGGGTCGCCCTTCACATGGAAGGAGCCCTTCGTCCACTCGATGTCGGTGGCCGGTACTTCCAGCATGCCGGAGGCGATGAGCCGCGCCTTGTCCCGTACCTTCCGCGCCACCAGCGCCGCCGCGGCACCCGAGACGGGCGTCGAGCGGCTGCCGTACGTACCGAGCCCGAACGGCGTCTGGTCGGTGTCGCCGTGCACCACGTCGATGTCGGACGGCGGGATGCCGGTCTCCTCGGAGACGATCTGCGCGAACGTCGTCTCATGGCCCTGCCCCTGCGTCTGCACCGACAGCCGCACCACGGCCTTGCCCGTGGGATGCACGCGCAGTTCGCAGCCGTCGGCCATGCCGAGGCCGAGGATGTCCATGTCCTTGCGCGGCCCGGCGCCCACGGCCTCGGTGAAGAACGAGATGCCGATGCCCATCAGTTCGCCGCGGGCCCGCTTCTCCTCCTGCTCGCGGCGGAGTTCGTCGTAGCCGGCCAGCTCCATCGACAGCCGCATCGTCGGCTCGTAGTCGCCCGAGTCGTACACCCAGCCGGTCTTGGAGGTGTACGGGAACTGCTCGGGCTTGATGAAGTTGCGCAGCCGCAACTCGGCCGGGTCCATGTCCAGTTCGTACGCGAGGCAGTCGACGATCCGCTCGACCAGATACACCGCTTCGGTGATACGGAACGAGCACGCGTACGCCACACCGCCCGGCGCCTTGTTGGTGTAGACGGCCGTCATCTTGCAGTACGCGGCCTCGATGTCGTAGCTGCCGGTGAAGACGCCGAAGAACCCGGCCGGGTACTTCACGGGCGCCGCCGTGCCGTTGAACGCGCCGTGGTCGGCGAGCACGTTGGTGCGGATGCCGAGGATCTTGCCGTCCCGGGTGGCGGCGATCTCGCCGCGCATCACGTAGTCGCGGGCGAAGCCCGTGCTGGTGAGGTTCTCCGAGCGGTCCTCCATCCACTTCACCGGCTTGCCCGTCAGCAGCGAGCCGACGACGGAGCAGACGTAACCGGGGTAGATCGGCACCTTGTTGCCGAACCCGCCGCCGATGTCGGGGGAGATGACCCGGATCTTGTGCTCCGGCAGGCCCGCCACGATCGCGTACAGCGTGCGGTGCGCGTGCGGCGCCTGGGTCGTCGACCACAGCGTCAGCTTGCCGTCGACGGCGTCGAAGTCGGCGACCGAGCCGCAGGTCTCCATCGGCGCGGGGTGCACCCGCGGATAGACGATGTCGTCGCTGACGACGACGTCCGCCTTGGCGAAGACGTCCTCGGTGGCCTCCGCGTCGCCGGTCTCCCAGTCGAAGCAGTGGTTGTCGGTCTTGCCGTCGAGGTCGTCGCGGATCACCGGAGCCGAGGGGTCCAGTGCCGTGCGTACGTCCACGACCGGGTCGAGCATCTCGTACTCGACGTCGATCAACTCCAGGGCGTCGCGCGCCGCGTAGCGGTCCTCGGCGACGACGAAGGCGACCTCCTGGCCCTGGAAGCGCACCTTGTCCGTGGCGAGCACGGCCTGCACGTCGTTGGAGAGGGTCGGCATCCACGCCAGGCCCTTCTCGGCGAGCATCGCGCCCGTGACGACGAGCTTCACCTTCGGGTGCGCCTCGGCGAGGCTGGTGTCGACGCTGACGATGCGGGCGTGCGCCATGGGGGCGCGCAGGATCGCCAGGTGCAGCATGCCGGGCAGTTGGACGTCGTCGACGTAGCGGCCCCTGCCGCGGACGAAGCGCGGATCCTCCTTCCGCAGCATCCGCCCGTGCCCGACGGGCTTCTGGTCGTTGTTCTCGAATGCGGTGACGGGTGATCCCGCGACGGTGGTCATGAAGCGCTCCCCGAGTCTGCCGTCGGTGCGTCGGCGGTCGTGGTGCGGGTGCCGGCCTCCTCGGCCGCGGCCCACTGGATGGAGCGGACGATGGTGGAGTAGCCGGTACACCGGCAGATCTGGCCGGAGATCGCCTCGCGGATCTCCTCCTCGGACGGGCTGGTGTTCCGGTCCAGCAGGGCCCGCGCGGTCATCATCATCCCGGGGGTGCAGAAGCCGCACTGGAGGCCGTGGCACTCCACGAACCCCTTCTGGACGGGGTCGAGTTCGCCGCCCTGCTCCAGCCCCTCGACGGTGCGTACCTCGCGCCCGCCGGCCATCGCGGCCAGCACCGTGCACGACTTCACCGGCTCGCCGTCCAGCCACACCACGCACGTACCGCAGTTGCTGGTGTCACAGCCCCAGTGGGTGCCGGTCAGTGCCAGATGGTCACGCAGGAAGTGGACGAGCAGCAGCCGCCCCTCGATCTCCCGGGTGACCTCTTCGTCGTTGACGACCATCGTGACCTGCATCAGTCTTCCTCTCCGTTGACCCTGGCGACGGAGCGGCGCAGCGCCCGCACGGTCAGCTCCTTCGCGAGGTGCCGCTTGTACTCGGCGCTGCCGCGGTGGTCGGACGCCGGGTCGCACGAGCGCGCCGCGATGTCCCCGGCCCGCGCGTACGCCTCCTCCGAGGGGGTCGCTCCGCGCAGCGTCTGCGAGATCTCCGGCAGGCCCGTGGTGTTGGGGCCGACCGCGGCGAGCCCGACGCGGGCGTCGGAGATGACGCCGCCCTCCAGCCACACCGCGGCGCCCGCGGAGACCACCGCCCAGTCGCCGGCCCGGCGTTCGACCTTCTCGTACGCGCTGGACCCCGACGGGTGCACGGGGAAGCGCACCTCGGTGAGGATCTCCGCGTCGCCGACGGCCGTCTCGTACGGACCGCGGTGGAACTCCTCCATCGTCACGACGCGTTCGCCGTCGCGGCCGCGGATGACGCAGCTCGCGCCGAGCGTCGTGCACACCGCCGACAGGTCCTCCGAGGGGTCGGCCTGGCAGAGCGAGCCGCCGAGCGTGCCGCGGTTGCGGACCACCGGGTCGGCGATGACCTTCTCCGCGTCCTGGAAGATCGGGAAGGCGCGGGCGAGTTCGGCGGACTCCAGCAGCTCCCGGTGCCGGGTCATCGCGCCGATGCGCACCCGGTCCGGTTCGAAGACGATGAAACCCAGCTCGTCCGCCAGGTCGTTGATGTCCACCAGGTATTCGAAGTTGGCGAGCCGCAGCTTCATCATCGGCAGCAGGCTGTGACCGCCCGCGATGAGTCTTGCCGTGTCACCGAGCCGGTCCAGCACGCCGATCGCCTCATCGACGCTGCCGGCCCGCTCGTACTCGAACGGTGCGGGCACCTGCATAGCGCGACCCCTTCCTTCAGCCACCGCAGCCGGGTTCGTCCGCCCGGTGCGTGGGGGTCATTCCGCCGCCGCCGTGACGGGATGTCAACGACGAGTTAAGGAGATGCTTAAGTCCCTCGGGACTTGTCTTCCCGGCGCCCCGCACCGGCTGAGGTGAGACATGGCCGCCGAAGGTGTGCTGAGGCGGTGGGCACGCCGTCCGTACGCGGTCGTCACTGGTGAACGGCGACTTAAGCGATCGCTGAGGACGCCGTTGACACCCGGGCCCCCGCATCCACATCGTTCGGTGCACGCCGCCTCGTCTCCCCGACGGCCGGGACGCCGGAGGGGCCGCCGCAGAGGACGGGCGGCACGCGCGGCCGGTGCGGCGGCCACCGACGGGAAGGAGCCGGAGTGCGGGACATCGCTGAGGGTCTCAAGTCGTGGAGGGCCGCGGGTGTCTCCTTCGCCCTGGCCACGGTCACCCGGACCTGGAAGTCCGCACCGCGCCAGCCGGGAGCGAGCATGGCCGTCTCCGCCGACGGCACGGTGCTGGGCAGCATCTCCGGCGGGTGCGTGGAGAGCGCCGTCTACGAACTCGCCCTCGACGTGCTCGCGGAGGGCACCCCCGTGCTCCGTACCTACGGAGTCAGCGACGACGAGGCGCTGGAGGCGGGGCTCACCTGCGGCGGCGTCATCGAGGTCCTGGTGCGTCCGGCGGGCGCCGAGCCGTATCCCGAACTCGACGGTGTCCTCGACGACGTCCTCGCGGGCAGCCCCGTCGCGGTCGCCACCGTGATCGACGGCCCGGAGCCGCAGGTGGTCACGGGCAGCCGCCTCGTCGTCACCGCGGACACCGTGCGGGGCACCCTCGGCGAGGACGACGTGGACGGCAGCGTCACCGGGCAGACGCGCGGACTGCTCGCCCAGGGCACCACCACGGTCGTGCACACCGCGTGCCGCAGCGGCCGGCGGATGGGCGAAGTCACCGTGTTCGTCGAGTCGTTCGCGCCGCCGCCGCGGATGCTCGTCTTCGGCGCGATCGACCACGCCGGCGCCGTCGCCCGGCTCGGGAAGTTCCTCGGCTACCACGTCACGGTCTGCGACGCACGGCCCGTCTTCGCCACCAGCGAGCGCTTCCCCGACGCCGACGAACTGGTCGTACGGTGGCCGCACCAGCTCCTCGACCAGGTCACCGTCGACGAGAGCACCGTCATCTGCGTGCTCACCCACGACCCGAAGTTCGACGTCCCGCTGCTCCAGCGCGCCCTGCGCACCCCGGCCTGCTACATCGGCGCGATGGGCAGCCGTACGACGCATGAGGACCGGCTGCGGCGGCTGCGCGAGGCGGGCGTCGAGGAGGCCGCGCTGCGCCGTCTCTCCTCGCCGATCGGGCTCGACCTCGGCGGCCGTACGGCGGAGGAGACGGCGGTGGCGATCATGGCCGAGGTCATCGCCCTCAAGTGGAACGGCACGGGCCGCCGGCTCGCGGGCACGGATCTGTCGATCCACCACTGAGCGGTCGCCGGCCGCAGCGGCGTCAACTCCTCCGTACGCCGGTGCCGTTGGGGGAACCGGCCCCGGACGGGGCACGGTCCGGGCCGGAGACGGAAGCGGACGCGGATACAGAGGAAGCGGACGCGGATACGGAGGAAGCGGAAGCGGAACCGTTCGGCGGGTGCCGTTCTCCGCGGGCGGGAACGGACAGCGCCACCCGCGTCCCCGCGGACGTGGACGCGATGTCGAGGGAGGCTCCGACGAACAGCGCGCGCTCCCGCATCCCGCGGATCCCCGCGCCCTCGTGCGCCACACCGATGCCCCGCCCGTCGTCCTCCACGGTCAGCGTCACGGTGCCGCCGGTGCGCCGCAGACTCACCTCGGCGGTGCGCGCTTCGGCGTGCCGGGCGACGTTGGTGAGAGCCTCCTGCGCCACGCGGTAGAGCACCAACTCCGCATGCGGGTCCGGCGGCAGCGGGCCGGCGTCGAAGTGCCGCCGCACCTCCAGTCCGGCGTGGGTCGCGAAGTCGGTGGCCAGCGAGGTCAGCGCGCTGACCAGACCCAGGTCCTCCAGCACGCCCGGGCGCAACCTGCGGGCGAGACGGCGCACTTCGTCGAGGCTCGCCCGGGTGATCTCCTGTGCCTGGTGCAGATCGTCCCGCAGACCGGCGGGCGCACGGTCGGCCGTACGCTTCAGCTCCAGCAGCACCGCGGTCATGCTCTGGCCCACTTCGTCGTGCAACTCCTGGGCGATGCGGCGCCGTTCGGACTCCTGCGCGGACAGGGCCCGCGCGTTGCTGGTGGCGCGCTCCCGCTCCAGCCGGTCGAGCATGCCGTTGAACGTACGGATCAGTTCGGCGAGCGCGCCGTGCCCGTAGCCCGGCAGCCGCTGCCCGGGACGCAGCAGATCGACCGTCGTCATCAGCCCGGTGAGCCGCTCCAGCGGAGCCATGCCGATGCGCAGCAGCGCGGCGTTGGCGACCAGCAGGACGGCCAGACCGCCGAGCAGTACCACCGCCTCCGTGAGCAGGACCGGTACGGAGACGGTCACCGGAGCCCACAGCAGCAGCGCCGTCGCGGCGCTGAGGACCACCGCGTTCAGACCGAAGATCCGCCAGAACAAGGACACCTGTACGGAGCCCCCTCGCCTCGTACGCCGACTCGTTGTCGCCACCCACTATGCGCACGGGCCGCCGAAAGGGCCACGGGCGAGCCGGCGTGCGCACCGGCCGCCACGGAGGTGCCGCCTACATGTCCCCACCCACCGGAAATGGGTGCCGGACCCCATGGTCCGCGCTGCGGAAAGACGCCAGTCTGGAAGGTCACCGTCCCAACTTCACATCCTCTTCCGCCGGCGCCTCGGGGGCGCCGGCGGAAGCGCTGCGTCCGGCACCGGGAACCGACGGAAGGTTCCCGGTGCTCTCTCGCTGCCGCTCCCGAAAGGAGTGCGTCCCCATGGCGCTCGGCACCTACCGTCCCGGCTCCGGCTCGGCACCTCTCTCCGCGCACGAGGCGCGTCAGTGCCTCGAACACGAGCACAACTCCCGGCTGGCGCAGCTCACGGCGCTCCAGGAGACCGGGGCGGACCCCGCGGACCAGCTCGTCGCCGCGCAGCGGGAAGCCGTCCAGCGGGTGCTCCGGGAGATCGAGGCCGCCTTCGGCCGCGTACGGGACGGCAGTTACGGGACCTGCCAGGAGTGTGCGAAGCCGATCCCCGCGGAGCGTCTGGAGATCCTTCCGTACGCGCGCCACTGCGTGGGCTGCCAGAGCCGCAAGGCGTGAGAGCCGTTCCCGGCACGTGTTCCCACGCGCCGTCCGACTCGTCGTCGTCCGGCGCACGTTCCCGTGCATGTTCCCGCGCACGGTCCCGCGCAGGTTCCAGGGCGTGATCCCCGTGAGCCGTCCCGGCAGGGGCCGCTCGCCCGCCGCCCCGTCCCGTGGAGGAGTGGAGTCATGAACGAGCAGGCCCCCGGCGGTGTCCCGGGGGAGGAGCGGGGCACCGGCCGTGCGCGGTTCCGCCGGTACACGGCGGCCTCGCCCGCCGGCGGCCGTTGGTCGTCAACCGGGCCCGCAGGCACCGGAGTCGGCGCCGAACCGGGCACCGCACCGGCCGGTGACGGCGCACCCTCGCGTGCCGCGTCCCTGTGCCACAAGGCGTGGCCGGCCTCCCGGCAGTGCCCCGACATCGCCCTCGACCTCGGCAGCGCCCGCACCCGGGCCTGGACGCTCGGCAAGCGCGTCATCCTCGATGTGCGCACGGTCGCCTTCCCGCGCACCGGCCAGTCCTACCCCGTACGCCGCGGCACCATCGTCGACCCGGAGGCCACGGCGCAGATGCTCGGCCGGCTGCTCGGCAACCGCACCTCCCGCTTCAGCCATCCGGTGATCGCCGTGACGGCGCCCACGCTCGGGGGCAGCGCGTTCCGCGAGGCCGCACACGCCGCGGTCCGGCCGTTGCAGCCCCGCGCCGTGTTCACCGTGCCGAGCGCCGAGGCCATCGCGCTGGGCGCGGGAGCCGACACCGCCCGCCCGTTGCTGATCGTGGACGTCGGCGCGCAGTTGACCGAGGTCTTCCTCCTCATCGAGGGGACGGTGACCGAGGCCCACTGCATGGCGGTCGGCACCGACGACCTCGGCCCCACCGAGTGCGCCCACGTCGTCGACTACGTGGCCGACGTGGTGACGGAGATGCTCCGGCAGGACCGCACCGCGAACGTGCTCGACGCACTGCGCCGCGGTGTGCTCACCGCCGGCGGCGGCGCCCTGCGTCCGGAGCTCACCTGGCGGCTGACGGAACGGCTGCACGCTCCCGTCCGGCCGGCGCCCGCGCCGCACACCGTCGCCGTACGCGGCGCGGGCCGACTCGTACAGGACCTCCAGGGCCGCACGCCCGGCGAGAACGCGTACGGGGCGTCCGCACCGCCGCGGCCCTGATCCGCGCCGGATCCGCCGAGGACCGTCCCCGCCCAACGACGCCTGTGCACCGGTGCGTTCGGCATGCGGCCGCACCGGCTTCCCCCGTGCCGACCGAGGAAGGAACCCCACCATGGCCGAAGAGATCCCGCGCGCCCAGCCGCCCCCGGACGTGCCCGCCCGGCGGCTCCGGCGGTGGCGGCGGCCGGAGAACCCGCTGCGCCGTCCCACCGATCTCGTCCGCACCTGGACCGGTCTGATCCTCGCCGTCGTCGTGGTGGCCACGACTCCCGTGACGGTGCTGGCCGTCGGTCAGGCCACGAGCCGCGCGTACCAGTCGACGGCCCATCAGCAGAGCCTCACCAGGCACCGCACGACGGCGGTACTGGTCCACGACGCGCCCCACCATCTGGAACCCGGCTCGGACGAGGCCGACCACGCCCGTTATCCGGCCGAGGTCCGCTTCACCGACGCCGGCGGAACGACACGTACCGCGGTGGCCGACGTACCGCCCGGGCTGCCCGCCGGCGCCACCGCCACGGTGTGGACCGACGACGGCGGCGCCGTCACCGAACCGCCCATGACGGTGGGGGAGATCCGCCGTCGCACCGTCGGCTGGACCGTCGTGGCGGGCCTCGCCGTGCCCGCCGCCGGGATGGTCGTCTACGCCGTGACGGTGTTCGCCCTGGACCGGCGCTCGCTGGCCAAGTGGGAGGAAGAGTGGGCCGACACGGCCCCGTACTGGACCACCCCCACCTGACCGCGGCGGACCCCGCGCACCGCTCCCGTACCGCCCCGCCCGTACTCCCGCGACTCCCGCACAGCTCCGCCCGCGACGCCGCCCGCGTCACCGGCACCGGGAGGCCGCACCGTTACGCTCGGCCGCACACCGGCCGGCTCACATCGGCTCACATCGGGGCACCTCCGCGACCGCTCCCGGCTGCGGACCGTGCCCACGCGCTGACGAGCCGCGGTCGACGCCGCCGTGCTCGTCGGCCTCCGGTGCGTCGGATCGGGTTCGGAGTTGGGGAAGCGCACATGGTGAGGCTGGACCGCATGGTCAACGTGCTGGGCGGATACGGCGTCCGGCTGTCCGTCTGCCCCCCTGCCCGTACGACGGAACTGCGCAGCGTCGTGCTGCCCGAGACGGTCGGCGGACGCCCGGCGTCGGGCGACGTGCTGCTGGCCGTGGGCGCGCGCACGGCCGAGGAGGCGGTGGGATGGGCCGAGGCGGCGCGGGCCACGGCCGTACTGGTACGCGCCGACGCCGACGGCCGGGAGTCCGCCGCCGGCGCGGGCGTCGCCGTACTGGCCGTCGACGCGTCGGTCTCCTGGAGCGAACTGGCGGGCGTCGTCTACGGGTTGGTGCTGGAGGGACGGGAGACCGAGTCGGGGCGCGGCCCGACGGATCTCTTCGCGCTGGCGGACAGCCTCGCGGACGCGATCGGCGGCGCCGTGACCATCGAGGACCGCCTCGCCCGCGTGCTGGCCTATTCGAGCCTCCAGCAGCACGCCGATCCGGCGCGGGTGGAGACCATCCTCGGACGGCAGGCACCGGAGCGACTGCGCGCGCTCTTCGACGCCCGCGGGGTCTCGGAGCATCTCGCGGCCTCGGACGAGCCGCTGTTCGTGGCACCGGACACCGGGCTGGGCCTGACCGGGCGGATGGTCGTCGCGGTGCGCGCGGGGCGGGAGTTGCTGGGCTCGGTGTGGGTCACCTCGTCCCGGCCACTGGAGGGAGCGCACCGCAGGGCACTGGTCGACGGGGCGCGCACCGTGGCGCTGCACCTGCTCCGGTCCCGGGCGAGCGCGGACCTGGAACGGCAGGTGGAGTCGGATCTGGTGCTGCGGCTGATGGAGGGGACCGCGGACGCCGCGACCGTGATGAGCCGGCTCGGTCTTCCGCCGGGTCCGGTCCGGGTGATCGCGGTCCGCGCGGACGTCCCGGCGGAACGGCACGCGTCGCTGCTGCTCGCCTTCGAACGGGCCACGACCGGCTTCGGCTGGTCCCGGCCGGGGCGCAGCGCGCTGGAAGGCACCACCCTGTACACCGTGCTGCCCGGCGAGACCGCGACCGCGGCCGTGCGCTGGGTCGCCGCCCTGCGGGGTGCGCTGCCCGGTCAGGTGACGGTGTCGGCCGGCGTCAGCGCCGCGGCCACTGCCGAACTCCCGGCCGCACGGCAGGAAGCCGACGAATGTCTCGCGCTGCACGAGCGCCGCCCGCCCGGCACCGACGCCGTCGTCTACGACGAGTCCTGGCACGACATCCTGCTCCAGCGGCTGCGGGCCGCCGCCCGTACGGGACGCGACCCGGCACGGGGACCGATCGCGGAGCTGCGCCGCCACGACCGCGAGCACGCGACCCGCTTCGTGGCGACGCTTCAGGCGTGGCTGGCGGCTCAGGGCGACCTCGCGGCGGCGAGCCGGCACCTCGGCGTCCACCAGAACACCGTCCGCAACCGGCTCCGCAAGATGGCCACGGTCACCCCGCTCGATCTGGGGGACGAACGCAAGCGGCTGGCGATGATGATCGAACTCGCCGCGGACGACGAGCCGTTCGCACGGTAGCGACCCGTCCGGACGCGCCGTCCCCACTGCGCCCCCGGCCCGCACCTGTACGCGCAGTGGGGACGGCACAACCGGAGGCCCCGCGATTATCGCGCTCGGACAACGGGCCGGTGCCCTCTCCGGGCGATGCTGATCTCGGTAGATCGTGTTCGAGCGTGGAGGTTCTGTATGGGCGGCGTCCCACCGAGCGGTGGCGCCCCGCAGTCGGCGATCGTGGTCGGCGCGGGCATCGTGGGGCTGTCGACGGCGTGGTTCCTGCAGGAACGTGGCGTCGAGGTCACGGTGGTGGACCGCTCCGGCGTCGCCACCGGAGCCTCCTGGGGCAACGCCGGATGGATCGCGCCCGGCCTCGCCATCCCGCTCAACGAACCGTCCGTACTGCGCTACGGACTGCGTTCGCTGCTGAACCGTACGGCTCCGCTGCACATCCCCTTCACCGCCGACCCGGGCCTGTGGCGCTTCCTGGCCGCGTTCGCCGCCAACTGCCGCTGGTCGTCGTGGACTCGGGCGGTGCGCGCCAACCTCCCGCTGAACGACGAGTGCGTCGCGGCCTTCGACACGCTCGCCGCCGAGGGCGTGAGCGCACCGACGATCGAGGCGCCGATCACCGCGGCGTTCGGCAGCCGCGACGAAGCGCGGCATCTGCTGCAGGAGCTGCGGCGGCTCGCCGACGCCGGGCAGAAGGTCGACCACGCCGAACTGAGCGGAGACGAACTGCGGGAGTACGTCCCGCTGGCCTCGCCCGCGCTCACCACCGGAGTGCGCATCGACGGACAGCGCTACATCGACCCCGGCGCGTACGTCCACGCACTGGCCCGCTCGGTCGTGGCCCGCGGCGCCACCATCCGCACCTTCGAGGTCGTCGACGCCCGCGCCGACGGCTCCCGCGTGAGCGTCCACCGCGCCAACGGCCAGACCGTCACGGCCGACGCCGTGGTCCTCGCCACCGGCGCGTGGCTGTCGCGGCTGGCCGCCCGGCACAAGGTCCGCGTGCCGGTACGGGCGGGCCGCGGCTACTCCTTCACCGTCCCGCTGGACCGGCCGGCCCCGGGCCCGGTCTATCTGCCCGGAGTCCGCGTGGCCTGCACTCCGTACCAGGGCGGTCTGCGCGTCGCGGGCACGATGGAGTTCCGTGCCGCCGACGCACCCGCCGCGCCCGCACGGACCGACGCCATCGTGGAATCGGTACGTCCGGTGCTCGACGGGCTGCGGTGGGAGGAGCGCAAGGACGTCTGGGTCGGGCCGCGACCGGTGACGCCGGACGGACGTCCGGTGATCGGCGCGACCCGTACCCCCGGTGTCTACGTCGCCGGCGGGCACGGAATGTGGGGACTCACGCACGGCCCCCTGACCGGGCGGCTCCTCGCCGAGCAGATCACCACCGGCGAACCGGCGGCGTCGCTGCGGGAGTTCGACCCGCTGCGCTGACCCGGGCCTCGCCGGCGGGAGCCACCGGCACCGTTCGCCGCGTCGGCCGCCCTGCCGACGGCCGCCTTCCGTGGACGTGGCGAACCGCCCGCCGGCGAGCGCTCGTCGTACGCCGGCCCCCTCTCCGTGAGAGGCACGCGACGCTGCCCCGCGGCGTGCCGAGCCGACGGCGTCACGACGCCGCCGGCCACCGAACCGTCCAGGAGGACACCGATGACCGACGCCCGACGTACGTGGCTGACGCCGCACGCCTACGAGCGGCTGCGTACCGAACTCGCCACGCTGACCGCGCTGGACACCCCGGCCTCCGACGCGGCCGACGAAGCCGACGAGCACCGGGCGGTCGCCCAGCGCGAACGTGAGGCACGCATCCGGCACCTCCAGGACGTACTGAGCAACGCCGTCGTCGGCCAGGCGCCGCCCGACGACGGCGTGGCCGAACCCGGGATGGTGCTCACCATCCGGTACGAGGACACCGGCGACGTCGAGACGTTCCTGCTCGGCGCGCGCGGAGTCGAGGACGGCGACGTCGAGGTCTACTCTCCCGGCTCGCCCCTGGGACGGGCGCTGACCGGAGCGCGCCCGGGAGAGCAGCGCAGCTTCCCGGTGCCCAGCGGCAGGGAGCTTCCGGTCACACTGCTGGAGGCCGTCCCGTACGGACAGCACCGCTCCGGCACCGTCTCCTGACGTCCCGTACGGCGTCCCGTAAGACACCTCGCGCCATTCGGCGCGGCACTCCGTACGGTCCCGCGCACCGTGCTCCCGGAGAGGGGTTCCTTCCGTGCACATCGGTACGTTCTCCGTCGTCGCCCACGACGCCGCCTCCGGTGAGTGCGGCGTCGCGACCAGCACGGGCATGCCGGCCATCGGCGGGCTGAGCGTCTTCGCGCACGCGGAGTCCGGAGCGATCGCCACCCAGGCGCTGATCAACCCGCTACTGGGCGTGGACGGGCTGGAGTTGCTGCGCTCCCGCCCCGCGGACGAGGCGCTGGCCGGAGTCCTCGGAACCGATCCCGCCCCGGCCGTCCGTCAGGTGGCGATGGTCGACAAGAACGGACGCGCCGCCGCCCACACCGGCTCCGAGACCCATCCGTGGAGCGGCCACCGGCTCGGTGACGGCTACGCCGTCGCCGGGAACACCCTCGCCGGCGGCCAGGTCCTCGACGCGATGGCACAGCGGTACGAGGAAGACGCCGGGCGGCCGCTCGCCGAGCGTCTGCTGCGGGCGCTGGAGGCCGGACAGGAAGCGGGCGGCGACCGGCGGGGCGAACAGAGCGCGGCGCTGTACGTGCACCGTGGACACCCGTACCCGTACGTGGACTTGAGGGTGGACCACCACCCGGAACCGGTGGCCGAACTGCGCCGGATCCACGACGCCGTCACGGCCGAACTGCTGCCGTTCGTCGAGGCGCTCCCGACCCGTGACCGGCCCGCGGGGAGTTTCGAGGACCTCCTCGGCACCGGCGACCTCTGACCTCTGACACCGCCCCTCCGCGCCCGGCGCCCGGTCACCGCCCCCGCAGCTCCTCCGCCCTGGCCCGTATCGCCTGCCGGACGATGCGGGCGGAACGCGAGGGCTGGCCGTCCTGCCGCTGCGTCAGACACAGATGGACGGGGTCCGCGTCGCGCAGCGGAAGCCAGACCAGATCGGGGATGTCGGCCGAGGTCTCGACCCCGGCGAGCAGGCCGAGCCCGGCGCCCTGCGCCGCCATCACCTTGACGGTGCGCGCCGACATGGCCTGGATGACGACGTCGGGCTCGGCCACGTGCCGGTGCAGCATCTCCCACATCACGGTGCCCCGCCGCATGGTGACGAGCGGCCAGGTCTCCAGGTCGTGCCAGTGCAGATGCCCGCGCCCTGCGAGGGGATGGTCGGTGCGCGCGTGGATCCCCAGGGGAGCCGACACCAGAGGCAGCCGGTGCAGCCCCGCCGCGGCCGGGCGCATCGGCGTGGTGATCACCCCGAAGTCCAGCCCGCCGTCGAGCACCGCCGACTCGATGTCGCCCGACGCCCCCTCGCGGACGGTGAACCGCAGCCCCGGATGGTGCTCGCGGAGGTGCCCGACGACGGGGGCGATGATCGTCTCCGCGGTCACCGAGACCCCGCCGATCTGGACCCGGCCCCGGTACGCGGCGCTCGACTCCATGGCCGCGTCCCGCACCGCCTCCTCGGCGGCGACGAGCCTGCCCAGCGGTTCGAGCAGGGCCTGACCCGCCGGTGTGGGACGTACGCCGTGCCGGCTGCGGGTGAGCAGCACGACGTCGAGTTCCTCTTCGAGCAGGGCGATCTGCTGGCCGACGGTGGGCTGGCTGACGCCGCACCGGACGGCCGCCGAGCGCAGCGACCCCGTCTCGACGGCGGCGAGGAAATACCGCGCTCTCTCCACGCGCACCGGCACACCATAAAGGCAGAACCTTTCACCGGTGAACCGGAACTGCGTCTTCCCACTGCCCTGACGGCAGGGCATCGTGCGGAGCGCCCTGGTGACGGCGGCTGGTCCGCCCCTGATCACAGGGACGGCCCGGCTCCGGCCGCGAGCCCGGTCCGGGTCTTCACCCTGAAAGGAATACGTAGTGTCCGGTGGTCCTCTGAGCGGAGTCCGCGTCCTGGACGTGTCGACGATCCTGGCCGGCCCGCTGGCGTCCTCGCTGCTCGGTGAGTTCGGCGCCGAGGTGATCAAGATCGAGCTTCCCGGCGAGGGCGATCCGGCGCGGCGCTACCCGCCGCTGGAGGACGGCGTCTCGGCGGCCTGGTCGATGCTCGGCCGCACCAAGCGGAGCGTCACGGTGGATCTGCATCGTCCCGAAGCGGCGGAACTGGTCGGCCGGTTGGCCGCCGCGGCGGACATCGTGGTCACCAACTTCCGTCCGGCGACGCTGCGCCGCTTCCGCATCGACTTCGAGGACCTCCGCGCGTACAAGCCCGACCTGGTGATGGTCCACGTGAGCGCCTTCGGACGTACGGGCCCCTACGCCGACCGTCCCGGCTTCGCCCGCGTCGCCGAGGCGTTCGCCGGGCTGACCTACCGCACGGGCGAACCGGACCAGGCGCCGGTCTTCGCCGGCTACCCCGTGGCCGACGGGGTCACCGGCATCTACGCCGCCTTCGCCGCCCTGCTCGCGCTGCGGCAGCGGGACCGTACGGGAGAGGCGCAGCTCGCCGACATCCCGCTCTACGAACCGCTGTTGCGGATGATGGAGGACTTCGTCGTCGAGTACGGCGCGACGGGCGAGAACCGCGAGCGCCAGGGCAACGAGAACCCCCACATCAGCCCCAACAGCCTCTACCGCACCCGGGACGGCCGCTGGCTGGCGCTGCCCGCCTCGACCGAGCAGATGTGGCGGCGGCTGATCGCCGTGATGGGCGCCGACGACCTCGCGGTCTTCGACTCCATGACGGCACGGCTCGCGCACCGCGAGGAGATCGAGGCACGGGTCGCCGCCTTCGTCGCGGACCACGACCTGGAACCGCTGATGTCCCGGCTCGTGGCGGCCGGTGTGGCCGCGGGACCGGTGAACTCCGCGGCGGACATCTGCGCCGACCCGCACATCCGCGCCCGCGGGTCGGTGGTGGAGACACCGGACGAGGACGGGGGACGCCCCCGCCTCATGCAGGCCCCGGCCGGCCGCTTCTCGGGCTTCGACGGCACGGTCGGCGGTGACGCGCCGGCCCTCGGCCAGCACACCGCCGAAGTGCTGCGGGAGCTCGCCGGGCTGACGGGACCTGAGATCGATGATCTGCGCCACCGAGGAGTGGTCTGAGGAGAGAGCTGGCCCATGACTGTCGCAGTGCTGTCCATCGTCGTCCTGGTCGCCCTGTTCGCGGCGACCCTCATACGCGGCTTCGACCTGGGGCTGGGCGCCCTGTCCGCCGCGTTCCTCCTCGGTCTCGCCGCCGGTGTGCCGGCGGACAAGGTGACGGGGTTCTTCCCGGCCGACTTCTTCGTCCTCATCGTCGGCGTGACCGCCCTGTTCGCCGCGGCCCAGGTCAACGGAACCCTCGACTGGCTGCTCGATCTGCTGCTACGGCTCGTCGGCGGACGGCTGGTGCTGGTGGCGCTCGTGCCGTTCGTCATCGGCGCCGTGCTGACCGCGGTCGGCACCCTGCCGGCGGCGGCGACCGCCATCGTCGCCCCGATCGCGCTCGGCCTCGCCGCCCGGTACGGGATCTCACCGCTGGTCGCGGCCGTCCTCGGCGTCACCGGAATCATCAGCGGACTGCTCTCGCCGCTCGCCGTCTACGGCGTCACCGCACGGGAGTTGAGCACCAAGTCCGGCATCGCCCTGCCCGGGTCGGCCTCGGTGACCTTCCTGCTCGGCGGGCTGCTGACGGGGCTGGTCGTCTGTGCCGTCTGTCTGCTCGTCGCCTGGCGGACCGGCGCCGTACCGCGCGGCCGTACCACCACAGCGTCCGCGGCCACCGGCCCGGCGGGCACGGCGGAGACGCCCGGTACGGCAGCCCCGTCCGGCACCTCCGGTACGACGGCCGGCACCTCCGGTACGGGGGCGGGCACCGCGGTGGCGGCCCCGGTCTCCGCACCGCCCGAGACGACACCGGCACCCCGCACGGCCCGTGCCGCCCGCACCCTCACGGTGCTCTGCCTGCTCGCCGTCGTCGTCCTGTCCGTCGGCTTCGAGATGAACGTGGGCTACCTCGGCCTCACCGCCGCGATCCTCCTCCAACTCGTGCTCCGCCTGGAGCCCGGAGAGATCGTCTCCCGCATCCCGTGGGGCGTGGTGCTGCTGATCGGCGGCCTGCTGACGTACGTGGGACTGATGGAGCACCTCGGCGCGTTCAAGCAGATCAGCGACATGCTCCAGGTCGAGGGGTCGCCGGTGCTCAGCCTGCTGGTGCTCTGCTACATCGCGGGCATCACCTCGTTCGCGGCCAGCTCCATCGCGGTGTTCGTGACGGCCATGCCCTTGCTGCCCCCGCTGGTGGAGAGCGGCCTCTCACCGGTCGGCGGCGTGCTCGCCCTGGCACTGGCCTCGGTACTGGTCGACATCAACCCGCTCGGCATCACCGGCGGGTTGATCCTCGGCGCGGCCGAACCCTCCGTGCGCCCCCGCCTGTTCCGCCAGCTCCTCACGTACGGCATCGTCTCGATCGTCGTCGCGCCGCTGCTCGCCTGGCTGGCGTTCGGCTGGTGGTGAGGGAGGCGTCGCCCCACGACCCGTCAGGCGGGGTCGTGTCGAGCCCCGTGGCGGAGGCATAGTGGCGGTGTGTCTGTGTATCAGGTCTCGTGTCCGGCGAGGACGCTCATTCTCGACGAAGAAGACCGCCTCCTCCAGGACGGCGGCCTCGAACCCGAACCGGCCCTGTGGTGCATGCTCGAGGCCGGCCACTCCGGGCTGCACCTCACGCTCGCCCAAGCACTGCGCGGTGGCGACGGGGTGCCGCCCGTGACGCTGTGGCTGCGCTGGGCGGAGGGCGCCGAGTACGACTCGCGCCGGGAGATCCTGCCCCTGCCGCCCTGCCCGGAGCGCTTCCTCGCGGGGACGGTGCAGGAGGACGCGTGCGGTCTGCCGGAGGGCCATCCCGGCCGCCACGGCTTCGAGTTCGGCCCACCGATCAGCGAGGCGGACATCACCCCCGGCTGGCTGCTGTGACGCGACCGTCCGCTACGCCGCCTCCCGGGCGAGAAGCCGCGCGGCTTCTCTCCCGGGCCTCAACTGCCAAGAAATAAGCCCCTGTTCGACAGAGGCTTGAACCGGTGTCGGGAGGGGGACTTGAACTCTCCGTCCCGACACCGGCTCCGTCGTTGCTCCTTGAGGCACCGACCTGGCCAAACGGCCCTGAAAGACATGAGGTTGACGGGCCTCCCGGCCAGCCCTGTCACGTGGGCGGTCACGCCCAGGGTTCGACACGGCCGACGACCCGTGCCGGCGGCGCCTCGGGCCCTTCCTCAAGAGCGGCGAGGACTCCGTCGCTGATCTCCGCGTGCGTCAGCCAGCGCGTGCCGTCCGTGCCGTCCGCGAAGCCGAGAACCGCCGCCCGGTACGCCGCGCCGGGAACCGCGTACGCCGGTCTGCGCAGCGGGCCGCGCGAGGGGTCGAGGACCGCGCTGCCCAGGACGTCCACCAGGAGGGCACCCGGAGCGAGCCGGTCCGCCAGCAGCCCGTGGACGACGGGACGGTGCGAGCCGTGCACCCACAGGACTGCTGCCGTGAACCGTTCGCCGGCCGTGAGCGCCTGACCGAGCGCGGTCTCCAGCGTCTCCGGGCGCGTGTAGTCGGCCGGTACCGCCAGCACCTTCGCCGGGTCGTCCGTCCCGGCAGCGACGCTCCGGATGCGTGCCGCGCTCCGCGCGACCACGGCCGTACGCCGGCCGGCGCGCACCAGGCCGCGCACGACTCCCGCGAGCATGCCCGTCCCTCCCACGACCAGCGCGGGGCCGGACGAGGGGCCGCCGTCCGGTGCGAACGCTGGGGGTGAGGCGTGCGGAGAGGCGGGGGCCATGAACGGTCTCCTCGGGCTCGGCGCGGGAGTCATCCGGACGGTGCGGCGACCGGGGCGGCTGTCTGCCAGGGGCGCTGCCCGAGGGCGGGCAGTCCGTCGTCGCTCCCCGGCCCGACGAGTATGCAGCGGCCCTCCTCCGGGCACAGCACCGCACGGGCCACCGCCAGCACCTCCTCCGCACCGATGGAGGCCGGCAGTTCGGCCTCTCCGGCGCTGCTCGTGAGCCGGTCGCGTCGGAACAACTCCAGTCCGAGCAGCCGCGCGTGAACGGCGGAGTCCTCACGTTCCCGTGCACAGATGCCCCGGGTCAGGCGATGAGTCCCGTGGCGGTCGGCGGTCCGTGCCCCGGAGGCCCGGTCGGCAGAGGCCCGGTCAACAGCATGCGAGGGGAACGACATGACCGCCACCTACACCTTCGATGTCTTCTCCAGCCTCGACGGCTACGGTGCCGCCGCTGCCGACTGGAGCGGCTACTGGGGCAAGCAGGGGCCCGAACTGCTCGACCACCGCTGCGCGTTGTACGGCGCGGACCAGCGGATGGTCCTCGGCGCGGCCACCTACCGGGCGTTCGCGCGGATGCTGGCGTCGGGCGAGGAGCCCGAGGTACGCGACCCGTGGGTCACCCGGCTGTGGAACCTGCCGGCGACGGTGATCTCGACGACCCTGGAGGAGCCCCTGGACTGGCCGGACGCGACCGTCGTGAGCGGGGACGCCGTCGACGTCGTCGCCCGGCTCAAGGAGGAGTCCCCGGTGCCGCTGCGCTCGCACGGCAGCCTGTCGATGAACCGGGCGCTGATGGCCGCCGGACTGGTCGACCGGGTGCAGGTGACGCTCTTCCCCGTCATCACCGGCCGGACCGGGCTCGACCCGGTATTCCGGGGCGCGGCCGACTTCGACCTGGAGCTGATCGAGCAGCGGACGCTGGACGGGCACATCCAGGAGCTGGTCTACCGGCCCACGCTGCACTGAGCGGAGCGGGTCAACGGCGGGCGCCGGGCGGCCCGTTCAGCGGTCGGGCGCTCCCGCCCGCAGCCCGTCCATGACGAGGTCGAGGAGCCGGCCGACACGGGGCTGCCAGTCGCCGTGCGGGTCGACCTGCCACAGTCCCGCGATGGCGAGGAAGAAGTCGTCCGCGGTGACTCCCGGGCGGATGGTGCCGGCCTCCTCGCCGGTCCGGAGCAGACTCTCCGCGGCCGACGTCACGGGGCCGTGCCCGGGCTTCCCGTGGTCGCCCGGGGCGCCGGCGGCCTGGCGGATCGCGTCCGCCAGGCCCGCCTTCGCCATGGCGAACCGGGCGAGGTGGTCCATCCACTCCCGGAGGGCGACGTCGGGCTCGCGTGTGGCCGCCAAGTGGGTCGCGGCGTCGGCGACCTGCTGCATCTCGTGGCGGTAGACCTCCAGTACGAGCGCCTCGCGGCTGGGGAAGTTCCGGTAGAAGGTGGCCTGTCCGACGCATGCCTTCTTCGCGATCGCACTGAGCGGGACGTCCGCGGAGCGCGTCAGCTCCGCCAGTGCCACGTCGAGGATGCGCTCGCGATTTCGTTGTGCGTCTGAGCGCAGCGATACCTCTTTCCCCTGGTGCACTCGTCCTCCTCGCGGTCTCTCGGCCGGAACTGGGCTTGCTGAAGCGGACAATTGTCCGGTACGTTTCGAGATCAACGGACAGTTGTCCGGTTGGGTTAGGTCCACCTTACCCGCAGACGCCCTCAACGCTCCTGCCCCACCTGCACTTTCGTGGCCGTCCTCACCCCGTACCGCCCGCGCGGTCCCCGTGCCCGCGATCCGCCGCCTCCGGGAGAGTTCCCGACGCGCTCCGACACCCGAAAGAAGGCCGAGCATGGATCCATCGACGTCCAGCGACATCACGTTGGACATCAATGGCGAGAAACACGCGCTGCTCGTCGACCACCGCACCACCCTGCTCGACGCCCTGCGCGAGCGCCTCGATCTGACCGGTACCAAGAAGGGCTGCGACCAGGGACAGTGCGGCGCCTGCACCGTACTGATCGACGGACAACGGGCCGTCTCCTGCCTGCAGTTGGCCGTGGCCGCCGAAGGCCGTCACATCACCACCATCGAAGGGATGGCCGAGGGCGGCCAACTGCACCCGGTGCAGCAGGCGTTCCTCGACCTCGACGGCTACCAGTGCGGCTACTGCACGCCGGGACAGATATGTTCGGCCGTCGCCATGCTCGACGAGCACGCGGCGGGCTGGCCGAGCGCCGTCACCGGCGACGTACGGACCGAGGCGGCACCGCCGGAGCTGACGCCCGAGGAGATCCGGGAGCGGATGAGCGGCAACCTGTGCCGTTGCGGCGCGTACGTGCAGATCGTCGAGGCCGTCACACGGGCGGCCGCGGAACGGACGGGGACCAGGCCCGACGGCATAGCCGAAAAGCCCGCGGACCCGGCAACGGAGGTCTCCGCATGAGGGAGTTCGGCTACCAGCGCGTCTTCGACGTCTCCGGCGCGGTCGCGCAGCTCGCCGCCGAACCCGGCGCGCGCTACCTCGGCGGCGGCACCAACCTCGTCGACCTGATGAAGACCGGCGTCGAGCGGCCCGCGCGGCTCGTCGACGTCAGCCGCCTGCCGCTGGGACGGATCGAGACGAGAGAGGACGGCGGCCTGCACATCGGGGCCACCGTCACCAACAGCGAACTGGCCGCGCACCCCGAAGTCCGCAGCCGCTACCCGGCGTTGACACAGGCGGTGCTGGCCGGTGCCTCGGGGCAACTGCGCAACGTCGCCACGGTCGGCGGCAACCTGCTCCAGCGCACCCGCTGCGGCTACTTCGGCGACGTGACCCAGCCGTGCAACAAGCGGGAACCCGGCAGCGGTTGCCCCGCCGTCGCGGGCGAGCACCGCAACCACGCGATCCTGGGCGCCTCCGAGCACTGCGTGGCCGTCCACCCGTCGGACATGGGCGTGGCACTGGCCGCCTTCGACGCGGTCGTCACATACGAGACGGCGGACGGGCCCGGAGGTGCTCCCTCCCGGGGAGAGCTGCCGATGGCCGACTTCTACCTGCCGGTCGGTTCGACCCCGCACGTGGAGACCGCGCTGCCCTCCGGGGCGCTGATCACCGGCGTCACGCTGCCCCCCGCCCCGGTCGCCGCGCACTCGCGCTACCGGAAGGTCCGCGAGCGTGCCTCGTACGCCTTCGCGATCGGTTCCGTCGCCGCCGCCCTCGACGTACGGGAGGGTTCCGTGCACGAGGTGCGCCTGGCCTTCGGGGCGGTCGCGTCCCGGCCGTGGCGCGCCCGCGAGGCCGAGCGGGTGCTGACCGGGGCACCGGCCGACGCCGCCGGCTTCGCCGCCGCCGCGGACGCCGAACTCGCCGCCGCGGCGCCGCTGTCCGGGAACGGATACAAGGTGACCCTGATCCGGAACCTGGTGGTGGCCGTGCTGACCGAACTGAGCGAGGGGGCTTCCCGATGACCACTGCCACGACCGGAACAACGCCCCCGGCCGAGGGCGCGCACGGCTCCCCGCACACGCGGGTGGAGGGTCCCGAGAAGGTCACCGGGACCGCCCGCTACGCGGGTGACGTCCCCTTCGCCGAACTCGCCTACGGCTGGCTGGCGTTGTCCACCGTCGCCCGGGGCCGCGTCCGCCCCGTCGACACCGCGTCCGTCCTGGCGATGCCCGGCGTGCTCGCCGTCCTGCACCACGGCAACGCCCCGCACGTGAACACCGACTACGCGGGCATGCTGGGACCGCCGGACCCGACGATCGCCGTCTTCCAGAACGACCGTGTCCCGCACCGGGGTTGGCCGGTGGCGCTCGTCGTCGCCGAGACCTCCGAGCAGGCACGGGAGGCCGCCGAGGCGCTGGTCGTGGAGTACGAGGAGGAGCCGCACGACGTCGCGTTCGACGCGGGGCGCCCGGACGCGTACGCGCCCGGCGGCCCCGAGAAGCCGGACGTGGCGGAGAAGGGCGACCTGGCGGCCCAACTCGCCTCGTCCGCCGCCGTGGTGGACGAGGAGTACACCACGCCGGAGGAGCACCACAGCCCCATGGAGCCGCACGCGGCGACGGCCCGCTGGGAGGGCGGGCGGCTGGAGCTGGTCGACTCGAACCAGGGCAGCGCCTGGATCGTGAACGAGCTGGCGAAGCTGTTCTCGCTCGACCCCTCCTCCGTACGGGTCCGCTCCGAACACGTCGGCGGCGCCTTCGGCTCCAAGGGGGTACGGGCGCACCAGGTGGCCGCGGTGATGGCGGCGACCGTGCTCCAGCGTCCGGTCCGTGTCGTGCTGACCCGGCGCCAGATGTTCACGCTGACCGGCTACCGCAGCCCCACGGCGCAGCGGGTCCGGCTCGGCGCCGACGCCGACGGGCGGCTGCGCGCCCTGGAGCACGACTCCCTCAGCCTCACCTCGACCGTGCACGAGTTCGTCGAGCCGAGCGCCGGGGTGGCACGGGTGATGTACGACGCCACCGCGCACCGCACCGCCAACCGGCTCGTGCGGCTGGACGTGCCGACCCCGACGTTCATGCGGGCGCCGGGCGAGGCACCGGGCTCGTTCGCGCTGGAGTCGGCGCTCGACGAACTCGCCGAGCAGTGCGGCCTCGACCCGATCGAGCTGCGGGCACGCAACGAACCCGAGACCGGGCCCGTCTCCGGACTGCCCTTCAGCACCCGGAACGTCCTCGCCTGCTTCCGCGAGGGCGCCGACCGGTTCGGCTGGGCGGAGCGCGACCCCCGTCCGGGCATACGCCGGGAAGGGCACCTGCTGATCGGGACCGGCACGGCCGCCGCCTCCTTCCCCTCCCGGGCGATCCCGTCCACGGCAGCCGTGACGGCCGAGCAGGACGGCGGATTCACCGTACGGATCACCGCGGCGGACGTCGGGACCGGAGCGCGCACCGCCCTCGCCCTCGTCGCCGCCGACGCGCTCGGGGTCCCCACCGACCAGGTACGCGTACGGATCGGCGACAGCGATTTCGGCCAGGCGATGATCGCGGGCGGTTCGATGGGCACCCGCTCGTGGGCGTGGGCGGTGACGGCCGCTGCGCGTGACCTGCGGGAGCAACTGGCCCTGGGCGGCAGCGTTCCGCCGGAGGGCATCACCGTACGCTCGGACACCGCCGCGGCCATCGGGGCCCTCACGGAGACCGAACGGCACGCGTACGGGGCGCAGTTCGCCGAGGTCGCGGTCGACACCGCCACGGGCGAGGTACGGGTGCGGCGCATGCTCGGCATCTTCGCGGCGGGCCGGATCGTCAATCCGCTGACGGCGCGCGGTCAGTTGGTCGGCGGGATGATCTGGGGCATCTCCATGGCCCTGCACGAGGAGGCCGCCAGGGACGACGCCTCGGGGGCCACCGTGGGCGCCGACTTCGCGGGCTACCACGTCGCGGCGAACGCCGACGTCCCGCACGTCGAGGCGGACTGGGTGACCGACGTCGACCCCGACGATCCGGTGGGCATCAAGGGCATCGGCGAGATCGGCATCGTGGGCGCCGCGGCGGCGATCGCCAACGCGGTATGGCATGCGACGGGAGTACGGCACCGGCACCTGCCGATCCGTCCCGACCGGATTCTCCGGGCGGAGGAGGACCGGGCGGGCGCGCGGCGCGGCTGACGGGGCGAAGGGGCCCGCGCCCGCGGTGTGTTCGGGCCGCGGGCCCCGGCTCGTCGGCGGTGGGTCAGATGTGCTCGGTGTGGCGGAGTGCGCCGAGGAGATGCCGGGCGAGACGGGCCGGCTCCTGGAGCCCGGCGACGGCCGCGCGCAACTCCCGGCTGCCGTCCGAGGGCGGCGTCGAGATCGCCGTGGCCGCCCCGGGCGGTGAACCAGCCGTACCGGGGCTGCGACCTGCGGGAGGCTCTTCGGAGCGAGCCGACCAAGATCATCCCTGTTGGTCACGCGGTTGGTCACGCGACAGGGATAAACAGGAAAAGCCCCTGTCCGACAGGGGCTTGAACCGGTGTCGGGAGGGGGACTTGAACCCCCACGCCCTGTAAAGGGCACTAGCACCTCAAGCTAGCGCGTCTGCCATTCCGCCACCCCGACAAGGTGCGCCGCCCGCCTCCGGCGTGCGGCAGAGCCAACCTTAACACTGCTCGCGGACGCTCCGATCACGCACGGGATCACCCCGGCTCCCGCTCCCCGCCCTTGGGGAGGCGCCCGTCAAGCGGGAGGATGGAGACGGATCCGACGGCGATACGAGGAGGCAGTGTGAACCAGTCGACCCCCGCACCGGCCGGTGACGGAGCGAGTGCCGAGAGTGAGGTCGTCGATCTCTGCCGTGACCTCATCCGGATCGACACCAGCAACTACGGCGGCAACGAGGGCCCGGGGGAGCGCGCCGCAGCCGAGTACGTCGCGGAGAAGCTCGCCGAGGTGGGCCTGGAGCCGCAGATCTTCGAGTCCAGCCCGGGCCGCGCCTCGGCCGTCGCCCGTATCGAGGGCGAGGACTCCTCCCGGCCCGCCCTGCTGATCCACGGCCACACCGACGTCGTGCCCGCCAACGCCGCGGACTGGACGCACGACCCCTTCTCCGGCGAGATCGCGGACGGCTGCGTCTGGGGACGCGGCGCCGTCGACATGAAGGACATGGACGCCATGACGCTGGCCGTCGTACGCGACCGGCTGCGCAGCGGCCGCAGGCCGCCGCGCGACGTGGTGCTCGCCTTCCTCGCCGACGAGGAGGCCGGCGGCGTCTACGGCGCACGTCACCTCGTCGACAACCACCCCGACCTCTTCGAGGGTGTGACGGAGGCCATCGGCGAGGTCGGCGGCTTCTCCTTCACGGTCAACGAGAACCTGCGCCTGTATCTGGTGGAGACGGCCCAGAAGGGCATGCACTGGATGCGGCTGACCGTCGACGGCACCGCCGGGCACGGCTCGATGACCAACAACGACAACGCGATCACCGAACTCTGCGAAGCCGTCGGGCGGTTGGGCCGGCACAAGTTCCCGGTGCGTGTGACGAAGACCGTCCGCTCCTTCCTGGACGAGCTCTCCGACGCCCTCGGCACCGAACTCGACCCGGAGGACATGGAGGAGACCCTCGCCAAGCTCGGCGGCATCGCCAAGATCATCGGGGCGACCCTCCAGAACACCGCGGCGCCCACCCAACTCGGCGCCGGCTACAAGGTGAACGTCATTCCCGGCCAGGCCACCGCCCATGTCGACGGCCGCTTCCTGCCGGGCCACGAGGAGGAGTTCCTCGCCGACCTGGACCGCATCCTCGGCCCGCGCGTACGGCACGAGGACGTGCACGCCGACAAGGCGCTGGAGACGAGCTTCGACGGCGCCCTGGTGGACGCGATGCAGTCGTCGCTGAAGGCCGAGGACCCGGTGGCGCGCGCCGTTCCGTACATGCTCTCCGGCGGTACGGACGCCAAGTCCTTCGACGATCTGGGCATCCGCTGCTTCGGGTTCGCGCCGCTGAAGCTGCCGCCGGAGCTGGACTTCGCCGGAATGTTCCACGGCGTCGACGAGCGAGTCCCGGTGGACGGACTGAAGTTCGGCGTACGGGTGCTCGACCGCTTCCTGGATCAGTGCTGAACGGGCGGGAGTTGGGCTGATTCCCGTACGGGCGAAAACTCAACTCTGCCTGGTTCTCCGCCCGTACGGGACACCTCCCGGAATCGCGCGCCTGTGCCCCGCGCCCGGAAAGGGTGAATGCCCGCGTCAACACGTACCCCCATTCCTCCATCCTCGTTACAGGTGGTGCGGTTCGCAGTTTGAACCGCGTGCCAACTAGGAGGAATTCATGATGAAGAAGGTCGCCGCCGTTGCGGCTGCCGCCGGTGGTCTGGTGCTCGCGGGTGCCGGTATCGCCTCCGCCGACCAGGGCGTCCCGGGTTCGGCCGCGAACTCACCGGGCCTGGTCTCGGGGAACAACATCCAGGTTCCGGTGAACGCCGACGCCGACGTGTGCGGCAACACCGTGAGCGTCATCGGTCTGCTGAACCCGGCTGCCGGCAGCGCCTGCACCAACTGAGGTCATTCCTCAACCACATGAGGAAGTGAGGCCCGGGCGGCCCGGCGCGCGGCTGCGTGCCGTGAGCCTCCCGGCCTTTCCGGGCGCGGACACAGGAAGTCCGCGAACCGGCCACGACTCGTGTGCCCTTGTACGACCCATTGGCAGAAAGCAAGGCAGGGGAAATCAGAATCATGCGCCAGGTCACAAGAAAAGGCCTGATCACCGTGGCCGCGGCGGGCGGAGTGCTCGCCACGTTCTCGGGCGGCACCGCGTTCGCCGACCAGGGAGCCGCGGGGTCCGCGGCCAACTCGCCCGGTGTCCTTTCGGGCAACAACGTCCAGGTTCCGGTGAACGTGGACGCGGACGTGTGCGGCAACACCGTGAGCGTCCTCGGTGCTCTCAACCCGTCCTCGGGCGTCGACTGCAGCGGCGGCGGTTCGTCGCAGACCAGCGGCAGCGCGCAGGGCTCGGAGGGCATCGGCTCCGGGAACAACATCGAGGCGCCGATCAACGCTCCCGTCGACGTGTGCGGGAACAGCGTCAGCGTGGTCGGCATCGGCAACACCCCGGGTGGCGCCGACTGCGGCGACGAGGCGAGCACCCCGCCCGCCGACGACGAGCCGGACAACCCGGGCCCGGGCACCCCGGACGAGCCCGGGACGGACACCCCGGGCTCCGAGAACCCCGGTGCGGACAACCCCGGTGACGACGGGACCGCGCCGCAGACCACGCCCGCCTCCGACGTACGGACCCAGTCCGAGCCGGTCACGGGCGAGCTGGCCCACACCGGTGCGGGCGACATGATCGCCTACGGCGCACCGCTGAGCGCGGGCCTGCTGGTCGGCGGTTTCGTCCTCTACCGTCGTGCCGCGCGGATGGCGCGGCGCTGACCGGAGACAGCCGGAAAGACGGCGGAGCGGGCACCACACGGGTGGTGTCCGCTCCGCCGTGGTCTGCTGCCGCTCCCGCCTCCGCCGGCCGGGAGCCTCACCAGGTCGCGTGGAGCTGGCGGATGATCCGGCGGCGCAGCCGCACCCTGCGGCTGCCGTCGGGATACAGGCGCGTACGGGCCAACTCCCAGTGCCCGTACTCGGCATGGTCGGTGAGCAGTCGGGTGGCGGCCTTGCGGGAGACCCCGCGAGGCACGTACACATCGCGAAATTCGTATTCCGGCATCTCATCTATTGTGCGGGCAGAGGACGTATCCGGATAGCGTCTGCACTATGTCTGATGCTGAGCAGCCCACCGCTGCCGACGTACGCGCCGCCGCAGAAGCGGTGAAAGCCGCGCTGGACCGGCACCTCGAAGCGGTCGAGCGCCGGGCTGAGGGCGCCGGGAAGGACGCCGGGAACGGCGCCGCCGACACCGCCGTCTACGCCGCCTTCGACGAACTGGCGGCGGCAGGCGAGGCCTACGACGAGCTGCTCTACGAGACCTACGACGAGGTCACCCCCTTCGAGATCCCCGGCGGCGACTCCATGCCCGCCTACACCGGACCGGAGGTCCCCAACGCCCTGAGCGTGCTGATCCGGCGCGACTACACCGTGCTGGAGACCCAGCGCCTCCTGGCGCAGGCCCAGCGCGTCACCGACCTCGACCCGGACTCCGCCGACGAGGAGGGCCCGTCCGGCACGTCGGCGGGCAGCAGCGTCCACGCGGCGCTCGGCATCCTCTTCGGCGAGTACGAGCCGGACGAAATCGCCACGCGGCACAAGGAGTTCGGCCTGGAGGAGGGCGACTCGACGCTGTGGGTGACGGCCGCCGACGAGCCGAGCGAACCGGGGGAGTGGCTGTCGGCCCCCTTCGAGCAGGCCGACCCCGAAAGGGTGATCTGCCGCTTCGACGTCAGCTCAGTCTTCGACGAGGCGGACATCGAGCTGGACGACGAGGAGTGACGGCGGGGGCGACAGGGCCGCGGCCGGAACGGCCCTGCGTACACGGGCGCGTACGCCCGTGTCCCGTGGCGCACCGCTCCGGGCGCCGCCCTTCCGTCCGTCTCCGCTCGACCTAGGGTCTGTCTGACAAATCTCGTCTGGGCGGCGGCGCCTGGCACGCACGTTCGTTGCGTTGCCGATCGTCGGCGCAGCCCGCTGCGCTCTCTCCCCCTGGACCTGACGGCCCGGGGGTGCCCCCACCTCCGCCTTGCGACCGCACGCACCAGACACCGCC
>NZ_LJGW01000012.1 GCF_001751255.1 Streptomyces nanshensis | reverse complement strand
CAGTGCACGTCGGTGTCGGTCTCGATGCCGTTGGCCGTCATCGTCATTCTTCTCCCGGTGATTTCTCGGTGAGATTCGGGGATTCGTGCCGTGGCGTGCGGTACGGGGTTCGTTCGTTGCGGGTGCCGGGGGCGGTCCGGTCCGGGGTGGCCCCCGGCCCGTCCCACCCCCTCGCGCTGTTGTCCGACTGCGGACTGGTGGGCGGTCAGTGTCCTGCGGCGTACGTGGTGAAGGCCGTCCATTGTGTTGCGGGGAAGGCGAGTTGGGGGCCGGTGACGTCCTTGGAGTCGCGGACGTGGACGGTGCCGGGGCATTCGGCGACCTCGACGCATGCGCCGCCTTCGTTGCTGCTGTAGCTGGACTTGTGCCAGTCGAGGGCGACTTCGACGCATGCACCGCCTTGGTCGCTGCTGTAGCTGCTCTTGAACCATTGCAGACGGGGGTTGGTGCCCTTGGAGGTCATTCTTCTCCCAGCAACTTCTCGATGAGATCCAGGGATTCGTGAGGCGTCAGTGCCTGCGCACGGATGATCCCATAGCGAGTCTCGGCGGTCCGGACTGCGTCGCGCTGACTGAACCAAACGCTTCGGTCATGCACTTCACCATAGGCAAGCTTGGGCTGATCACGAGGTTCAAGGAGAATGATCGGGCCCGCAACTCCCGGGTGGTCCACGCGGCTTGTCGGCATCACCTGGAGTTCGACATGGCGCATGGCGCCGAAGGTGAGGAGTTGGCGGAGCTGGCCTCGCAGCACCTCCTTGCCGCCGAACGGGCGGTGTAGTACGACCTCTTCGATCACGAAGCTCAGGGTCGGAGGCGGCCAGCGGTTGAAGATCTCCTGCCGAGCCAGGCGGGCTGCCACGCGCTGCTCGATGGTTTCCTCGTCGAGCAGCGGGCGGCGCATGGTGAACAACGCCCGTGCGTAGTCCTCCGTTTGAAGCAGGCCGGGGACGACCATCGTGGCGTACTCGTGGAGTTCGACCGCTTCCGTCTCCAACTGGGCGAACTCGCGGAAGAACGCCGGGTAGTGGAAGCGGGCCTTGTCGATGTCGTCCTCAACGGCCTGGAGCAGGCCCCGCGCGTCCAGGAAGCGTTCGACCGCTGCGATGAACGGGGGCTTCGGAGGGCGGCGGCCGCGTTCGACGGAGGCGACCAGGTCCGGGCTGTAGCCCGCTCGCTTGCCGAACTGCGCCTGGGTCAGGCCCGCTTGGTCGCGGAGGTGTTTGATCTGTTTGCCGAGGATCTCGTGTACGGGATTCGGCGTGGGGTTGTCGGTGTCGGGCTCTTCGCCGTCGGTCATGGGTCTGGATCCTCACCCAGAGTGCTGGAGATGTCGCGCACAGCTTATGTGGGTGCAGACTCCGGCGGTCCCGGAATGCGCTCTTCTGTGTGATTCCGGCGGCGGTCCATCTCCCGCCACTCCGGGCGGAGTCCGGCCAGGTTCGTGGTGAGGAAGAACGCCGCGCCGGAGGTGAGGAGCGACGGTACGAGGCCGAAGGCGGCGACCGCCGCTCCGCCGAGCAGTCCGCCCAGCGGCATGCCCGCCCAGCCGAGGGAGTCGCCCAACGCGCCCACGCGGCCCAGGAGTCGGCGCGGGATGCGCTCGAAGCAGACCGCGTTGAGGATGGGGTTGAGGAAGCCGGAGCCGAAGCCGCTGACGGCGAAGACCGCGACCACCGCCCACAGGGGCGCGTCCACGGCGAGGACGACGTAGCGGGGTGCGCCGGCGAGGAGGAAGCCGAGGAAGAAGACCGGGCGGCGGCGCATCCGGTGGGCCGCCACGGCGGCGATCAGGCTCGCGCAGACGGCCGCGGCGCCGGCGACCGCCGTGTTCAGGCCGACCGCCGAGGCGCCGTGGCCGCTCTCCTTCGCCCAGACCGGGAGCAGCACCGACTGGAACGCCGTGCTGAGGCCGTTGGTGATGCCGACCGTGACGATGACGGTGAGCAGCAGCGGATCCCCGCGCAGAAAGCGCCAGCCTTCGGCGAAGCGGTGCCAGTAGCCCGGTCCGCCCTCGGGTTCGGCCGTGGCGTGGCCCATGCCGCGGGGGAGTCCCACGGCGATGACGACGGAGCCCAGCGCGAAGCACGCGGCGATGAGGAACAGACATGTCAGCGGGCCGACGAGGGCGGAGAGGCCGCCGCCGAGGGCCGGGCCCAGGGTGAGGGCGAGGCGTTCGGTCATGCCGCCGAGGCCGGTGGCGCGCTCCAGCGGGACGCCGCAGCGGTCGGCCGCCTCCGGGACCATGACCTCCTTGGCCAGGTCGCCGGGTCCGCGTGCCGCGCCGATCATCGCGACCAGGGCCAACAGCAGCCAGAACGGCAGTAGTTGCACCATGTGCAGGACGGGCAGCGCCGCGGCGGCCGTGGCGCTGACGACGTCCGTGGACCAGGAGACGACGCGGGGGCCGCTGCGGTCGACCAGGGGTCCGGAGAGCGCCTTGGCGAGCGCGTACGGGGCCAGTTCGCAGAAGGCGACGAGTCCGGTCTGCGCGGCGCTGCCCGTCGTGACGAGTACGAAGCAGGGGAGCGCGACGGACGAGACGCGGCTGCCGGTGTGCGAGACGCCGGACGCCGTGAGTACGGCGGCCAGCGGGCGAACGGTCCGTAAGGCGGGCGTCATTCCCGCTCCGTCCGGGTGCCGGGTTCGGGAAGGAGCTGGGTGATGAGGGTGACGCGCTCGGCGTCCGGCGGGGCGTCCGCTTCGGGGACGTCGCGGCGGTAGCGCCCTATGACCTCGGTCAACTCCTCGTACAGGGAACGGGTTTCGGCCGGGGTGAGGCGCAGTCCCCAGTCGCTCATGTCGGCGGCCTCCCGCCAGGCGCGGGGCAGCGTGTGGAACTCGTTCACCGCCTGCTGCGCCCGCAGTTGGTACGCGGCGGCGACGGAGTGCAGATAGGCGAGCGTGGCCTCCGGCTCCTGCTCGGCCAGGTCCACGTCGTTGAAGCGCGTGGAGCGGTGGACCGAACGCCACCAGCGCTCACGGGCGTTGCCGCGTTCCGCGTCCTCCTCGACGAAGCCCGCGGCGTCGAGCTGGCGCAAGTGGTAGCTGGCCGTACCGGAGTTGACGCCCAGCCGTTCGGCGAGGCGGGTGGCCGTCGCGGGGCCGTGTTTGCGCAGCAGGCCGACGAGCTGGACGCGTACGGGATGTGCCAGGGCGCGCAGCCCCTTCGCGTCCAGTTCGACGGTGTTCTTCTCGGCGTCGGTCATGACGGCACCGTAGACCGCCAAGACTTCTTTGCGAAGGGTTCTTTGCGAAGAAGTCTTGGGGAACGCTCGTCGGGGGAGGGGCGAGCGACGGCGTATGACAGGCTCCGCCCATGCCGTTCGACCACAACGACCACTACCACCGGCTGCTGCTGCGCCATGTGCCCGCCGGCTCCCGCAGGGCGCTGGACGTGGGGTGCGGCACCGGAGCGTTCGCGCGGCTGCTCGCGGAGGAGGGGATCGCGACCGACGCCGTGGACGCCTCGGGTGAGGCGATCGAGGCGGCCGTCGCCGCCTCACCGGAGGCCGCGGAGGGCGGGCCGCGCTTCCGGCACGAAGACATCGCGCGGGTCCAACTGCCGCCGGAGCACTACGACTTCATCGCGTGTCTGGCCTCTGTGCACCACATGCCGTTCGAGACCGTGGCGGCTCTGCGGGACGCGCTGGCGCCCGGCGGCACGCTCGTCGTCCTCGCCTGCTACCGGCCGCGGTCGGCGGTCGACCGCGCCTGGAGCCTGGCCGCCGTACCGGTCAACGCCGCGGTGCGGGCGGCCGTCGCCCTGCGGGAGCGGGTCACCGGGACGGCACCCGCGGCGAACCGGGTCCGCCCGCCCGTCGCGCAGCCGGGGATGACGCTGGCGGAGATCCGCCGGGAGACGGAGCGGCTGCTGCCGGGCTCCTCGGTCCGCAGGCTGCTGTTCTGGCGCTGTCTGCTCGTCCACCGCGCGTGACACCGCCCACGGCCGGTCCCCGCGGCGACCGCCGCGGAGATCCGGCCGTGGTCCTTACCCGCCCGGTGGGTCAGTCGAGCTTGATCTCCGGCTTGTAGAGGTCGTACCAGGTCGCCAGGTCGAGCGCCCGCTCCAGCCCCATGCGCTGGTGCGTGCCGACCTCCGGACCCAGGGCGTGGGCCGCCTCCCGCAGCGGTGCCTGCTGGATCAGCTCCAGCATCGGATGCCCGGACGAGAGGAGTTCCGCCGTCTGCGACTGGATCGCCGCCAGATAGCTCGGGTCGAAGCTGCCCGGATAACCGCTCTTCTTGCGCTCCGCCACCGACTTCGGCAGCAGATCCCGGGTGGCCTCACGCAGGATGCTCTTCTCCCGCCCGTCGAACGTCTTCAGCGACCAGGGGGTGTTGAAGACGTACTGCACCAGCCGGTGATCGCAGAACGGCACCCGGACCTCCAGCCCCACCGCCATGCTCATCCGGTCCTTGCGGTCCAGCAGCGTCTGCACCATCCGCGTCAGATGCAGATAGCACACCTGCCGCATCCGCTTCTCCAGCCCGGTCTCCCCGTCCTTGAGCGGCGTCTTCGAAACGGCCGTCGCATAGCCGTCCTTGAGATACGTGTCCACCTGGAGCCGGCCGGCGACGTCCGGCGCCAGCGACGCGCTGAAGTCGAGGCGTATGCCGCCGCCGCCCATCCACGGGAAGATGTCCGCCTCGCGCCGCTCGTCGTGGAACCACGGGTAGCCGCCGAAGACCTCGTCCGCCGACTCTCCCGACAGCGCCACGGTCGAGTGCTCCCGTACCGCCTTGAACAGCAGATACAGCGAGTTGTCCCGGTCTCCGAGCCCGACGGGCAGATCCCGGGCGCCCACCGCCGCCCGCCGCACCGCAGGATCCGACAGCGCCGCCCCGTCCAGCACGATGTCGCTGTGGTCGCTGTGCACATGCTTCTGCACCGCGTGGACGTACGGGGTGTCCTGGGTCGGGGCGACGTCGACCGGCTGGAAGTGCTGCTCCTGGTCGGGGAAGTCGACCGCGAAGCTGCGTACGCTCTCGCCCTGTTCGCCGAGCTGCTTGGCGGCCAGCGCCGTCATCGCCGAGGAGTCCAGGCCGCCGGAGAGCAGCGAGCAGCGCGGTACGTCCGCCACGAGCTGCCGGGCGATGATGTCCTCCAGCAGATCGCGTACGTGCGCGACGGTCTCCTGCTCGCTGTCGGTGTGCTCGTCGGCGGTGAGCCGCCAGTACGCGTACTCGCGCAGGCCGTTGCGGTCCAGCACCGCCACGTCGCCCGGCTGGAGTTCGCGCATCCCCTCCCAGATCGCGTGCCCGGGCGTCTTGGCGAAGGTGAACACCTCGCGCAGGCCGTCCGCGCCGACGACCGCGGGCGCGAGGGAGTTGGCCAGGATCGCCTTGGGCTCGGAGCCGAAGAGCACGCCGTCGTCGGTCTCGTAGTAGTAGAACGGCTTGATGCCCATCCGGTCGCGGATCATCACCAGCTTCTCGGTCCGCGAGTCCCAAATCGCGAACGCGTACATGCCGTTGAGCTTCTCGGCCAGCTCCTCGCCCCACTCCAGGTAGCCGTGCAGGACCACCTCCGTGTCGGAGTCGGTGGCGAAGCGGTGCCCGCGGCGCTTCAACTCCTCCCGCAGCTCTGTGTAGTTGTAGGTCTCGCCGGAATACACCATCGCGACCGGCCCGTCCGGGGTCGGCACCTCCATGGGCTGGGCACCGCCGGGGAGGTCGATGACGGCCAGCCGCCGGTGACCGAGCGCGGCCCGCCGGTCGACCCAGGCGCCCTGAGCGTCCGGACCGCGGCAGGACATCGTCTCTGTCATGGCGTCGAGAGTCTTGCGCTGGGTGGTGAGGTCACGTCGGTAAGAGACCCATCCTGTGATGCCGCACATGGAGTCCAAACCCTCTTTCCACGAGGAACCAGTTGCCTGTACGCACCATCTACCTCTGTGTGTGCGTGCTGGAACTGAGCGCATCCGATTTCCGTGGTGTTGTTTCTCACCGGTAAATTCTTGACCGCGTATGTTTCGCGGAGGTTTCCCAACTGCCGCGCGGCGAGGGCGAGTTGAGGGCACAGGCGGGGCCCGGCGGCGCAACGGCCCCGCGCCGCCTACGCGTTCGCGTCGTCGGCGTCCGCCAGGGCCTACGCGTTCGCGTGGGCCTCCGCCAGGGCCTGTTCGCCGCGTTCGCAGCTCTCCCGCAGCGCGGTGCGCACCCGCTCCGGCAGCCGGCTCGACGAGCCGAGGCGGTCGGTGCCGTCCAGGATCTCGTCGCCCTCCTCCAGCCACTCCGCGAACGGCTGGACGCCGATGAAGTCGGCAAGCCGGGCCAGCTCCTGGCGCGGTGCGGTCAGCAGCCGCTCGTAGGAGAGCGTGGTGCGCTGCGCGGCGGGGACCTCGGCGAGGTGACCGACGCCCTCGCAGATCAGATCCGACCACAGCGTGCCGAAGCCGGGCACCGGCATCTCGCGGTCGAGGACGAGCGCCGGGTCGTACTTCGGGCCGAGCAACGGGGCCAGATCCTCCGGCAGTTGCTTGACGTGGTCGTCGGTGATGTCGGACGCGGACTCCACGCCGCAGCGCCGGACGATGTCGCGGAGCAGCGAGATCATGCGGTAGCCGTTGTGGCGGCTCATCGACAGGGCGCAGTCCGGGCCCGCGCGGTGCAGATGGACGAAGCGGGCCTCGGGGAAGAGCCGGCGGAGCGTGCCGACGCGGTGCAGCGAGTAGCCGGAGCGCTCGACCGCGGCCTCGCGCCCGCCGATGCGGGAGGCGAGCGCGCCGAACAGGGCGTGCCACTGCTGCGGTGCCGGGCGCTCCGGCCAGCCGCGCACCTCCGGTTCCAGCGAGTCGAGGAGGGCGTCCGGATCGTCGGTCAGGTGGGGGAGCGCCATCATGCTGATCGCGGGGATGCCCGTCGCGTCGGCCGAATAGCGCCACTCCGGGTGGCGGCTGTAGAGGAACTCCGGCAGCGGGGTGCCGCTGCGGACCATGGCGTCGAAGACCGCCATCGGCTCGCGCAGACATCGCCAGAACTCCTCGCCCGTCAGCCGCTGCCCGGAGAGCGCGGGCGGGCTGTCGACGCACGAGTACAGCTCGTTGAGGCTGAGCACGTCCGGATGCAGCCGCAGCACCTGCGACAGCGCGGTCGAGCCGCTGCGCCCGGTGCCGACGACGAAGGTCAGGGTCTTGATGCCCGTCCGCACGGTGAACTCCTCCCCCAGGGCCTGCCGGTCCCGCAGGCCGTTCGGCTTCACGACGCCCCCAGTCCTACCCCCGTGCCCGTCGGGCGACCCGGAGGGCGGCGTCGATCAGCCGATGGTGTCACCCCGCGGGCCGCGATCCGCCGCACGTCACCGTCTCGATACCTCGCGCCCGTGCGGGCACGTACGAGCCCGGGACGTCAGACCATGAGGGAGCCGATCTCCTCCGCGCAGGCGAGCAACTCCGGTACGTGGCCGAGGAGTTCGTCCCGTGTGGTGAGGACGACCGTGGCGCCGAGCGAGACCGCGAGCCGGGGCCGCAGTCCGCCGTCCAGGTCGGGGACGACGGTCGCCACGGAGCGCACGCCGACCTCGTTCTCCTGGTCCACCTCGGCCCAGCCCCGCTCCCGTACGCGCGCGAGCTGACCGCGCAGCACCTCCGGGTCGGTGACGGTGTGCTCGGTGGCGGCGGGCAGTTCGGCGGCCAGCAGGTCCGCGAGGCGTTCCTCGGGGAGCACCGAGGCGAGGGCCTTGCCCATGGACGTGGCGTGCCAGGGGTTGCGGGTGCCCTCGGCGCTGCGCAACTGGAGATGCTGGGTGCCCTGCGCGCTGAGCACCAGCAGCACCTCGCTGCCGTCGAGGATCCCGGCGATCGCGGGCAGTCCCGTACGGGCGGCCAGCCGCCGCATCGGGGCCGCCGCCGCGGAGTAACCGGCGGGGGAGCGCTGGAAGCCGCGGGAGAACTCCAGCACGCGTACGCCCAGGGCCCAGCGGCGGGTGTCCTCGTCGTAGGCGACGAAGCGCTCGGCGGCCAGCCGTCCCAGCAGCCGGTGTGCGCTGCTGACCGGCAGGCCCGCGGTGCGTGCGGCGGCGCTGACGCCGAGCCCCGACGGGTGGTCGGCCAGCACGGTCATCAGCCGCAGGCCCCGGCTGAGCATGTCGTCGCCGGGCGGTGCGGTCACCCTCGGTGCTCCCTCGAAGATCGTGCGCGGCAAGGTCAGTCGCGTCCGCCGCCGCTCGCGGCCTCGCCGGCCGGAGCCGTCCCGCCGGCCGGTACGGTCTTGCCGGCCTCCCCGGACGGGGTGTGCGGACGTCCGCTCACCGTACCGGTCGCCGTGGGGAGGGCCCGTGGTTCCCGTACGCCGAACATCAGCGCCGCCGATACCAGCGTGCACACCGCCATGAAGCCGAACGCGCCCGCGTCGCCGAGCGTCGTACCGCGCACCCAGCCCACCAGGTAGGTGCCCGCGAACGACCCCAGCGCACCGAAGGAGTTGACGGCGGCGACGGCCGCGCCCGCGACGCCCGCGGGCGCCAGTTCGGAGACGAAGGCGAAGTACGGGCCGTACGGGGCGTACATGCACAGGCCCGCGACGGTCAGCAGCGTCAGCGCGAGCGCGAAGTGCGGGCCCGCCAGATACGAGCCGAAGAGCGCCAGCGCCCCGGTGCCCAGCCACGGCCAGACGGCGGCGCGGCGGCGGCCGGTGCGGTCCGACATCCGGGAGTTGAGCAGCATCGCCACGGCGGCGAAGGCGTAGGGGATCGCCGAGATCAGCCCGGTCGCGCCGATGCCCTCGCCCGAGCCCTTCTTGACGATGGACGGCAGCCAGAAGATGAAGCCGTACATGCCGAACGACCAGAAGAAGTACTGCGCGGCGAGCACGGCGACGGGCCGGGAGCGCAGCACCTTCTTGTAGTCGGCGGCGCTCGCGCGAGGGGCGTCGGCGCTGGTGGCGTGCGCGTCCGCGCCGCCGGTACGGACGTCGGCGGCGGTGACCGCCGAGCCGGGGGCCTCGGCGGCGGCGCGCTGCTCGTCGGCGAGGGCGGCGCGCAGCTCCTCGCGGTCGTGAGCGCTCATCCAACGGGCCTCGTCCGGGCGGTCCTTGATGAGCTTCAGGCACAACAGGCCCCACACGACGGACGGCAGTCCTTCGACGACGAACATCGCCCGCCAGTCCGAGACCTCGATGATCCAGCCCGAGAGCACCGACAGCCACATGACCGTGATCGGATTGCCCAGGATCAGCAGCGTGTTGGCGCGGCTGCGCTCGCCCTTGGTGAACCAGCGGCTGAGCAGCAGCACGAGCGAGGGCAGCACCGCGCCCTCGACGACGCCGAGCGCGAAGCGCACCGCGATGAGCTGCCCGGGGCTGCTCAGCAGGCCCTGGGCGGTCGCCAGCAGACCCCAGGCGATGGTGGAACCGGCGACCATGCGGCGCACGCTGCGCTGCTCGGCGTAGATCGTCCCGGGGATCTGGAAGAAGAAGTAGCCGAGGAAGAAGGACGCGGCGATCAGGGAGTCCATCCCGGCGGACAGCCCGAGTTCGCCGGCCATGCCGCCCGCGGAGGCGATCGCGTAGTTCGACTTGTCGAGATAGGCGAGCGAGTACGTGACGAACGCGATCGGCATCAGATACCGGGCGCGCGACGAGGACCAGAAGCCGCCGGTGCCGGTGCGGGCGGGAGACGCCTGCGTCATTCCCGGACCCCCTTTATTCCGTCGGGTGGAAAGTGTTTCACTGAGCGGGAAGGACGTTACGAGCGTGTGCCGGTGCGGTCAATGGCCGGAACGTGACTGTCCGGGCGCCGTCCGCCGCCACCGCAGCCGCAGGAGAGGGAGACCCGCAGATGCCGCCGAAGCCCGAGACCGCCGCCCATGTCCTGCTGCCCTGGGCCGACTTGGACGCCCGCCACGGCCCGTGGCCCTCGGGCGTCCGCGTGCAGGTGTGGGACGGGCTCACGCCCGAGGACCGACTGCCCCCGGACGTCCTGGAGTCGACGGACCTGTGGGTGATGCCGTACGCCGTGCCGGGTGTGGAGCGGCTGCTGCCGAGGCTGCCGTCCCTGCGGGCCGTGCAGTCGCTCAGCGCTGGCGTCGAGAAGCTGCTGCCGTGGATACCCGAGGGCGTGAGCCTGCACAACGGACGCGGACTGCACGACGCCAGCACCGCCGAGCACGCGCTCGGGCTGATCCTCGCCGCCCAGCGCGAACTGCCGCGCTGGGCCGCCGACCAGCGGGCGGGCCGCTGGGAGCCGCACTTCACACGCTCGCTCGCGGACTGCCGCGTCGCCGTCGTCGGATACGGGTCGATCGGGCAGGCGCTGGAGCGGCGGCTGCTGGCGTGCGAGGCGGAGGTCCTGCGGGTGGCCCGGCGGGCACGGCCCGAGGAGGACGTGCACCCCGTCGACGAACTGCCGCGGCTGCTGCCCCGGGTGGACGTCGTCGTCCTCGTGCTGCCCGAAACCCCCGCCACCCAGGGCCTGTTCGGCAAGGAGGAGCTGGCCGCGCTCCCCGACGGGGCGCTCGTCGTCAACGTCGGGCGCGGCAGGACGCTGGAGACCGAGGCGCTGCTGGCGGAGGTCCGCACGGGACGGCTGCGCGCGGCGCTGGACGTCACCGATCCCGAACCGCTGCCCGGCGGCCATCCGCTGCGGCAGCAGCCCGGGGTGCTCGTCACGCCGCATGTGGCGGGCGGTTCGGCCGCGTTCCGGCCGCGCGCCGAGCGGCTGATCGTGGAGCAGGTACGCCGCTACGCTGCCGGTACGCCCCTCGTCAACGCCGTACCGCTGTCCTGACCGGGGCGTTCGTACCGGGGCGTCCGCGCCTGTGCGCCGCACGGGCGCCCGGTGGCGTACACGACCGAGAGGAACACCCCGTGAGCGACTGGCAGTTGACCGAGACGTTCCGCAGCAGCGCGGGCACCGTCCGCTGGGACCGTCTCGGGCCGCCCGGTCAGGACCCGGTCGTGCTGCTGCACGGCACGCCCTTCTCCTCCTACGTCTGGCGTGCCGTCGCCCGTGCGCTCGCCCGCCGCCACCAGGTGTTCGTGTGGGACATGCCGGGCTACGGCACGTCGGAGAAGAGCGCCGGGCAGGACGTCTCGCTGGCCGCACAGGGCCGCGTCTTCACCGAGCTGCTGGACCACTGGGGACTCGGTCAACCCCTCGTGGCCGCCCACGACTTCGGCGGCGCCGTCAGCCTCCGGGCACATCTGCTGCACGGCGCCCGCTACCGTGCGCTCGCGCTCGTGGACCCGGTCGCGCTGGCTCCCTGGGGCTCCCCGTTCTTCCGCCTCGTCGGCGCGCACTCCGGCGTCTTCGAGCAGTTGCCGCCCGCGCTGCACCGCGCCCTGGTACGGGAGTACGTCGGCTCCGCCAGCGGCCCCGGACTGCACCCGGCCGTCCTCGACCGCCTCGTCGAACCCTGGCTCGGAGAGGACGGACAGGCGGCCTTCTACCGGCAGATCGCCCAGGCCGACCAGCTCTACACCGACGAAGTGCAGGACCGGTACGGGGAGTTGGCCCTGCCGGTGCTGGTGTGCTGGGGCCAGGACGACACCTGGATCCCGCCGGAGCGGGGACGGGAGCTGACGGCCCGCATCCCGGGTGCGCGCCTGGAGCCGGTCGAGGGCGCGGGCCACCTCGTACAGGAGGACGCGCCGGCCCAACTCACCGGCGCGCTCCTGGAGTTCTTCCGGCAGCAGGGCTGAGGGCCGCCGCGTTCCGGCGGGCGCGGCGGCGGCACCCGGCCGCCGCCGTCACGTCATGCGGCGGCCGTCACCTCGCGCGGCGGCGCTGCCTCACGCGGCGCCGCCCGCCTCCGCCGCGTCCAGGACGCGTTCCGCGACCCGTACCGAGTCGACCAGGGGATGCAGCGCCAGGGCCCGCAGGGCCGCTGCGCGGGAGCCGTCCGACGCGGCCTCGATCGCGGCGCGTTCCACCGCCTTGAGCTGGAGCATCAGCCCGAGCTGGTCCGGTGCCACGGCGCCCGTGGCCAGCGGACGGGCGCCGCCCGCGCCGACCAGGCACGGGATCTCGACGACCGCCTCGGCGTCCAGGCCCGGAACGGCGCCGTGGTTGGGCACGTTGAGGATCAGCGTCGTGCGCTCGTCGCGGGCGATCGCACGCATCAGGGCCAGGGCGACACGGTCGTAGCCGCCGCCCTCCAGGTCGCAGCTCTCGCGTTCCCAGCCCCCGGTGGCCGCCCGGCTCTCGGCCATATAGGTCTCCTCGCGCTCCCGGCGCGTACGGTCCCAGGCCGCGTACGCGTCGGCGGGGGAGGCCCCGCGCGCCGACTCCGCGTAGAAGCGCGACTGCTGCTCGCGCAGGAACTCCCCGCGCGTGGCGGCGGATTCGCGGACGGCCGCGACCGACTCGCGGTGGAAGTAGTAGTAGTGCAGATACTCGTTGGGCAGCGACCCCAGCGTCCGCAGCCAGTCCGGGCCGAACAGCCTGCCCTCCTCGAAGGAGCCCAACAGGGCCTCGTCCGCGAGGAGTCGGGGCAGCCGGTCCTCGCCGTCGACCAGTACGCGGCGCAGCCAGCCGAGGTGGTTGAGCCCCACGTAGTCGTACGCGGCACGGTCCGGGTCGGCGCCGAGGGCGCGTGCGGCGCGGCGGCACAGGCCGACGGGGGAGTCGCAGATGCCGATCACGCGCTCGCCCAGGCCGTGCCGGCGGAAGACGCGGCTCATCGCCTCGGTGACCATGCCCGCCGGGTTGGTGAAGTTGATGACCCAGGCCTGCGGCGCCAGTCGTGCGACGCGCTCCGCGATGCTCACGGCGACGGGCAGCGTGCGCAGCCCGTACAGGACGCCGCCCGCGCCCACGGTCTCCTGCCCGAGCAGGCCCTCGGCGAGCGGGATGCGCTCGTCCCGGGTGCGTCCCTCCAGGCCGCCGACGCGGATCGCGGAGAAGACGAAGTCCGCGCCGCGCAGCGCCTCGTCGAGGTCGGTGGTGGCCCGTACGGCGGGCGCCCCGCGGGCCGCATTGCCCCCGGCACGGTGCCGCTCCGCCTGGTGGGCCAGCACGGACGTGACGGACTCCAGCCGGGCCGAGTCGCTGTCGTGCAGCACGAGTTCGGTGATCCGCCCCGCCTCGTCGCCCTCGTCCTCCAGCAGCGCCCGGTACACCAGCGGCACCCGGAACCCGCCGCCGCCCAGCACAGTCAGCCTCATCGGCCCTCCGCCTCCGCCTTCGCCTCTGTCACCGCGCCCGCCGTCGTCGCCGGGCCTGCTTCCCTCGCCGCGCCTGCTGTGCCCGCCGGGCCGGCCTTCTCGGCCGAACCGGCCGAACCGGCCCTCGCCGACGGGCCGTTGGGCGTCTGTGCCGCGCGTTGTTCGTCGCGTTCGTCGCGTTCGTCGCGTTCGCCGCGTTCGCCGCGTTCGCCGCTCCCGGCGGCCGTCACCACCTGCGTCCCGGCGTCGCGGAAGACCGCGAGGGTGCCGGGGTCGGACGTACGGTTCGTGATCAGCGTGCCGACGTCCCGCGGTCCGCAGATGCGGGCCGTGCCCGTACCGGGGAACTTGCGCGCCGTGGCGAGCAGCACCACATGCCGCGCGGCGGTCAGCATCGCCTGTTTGACGGGGACTTCGACGTCGGTGGTGTCCAGCACCCGGCCGTCCGGAAGCACCCCGCTGGTGCCGAGGAAGAGCCGGTCGGCGTAGAGATGCCGCAGCCCCAGCTCCGTCAAGTGCCCCACCAGGGAACGGTAGTTGCGGCGTACCTGACCGCCGAGCAGCACCAGCCCGACGTCCGCGTCGTCCTTCAGCTCCTCGTACACCGCGAGGTTGCTGGTCGCCACCGTGATGCTGCGGCCGTGCAGCCTGCGCGCGAGCTGGAGGGTCGTGGTGCCGATGTCGAGGATCACCACCTCGCCGTCCTCGACGCTCGCGGCGGCGGCCCGCGCGATCGCGTCCTTGTCGTCGCGGTCGCCCGCCTCCTCCTCGGCGAAGGGCCGCTCGGCGGGCCCGCGGGCCACGGCGCCGCCGTAGACGCGCCGCAACCGCCCCGCGTTGCCGAGGTCGTTGAGGTCGCGCCGGGCGGTGGCCTCGCTCACGCCGAGGCGCTGTGCGATGAGCCCGACGGGCAGCACACCCTCCTCGCGGAGCAGCGTCAGCAGCCGCTCGTGCCGGGTCTCGCGCAACATGCCCGGCAATGTAGCGCGAGTGAGCGTCTTTGCGCGAGTGTGACCGGGGTCTTGCACTCCCCGCCGCTGACGTGCAATGTGTCGCTCAACGCATCGGGGCCCTGCGCGGCCCTCCAGGACCGTACGAGCGGAACGAATCACAGTGGCCGTACCGGACCTGCGGGAAGGACGATGCACCCACGGGCCGCCCGGAAAGGACGCGGCCCCTGGGGAGTTCGGGGTGTCGGGGGCCCGTGGGGACCACGGGCCGCAGAAGGGGCGGGAAGCGAAGTGAGCACGACCGGGAGCGCGCAGCCGGCGCCGACGTCAGCGGCACTGGACCCGCTGTCGGCCCTGCGCGGCGACGGCGGCCCGGACCAGGACGTCTTCCTGACCGGCACCGTCTTCCTCGACATCATCTTCACGGGGCTCGACCACGCCCCCGTCCGCGGCACCGAGTCCTGGGCGCGCGGCATGGGCTCCTCGCCGGGCGGCGTCGCCAACATGGCCACCGCGCTGCGCCGCCTCGGCCTGCGCACCTCGCTCGCCGCGGCGTTCGGCGACGACGTCTACGGCGACTACTGCTGGGAGTCGCTGGCCGACAGCGAGGGCATCGACCTGGGCCCCTCACACCGCGCACCGGGCTGGCACTCGCCCGTCACCGTCTCCATGGCCTACGAGGGCGAGCGCACAATGGTCTCGCACGGCCACGAGGCCCCCGCCCCCTGTGTCCGTACGGGCCAACGCCCGCGCTCCCGCGCCTGTTTCACCGATCTCGCCTCCGGCCGGCTGGAGGGCTGGGTGCGCGAGGCACACGACGAGGGCAGCAAGATATTCGCCGACGTCGGCTGGGACGACACCGGCGCCTGGGACCCGGACACCCTCGCCGACCTCTCCTACTGCCACGCCTTCCTGCCCAACGCCGCCGAGGCGCAGCACTACACCCGCACCGACAGCCCCCAGGACGCCGTACGGGCGCTGGCGGAGCTGGTGCCCATAGCCGTCGTCACCAAGGGCTCCGGCGGTGCCGTGGCCGTCGACTCGCTCAGCGGCGAGAGCGCCGACCTGCCCGCGCTGCCCGTCGAGGCGCTCGACCCGACCGGCGCCGGCGACGTCTTCGTCGCCGGCTTCATCACCGGCACGCTCGCCGGATGGCCGCTCACCGACCGGCTCGCCTTCGCCAACCTCACCGCCGCCCTGTCCGTACAGCACTTCGGCGGCTCGCTCTCCGCGCCCGGCTGGCCCGAGGTCGCCGCGTGGTGGCAGTACGCGACGCGGTGCGGCGGACAGAGCGAGGAGGTCATGCGCCGGTACGCCTTCCTGTCCGAGCTGCTGCCCGGCGCGGGCCGGGGCTCGGCGCTGCGCCGGGCCACACCCACCATCGGATTCCGTTCGCCCTGACCGCCGCTGCGGCAGGGGAGGCGAGAGGAGACGCCCATGCGCTCCGGGCGAGAGACAGACGCAGGCGTGCCCGCCGGGCACGGCCGCGGAGCCGGGCGTGCCCGTCCGCGGGCGAACGGGCACCCGCGGAGCGGCGGTTATGGGCCGACGCCGCCCGGCCGTCATGGGCGACGGCTCCTGGC
>NZ_LJGW01000095.1 GCF_001751255.1 Streptomyces nanshensis | reverse complement strand
GTCCGCGGCGAGGCTCCTCGCCGCGGACACCCCGGGGGCGTCAGAGCCGGGTTGACTGCTTCAGCAGTCGCCGCCGCGGACGGTGTCGCAGCCGTCGTCGGTGGACGACAGCAAGGCTGCGGCCACCGGGCCCGCGGTGACGATGCTGACGTTCAGCTCCAGGTCGACACCGTCGGCCACCGGTGCGGCGGCCTGGGTCTGCTCGATGGTCGTGAGCATGGATTCCTCCTACTGGTGGTTGTGCTTCTGACGGGTGGTGCCACCTGGCCGCGACACCGGGCGGTGCCGAGACCAGGAGATTGGGAGCCGCGTACGCGGCTGGTGCCTTGCGGATTCGGCCGAACAGCAGCGCCACATGCTCATTGGGGTGCCTCGTCCGGCGCTTGGTCGGCTTTGATGTGGCCGCAGCGGTTGCAGGTGTAGAGCAGGCCGCCGCCGTGCACGGGCTTGGGCCACATGCGGTATCCGCAGTGGCGCATGTGTTCCTCGCCCGGGTACGGGCCGCGTTGTAGGCCCTGTTCGCTGGCAGCCGCGAAGCGCTCGCGACGTCTGGCCCACATGGCGATTGCGGCCTGCGAGTGCCGCTCGGCCCGCTCGGCGACCTCTCGGGCGGTGTGCCCCTCTTCGGCAGCGGCGGTATTCCCAGCGGTCCGGCGCGGATGAGTGGCCCGCCGTGCGGGGGCGGTGGCTTGGGCGCCGCGACACACTTGCAGCTCGTCGCCACTGCGCAGCAGGTAGATCGAACCGTTGTCGAAGCGGAGCATCTTCCCCGTGAGTCCGGCCACGACCATATCGATGACCTCAACCTGTGTGCCGCCGCGTAGCGTTCGGTCCCCGCGACGGATCTCGCCGGGTCCTACGCGCAGCATCTCGGCGGGCATGCGCAACTCCTGTGAACGGGTATGGGGCAGGGGCGTGGAGCCGTGTCCCGGCGGTGCGCCCGTGCGCTGCACGGCCGGGACACGGGGCTTATCGGGCAGGCGCGTTGTCGATGGCGGCTTCGTACCGGCGGACTCGCTCCTCAAGTCGGCGTATGCAGGGCTTGCAGGCAAACATCGGGGCCGTGCCGGTGTCGGTCTGTACCGGCCCGATCCACAGCACAGGCCGGTCGTCGGCATCGCACAGCCAGCACTCGCCGTCCTGCCAGACGCGGTGCACGAGGGTCCTTCCGGGGTGGAGGCTCCGGCCGTCCCCCTGGCGCGAAGGTGGAACGACCGGAGCCGGGAAGCCGCTGCGGCCCGCGGTCGGAGCAGGACGCCGGCCAGCAGCGGCAGGTTCAGGCGGGGCATCACGAGCCCCAGCCAATGCCGTAGGTCAGAGCGCCCATGAGCGCCATCACAGCCAGCACGTACAGCAGTTGGGCGCAGCTCGGGGTCATCGGCCACCGCACTTCACCTCGGCCCACACGCGCTTCCCCCAGCGCAGCGGGTCGACGCCCCAGTCCGTCGACACAGCGTCCACGAGCGCCAGGCCACGCCCACATTCGTCGTCCGCCCCGGCCTCGCGAACCTGCGGTTTGGCGTGGGAGCAGTCGATGACCGCGACGCGCACCACCTGCTCGTCAACGCGGGAGACCGTGACCCGTACGCAGTCCATCCGGGCGTGCACCACGGTGTTCGTGAACAGCTCGCTGACCACCAGCCAGGCCGCGTCTTCCGCGCCTTCCAGGCGCCATACACGCAGCGATGAGGACACCAGGCGCCGCGCCTTCGTCACAGACTCCGGGATGCGTCGCAGCGTCTCGCTGTACGCCGGAACTCCGGTCGCAGATGGCTCAGTCACGATGCTCACCCAGCCACACCAGCCCCGTCCGCTTGGCCATTGCGTGAGGGTGGATGCCCAGGTCAGTGAATGCCAGCCTCGACGCCATGCACGTCACTGCGTACAGAGGCTCGCCTGCTCCCTGACACTCCGTCATCGTCCTCACCTTCGGTCTCCGGGGTGGCTCCAGCAGTCCACTGCCGTGCGAAACAGATAACCCCCCGTCCCCTACTGCTGGTTAGGGGATCTGACGCAGAACCGCGATGAGCCCCCTAGGGGGTTTTGGTAATCCATTTACCTTGCGCTGAGTGCACAACGGGCTACGGTGCGGCCATGGACACCACGCGAAACAGGGCTCTTGAAGCGTGGATGGCAGACCATCAGCACAGCTCCAACAGCCTCGCCAAGGCCGTGAATTCAGCCCTGGAGGACCTCACCGGCAAACCCGGAACATGCGACGGCCGTCATGTCCGGGAGTGGCGATCCGGGCGAGTCCGCTGGCCCAATACGGCAACGCGGAAGGTCCTGGAGGACATCTCTGGGATGTCCGCCGTCGACTTAGGGTTCGTGCCACGGGGCCGCTCCTCATCCGCGGCAGCCCCACCGCAGGAGGACCCCATGCACCGCCGCACCCTCGTCGCCGGAACCGTCTCAGCGGCCGTGGCTGCCGCCGCTCCAGCCGGCGCCTCAACCCGCAAGATCGGCATGAGCGATGTTGAACGTCTGGAAGAGAAGCTCGCTGCCGTGGTCGCCAGCGATCACAAACGCGGCGGACAACTCGACATCGAGAAGCGTGCTGCAGACCTCGCCGACTCGGCCCTGAACCTCCAGAACTCCGGCAGTGCCACCCACCGAGTGCGTAGCCGCCTCTACGCCACCGCAGCGAGTTTCCGTTCATCTGCGATGTGGGCTGCCATCGACGGCCGCCGCTTCCAAGACGCCATCGCCCACATGCGGGAAGCTCAGGCCCTCGCTGAGCTATCCGGCGATCAGACGATCAAGTTCCGCATCTGGTCGCACGCCGGCAGCCTCTACCGGCACATGGGGCGCCCCGCCGATGCCCGAGCCGCCAACGACGTCGCACGGAGTCAGCACATCACGCGCCGCGACCCGATGTTCGCCTCCCTTGGCCTGGCCCGGCAGATGGCCATCCAAGGCGCCGCCCACGAGCGGCGGAGCCTTCCTCGCACCTTCGATCAGGCGTATGAAGCTATGAACCGCGCTGATCGAGACGCCTTCCGGCCGCTATGGCTCCTGGCCTTCTACGACAAGGCGGAACTTCACTCCCTCGCCCTTACCGCCCACCTTGCTGCTGGTGATTGGTCCACGGCCGAGTACCACGCGCACCGATGCCTGGCGGTGCTCAGGCCTCACATGCAGCGTTCACGCGCCATCGCCACCAGCCGCCTCGCACAGGCACAGCTCGCCCAGGGCGACGTCGACACCGCCACGGGTACAGCCATGAACGTGACGGCGGAGGCCGCTACCCATCACCCCCGGGTATCGCGCATGCTTCAGGAGTTCGGCGCTGCCCTCCGTGCCACCGCACCGGGCAGTGCCAGCGTGAGCACGTGGACCGAGCACACCGCCGCCTGGAGGACCAACGCATGACCTCGGCACCCGCCATCGAACTGCGCTCCTTCACCGAACTGGACGCCGTCCGTGCCGATCTGCTCAACGTGTATGCCGAGGTACGGGCACCGCTGCTCCACCTTGCGAATTATGCGGTCTCTTCCTTCGGCGAGCGGCTGGACAGGCACGGCGCCGAGCCCGGCTTTCAGGCGGTACTCGCCTACGACGGCGAGCACCCGGTGGGGTACGCCTACGGCAACACGATCGAGGACGGGGACCGATACTGGCAGCGCACCACTCCACCGCCCTTCGAGAAGTACACCGTGCACGCAGCCCTGGCGCTGAAAGAGATCGGGGTGTGCCCCGTGTGGCGGGGAACCGGAGTAGCGCGACACATTCACGACACGCTCCTTGCAGGCCGTGATGAGCCGTACGTGACGCTCATGGTCAACGAAGCAGCCGGAGACGGGAAGGTCCATGCCCTGTACAAGTCATGGGGATACCGGGACATCGGTCACAGCCAGCCATCGCCGGCGTCACCCCGCCTCACGGTGATGATTCGCTCAACAGGCTGACCCTGCACATTCCGCCAGACACGATTGGCTTGAAGTAGGCCAAGCGACGCGTCGAGGCCACATTGCGGGCGGTTTGCGTTGGGCCAGTCCGCGACAGGCTACTTACTCCACGAGGCGCAGGACGGGGCGCTGCTCTTGGACACTGAGAAGTTCGCGGACCCGCGTGGCATTCCATGCAAGCTTGTGCGCCAGCTTCGTCACTGACAGGCCTGTCTCGCTTGAGGCCAGTTCAAAGGCTTGCCGTAGGAGGGCCGGCTGTTCTCCGGAGTAGTTCGATACGGGTTCAGGGGCGAATCCAGGCTGGTCCTGCAGCGCCCGGAGACGTTGGTAAGTGCGGCTCGCGGTGGCATCGGAGATGAGTCCCAGCTCCCGGCACCGGTAGACGAGTGAGTGGATGGAAACGCCCCAGATCTGGCGGAGTTCAGCAAGCCTTGCTAGATCCATCCGCTTCGGAAGGAGCGGGAGGATGCTTTCTTGGGGGGTGAGGAACTCGGCGGCAAACGCGTCGGCTTCCTTCTCTTGGCGGCTGTCGCCGGTCGCGTCGCCGTGGAGTACGAGGTGGCCAAGTTCATGGGCAGCTGTGAATCGGTGCCGATAGATGTCATCGGCCCGGTTGGCTGTGAGGACCACGAGGGGCCTGGCAGCGCGGGTGGAGAAGGCATCCACTGTTGAGGCGGATGAGTCTGAGGCCGGAGGCATGATGACGACGATGCCGTGGGATTCCATACGCCGCACTAGATGAGTAACCGGCCCTTCTCCCAAGTTCCAACGACGTCGCAACTCACGTGCTGCCGCGGCAGGGTCGGTAGGCAGTTCTGCCCCAGGGTGGACTTCTCCGCCGGCGAAGCCAGGAAGGTCCACGAGGGGCAGCTGGACCTCATGCTCGACGGCGTAGGTGAGTTCCCATACCTGTTCGGCGAAGGCCAGGGCTCGCTCGCGGTGCGATTTTGGCGTGCTGCGCAGGCTGCGGAAGTGGGCCATGGAGGCGTCGAGTCGGTTCGCGGGGCGTCCAGCGAGGAAGAAGTTGGCGGGCACGTTGAGTACCTCGCCCAAGCGGGGGATGAGGTCGGGGCGGGGGCGGGTGACGCCGGTCTCGTACTGGCCCACAGCGGCCGGCGTCACCCCAAGGGCAGATGCGACGTCCTTCTTCGTCATCTCGGCCAGGCGCCGTGCTTGCGTCAGCCGGGCGGGATCAAAGGCATCCCAAATGGCACGTGGTGTGGCGCCCCGCGCCTCCATGTTTGGAAGGGGGTCTTGCCTAGTGAGTCGCATCGTCTTCGCCGGCCTGGTCCTCGACTGGTTCTGCCTCGGTCAGCGGCGTAACGTCCCGCTCCCGGTCCGCATCCGCACGCGACGACAGGGTAAGGGCTGGCTCTGTTCCATGATCGAAGCGGGAGTGCTCTGCCGCAGGTGATGCCGGCTGCGAGGGGACGCTGGCCAGACGTTGCCCCGGCGAGGTGACGGTTGCGGGGAGAGGGATGAGTTCAGGGTCGGTCGTCCATTGCAGTCGGCGACCCTCGCCCAGGGCCGCAATGCCCCAGTGCGCCTCCAACAGCTCGGAGACGTTGCAGGCGAAGGGCACCAGGATCAGATGAGTGCCAGAGGGAACATTGGCAAGGCCACCCCGCGGCTCGGCTGACATAGTGCCTTCGATGAAGTCATCGAAGTCGAACGCGCCCTGCGTATGGGCAGGCGCGGGTGCGAACGTGAACAGCTCCTTCACCAATTGCGACTCGCTGGGGATGCGCGCGGTGCGCACATCAGAGGCGGTCTTGGAGTACTGGAAGGGGTAGAGCAGCCCTTTGCCGATGAGCATCAACTCGAACGGGAAGTTGTACGGCTTCACTGGTGTGGCACCCGGCAGATCTTGCAGTTCTTCCTGCAAGCGCTCGAACTGCCCCTGCCACCGTGCCGAGCCGTACGTGTGGTTGGTGCGAGATTCGGCTTGTTCGTGGGCCGCCAATGCGTTGGCCTGCATGTTTCGCAGTGCCTGTCCGAGACCGACGCGTATCGCCAAGGCCTGCTTGCCGAACACCTCGGCGACCCAGGGGGAAAGAGGCACACTCATGCAGACGACTCCTCTGGCCAACTTTCCATTTGAGCACTTCGACGGACTCTGCACTTTAGTTGATGTGCGACTCGTTGCACAAGTGCTTCTGTGTGTGACTGGTTGTGGACTCTGTCGACGGTCTCCCTGCGTCGAGTCGACCGGCAGAACCCGGGCGAGGGTGGCTCATCCACGTCAGCTACCCCTGTCAGAACGAGTCCGGGTTATGAACGCTGATCTTCCTTCGCCGCTGGCATCGGTGTCGGCGGAAGCCGCGCACTGCGACCACAAGCCGCGCAAACTGTCCAGGAGGACTTGCGCTGGGCGAGAGCCTGGTGGGTGGACGTGCCGGGCGCCCATCCACTCAATCAGCATGCCGCCAGCGAGTCGCGCCGACGCAGACGAACCGACATCGAATCGCTGGCCTTTGCCTTCGGTTGCCATGCACCACATGGCGTCCAGCGATTCCCGCACCAGGTCCCGGAGGTGCAGCAATTCGACCTCTTCGAGTGCCATCAGCTCTTCGAAACGCTGCTCGCCAGAGGTCGTGCGCCACACGGCCCGCTGCTGGCTGTGGCAGAGAGCCGCAAGTACCCAAGCAGCCCGAGACTGTTCAGGTGGGCCGTGGAAGGCCAGCGCACAGCGCAAATCCGCCATGTACTCTGCGTCGTGCACCGGCAAGGCTGGCGCATTCAGCCAGATCAAGACTCCTCGGACTCGTTGGTCGAGCTCAATACGGGTTGCGTTGGCCAGCTCCTTGTTCCTCTTGAGATTCGCTCTCATCTGGCGCACAGCGTCGCGATGTTGCTGCATGTCCAGATCGGCAGCGACCTCGGCCCAGTTGTACTCCGCCGAATCAGCCTCCCGGTGTACCTGAGGGATGGCCTCAAAGAGCTGCTGCTCCTTTGATTGCTGCGCAACTCTGTGCGTGAAGTAGGTTCGCGCGAGGGCAGCCTTCACCGGCTCGATCGGTACGGGAACCTCGCTGAAGAACGCAAGCAACGCGAGATCGTCTATCGTTCGACTGCGCGCGCAGCACGTCAGAAGCCCCACAACGAGCTGAGCCGTCTCCAGCGGATAGACCTGTTTCCAGCCGCACTGGACCAGCGTGTCGGGCCCAGGACGAGGAATCAGCCCCGCCTTACGCCACCGCTCCAATCGAGCCACGCTCAGGTTCATCCCCGACGCCTCGGCAACACGCATCAGATGCTGGTCGGCCGGGTTCGGTTTTCCTCTCGCCATGCGTTCAATGTAGGAAGCGCGTCTTCCTGAATCAGGCACTCGAGCGCGGGTGAACGCTGGCCAGCCGCTGGAGGGATCGGCAACGCAGCACAGTCGTACTGAAATTGCCTTACCTGTGTCCTCTTGGACTCCCTCTGTTGGCCTCGGCGACGGGGGTGTGGCGTCGTCGGCTGGGAAGCGCGTTGACGTTGTGGGGTTGTTGCGGACCTTCACGGCTAGGGCTCCGGGGTTGGGGATGTGGCGGTGTCCAAGCCGGTGGATGCGCCAGGTGAGGGCCGCAGCGGGGTTGTGGGCGGCGGGATCCACTGACTTCAAGCTGGGCCTTCTCGTGGGTCACTCCTCGTGTGTCCCTGTGCCCGTTCGGCCCCGGAGTCGATGTCGACGTCGGTCAACGCGGTCGTGGCATCGGGGAGTCCGTTATTCCCAGCTTCGTTGTCGGTGGCCGCATCTACGGTTGTTTGAAGGCTTCGGAGCCGGCCGTGGCCGCGAGGGGGAGGGAGCTACATGCGCAGGGTTCCACCGGACATGTTCCGGTTCACCACAGGTGATCGAGCCGACCTGTACGGGGCGATCCTGCATGCCTTCGGTGCGGCCAACGAGCGTCTGGAGACGGCTCTCGGCCTGGATGAGGTCCGCGGGCGCTTACGTACGGTCGGTTGGCTCAACGCGATTGCGGACGACGACCTTCACGACGCGCTGAAGAAGCTCAAGAGCTGGGGTTTGCTCGATGTCATCCAGAACCACGCGGAGAACTATCGGACGGCGGAGGAATACGAGCGGCGCAACCTCCAGTACTCCCTGACGCGGCGCGGTGAAGCCGCGTTCGCCGGTGTGCAGCACGCACTGTCGGTGCTCGCTACGACGGGAGCGTTGCAGACCGCGGTGCTGGAGGCGATCACGGACAGGCTGGACAAGTTGTACGTCCTGGCCGGTGATCCTGCGTCGTCGGATCGCCGGATCTTCAGCACTTTGCAGGAGTTGGAAGGCCATCTTGAGGCTCTGTTGGACAACACCAAGGCGTTCAACGGGGAGCTTCAGCGGTTGTTGCGTGCCGAGGGAGCCGATCTGACCGTCTTCCGGGAGGTAAAGGCTGCCACGGTGGCCTACCTGCGGGAGTTCCTGGTCAACCTGGATCAGCGTGGGCACGGCGTGGCAGCGGCTGTGGCCCGTGTGGAGGAGCGAGGAATCTCGGTCCTCCACGAACGGGCATTGCGCGGGGCGGAGTTGCCGCCGGTGGCCGGGGAGGATCCGGGCGCTGCCTGGCTGGAGCGTCGGCGGGCACGATGGGCGGGTCTGCAGGCGTGGTTTCTCCCTCCTGATGGGGGTCGGCCGCGGGTTGACCAGTTGCACGACGTTGCTCGCCGGGCCATCGTCTCGCTGCTGCAAGTCCTTGATCGGATCAATGAGTCACGTCGCCGGTCTTCGAGCGCAGTCCAGGATTTCCGGGAGCTGGCCCGTTGGTTCGCGGCAGCCCCGGGGCACGAGGATCTCCACCGCCTGTGGACGGTGGCCTTCGGGCTGGGTTCAGCCCGTCACGCCCATCTCGCCCACTCGGACCCGGAATTGGTTACAACCTCGCAGGCGTGGGCGGAGGCGTCGCCGGTCGAGGTGTCGGCCTTGCTGCGCACGAGCGGTCGTACGGAGCGCTTCGCTCGAACCGGCAAAGTACGGGACGTCGCCGCCATCAAAGCGGCGCGGGCGGAACGGGCCCGTCAGGAACGTGTGGAGCTCCAAGAGGCGTGGCGCGCTCTGAGGACCGAGGGCCCACTGAGGCTTTCCGACTTCGGCGAGCTGGACGACGGAGCGTTCGACCGGCTGCTCGATCTGCTCGGCAGGGCGCTCTCGACCCGACCGGACGGTTCGGGCGTCCGGCGGGCTGGCACTGGCGACGGCAGGGTGGAGATCGCCTTGAGTCCAGCTGCCGACGGCAGGATGGCAGTCCTGCGAACGCCGAAAGGTGTCCTGAGAGGGCCGGACTACATCGTGCATATCGAAACCGCGGCTGGGGCCGGACAGGCCGTGACGTGGGCGAGCCGGAAGGAGGCCGCGGGATGAGCAGCTTGGCCAATCAACTTGTCGCCGCGGAGCGGGAGGAAGTCGCTCGGGGAATCCGTCTTCTCCTCGCCCGGCCGCTGATCACCGAGCGGGCAGACCGCGTTGCTTTCGACGTCATTCGACGGCGGAAGGAGTCCCTGACCAAGTGGTTCGACTACACCTGCGGCTGGAACCTGGTGGTCGAGCCCAGGCGTGGGTACGCCCGGCTGTCGAAGGTTCGATCCACCACGGACGCCTCTCGACCGGCTCGCAGACTGCGCTCCGGCAAGGCCCCCTTCGACCGTCGGCGCTACGTGCTGCTGTGCGTTGTGGCGGCCGAGCTGCTGTCCGTGCCGGTGACCACGATCGGGTTGCTCGCCGACCGCGCTGTACAGGCGACCGCCTCGGACCCGGCTCTGCCGTCGTTCGACACGATGAGCAGGCAGGAGCGCATGGCATTCGTCGACGTGCTGAAGCTCCTGGAGTCTTTCGGCGCCCTGCTGGCCGTGGACGGAACCACGGAGGCCTTCGTCGACTCGGCGGACGCGAAGGTGCTGTACCGGGTCGACGCCACGCTGCTGATGCGGCTGCCGGCAGCACCTATCGGAGCGTCCCGGCTGTCGGTGCCGCCGGAAGAGGTCTCCCTGCGCTTCGAGGAATTGCTCGCTGGACTGGCGCGGGAACGGCGTTACGGCGGAATGGCCGACGACCCTGTGAGCCGCGATTCCGTCGCCGTGTCTGAGACTCAGCGAAACCTGTGGCTGCGCCACTCCGTGCTGCGGCGACTCTTCGACGATCCCGTCCTCTACCGCGAAGACCTCACCGAGGACGAGCTGGCGTACCTGACGTCCCCGACGGGCCGCCAGATTCTGCGCCGTTCCGTTGAGCAAGCCGGCTTCGTCTTGGAGGAACGTGCGGAGGGGATCATGCTCATCGACCCGGATGCAATCGCCACTGATGCCCGGTTCCCAGATGAATCGTCCACTGCACGGGTGGCTGCACTGCTCTTGCTTGAGCGGATCCATGACGTGCCCGGAGGGGCGACCCCGGAACAACTCACCGAGGTTGGTTCCGAGTTGCTGCGGCGGTTTCCGCGGTGGGCCAAGGCGTACCAGTCGGCAGAGGGGGCTCAGAGGCTGGCCGACGATGCGGTGGCGGTCCTGTGCGACTTCGGGCTGGCCCAACGTATCGGTGACCGCACCATCGTGAGGCCGGCAGCCCATCGGTACCGCCTCGTGGAAGCCACGACAACAGCCGCCGCGGACAGCACCGACGTTGACGATCAATCGATCGAAGGGGGCCTGTGGTGAGTGTTACTAACCTTCCGGTGAGCCGCGGGAACACAGCGGACGAGTCGGAAATTCCGCAGCAACGGCAGCGCTGGCAGCCGTACCGCGCCGGCATCTTCAACGTCTGGCGCTACTACGACGAGACCTTCACCTTCCACGAGGGTTGCTTGTTGCTGCGTGGCCAGAACGGCACGGGCAAGTCCAAGGCCTTGGAGCTGCTGCTGCCCTTCCTCTTCGACGCGAGTCTGAGGCCCAACAGACTGTCCACGTTCGGCGGTTCCGAACGGACGATGCACTGGAACCTGATGGGCGAGGGCACGTCTGGCAAGACACGCGTGGGCTACGTGTGGATGGAGTTCGGCCGCTCGTCGGAGAGCGGTGAGGAGCGGTGGTTTTCCTGCGGAGCAAGGCTGCAGGCCAGCGTCCACACCACCGCAGTGCACGCTGACTACTTCACGACTACGCGTCGAATCGCCCAGCCCGGCGGCCTCTTCCTGGTCAACGACACAGACCAGCCGCTCACAAGGGCAGCACTCGCGGAAGCCTTGCAGGGGCACGGCGAGGTCTATTCCTCGGCCACCGACTACCGGACGACGGTCCGGCGCACCCTCTTCGCAGGAATGGGAGAGCAGCGCTACGAGGCATTGATCACGGCTCTGCTGCAGCTGCGCCAGCCGAAGCTCTCCGAACGTCTTGACCCGTCTCTGCTCTCCTCCCTGCTCTCTCGGGCTCTGCCACCGCTCGGTGAGGGAGAGATCACCGAACTCGCCGAGGGTTTCGAGCGGTTGGACCGGCAGCGTGAACAACTGCGGCAGTTGGATGAAGAGGTCTCAGCCGCCGAATCCGTCGCCTCTCGGCAACGCAGCTATGCCCAGCGGGTGCTGCGCTCCGGCGCCGCGAAGCTGATCTCGGCAACGACCGACATGGACAACCTCACCCGCGTGGCCCGGGAGAGCACGGAACAGCACGAACAGGCCCAGCGAGACCAACACGCAACGGAACTGCAGAGCGACGAGCTTCAGCGGCGCGCGGACGAACTGGAAGCCGGCATCGAGGGCCTCAAAGAGAGCGACGTCTACAAGCAGGGTGAAGAACTGGACCAGCTTCGCCGAGGCTTCGAGCAGTCAGCACGGCGGGCGAAACGGCTTCGCGAAACAGCAGATGCCAAGCAGGTGCAAGCAGGCAAGGACGAACAGCACGCCGCGGAAGCCGCAGCACGCGCCCAGCAGTGTGCCGATCGCGCACGCGAGGCATCGGAAGACGCCCATCGAGCGGCACGCACAGCGGGTCTGGAGTCCGTCTATCAAGAAGCGAAGACGATGATCGGCACACCGTCTGAGACCTCCGAGTCCGTCGGGGACGATCAGGTGGCACGGTCTCGCCATCTAGCGCGTGGCGCGGTCGAGGCACGGCGTGGTCACATTGCCGAAGTTGGCTCTGCTATCGGAGCGCACGACCGCGCGTTGAGCGACCGAGCGGCTGCCGAAACGTCGCTGGATGAGGCTCGCGATCGGCTTGCGGATGCTGTACACCGACGGGACGAGGCAATCCGCGTATACGAAGAGGCGCTGACGAAGCAGGCGCAGTTGCTGCGCGAGTGGGCCGCAGGGTGTGTGGAGCTTCGCATCGACGACGTCGAGGTGTTGGTCTCGCTCACGGCGGTCGAGGACGATGTCGCGTCACTGGTGGACTCGGCGATGCGGAGCGTGGTTGGGGAGATCGCCGACCGCGAGGCACGTACCGATACAGCCCGCGGTGCGGCATTGGACGAGCGAGGAACGCTCACCGAAACCATTGAAGCCCTGCGGCAGGAAGCCGACCTGCCCCCCACTGCCCCGCCCACCCGTACCACGGACCGATCGACGATGGCAGGCGCTCCCCTCTGACGGCTGGTGGCCTTCCACGACGACGTACCGGTCGACGTGCAAGCAGGCGTCGAAGCGGCATTGGAAGCATCAGGACTGCTGGATGCCTGGGGCAAACCGGACGACGAAGTGGTGCTCCCAGGGCATGACACCTGGGTCGAAGGCGCGTGGGCAGTTCCGGCTCCAGGAGCGTCCCTGCTGGACGTATTGCGTCCGGAGGCGGACATCCCCGTCGCCGCCGACTCGATCTCGCGGGTCCTCGGCGGCATCTCCTACGGCCCGCGGCTACCAAACGAGCACCTGGCCGCAGTCGGCGCAGACGGCAGCTGGCGGCTTGCCTCCGCTACAGGCACCTCGGCCAAGGAGGAGCCGGCCCACATCGGCTCCCTCGCCCGTGAGCGGGCCAGGAGGCGCCGTATCGACCAACTCACCGAGCGTCTTGCCGAGGTGAACAGCACCATCGCCACCTGCGACGCGCAGATGCGCGAATTCCGCGAGCGTCGCAACCGTCTGGACGCCGATCTCTCAGCGCGCCCCCGGTACCGGGACCTCAACGAGAAACGGCGGCTCTGGGACCGGGCAGAGGAAGGAATCGGCGTCCGGGACGACGCTCTGCGAGCCGCAGCGAAGCTCCTTGAGGAGCGGGAAGCCGACGTTACGAAGTCCCTCCGCCAGCTGGGCCGCTTGTCCGCGGAGTATGGGCTGCCCACGGACCGGGGCCTTCTCAAGGACCTATCGTCCGCCGTCGATACGTTCCGCGACATGGCCGACGCCTGGGCAGACGCTTGCCTGCGCTGGTCAGCCGATGTGGAGCGGTCAACATCGGCCGGCAGCCAAGCTGCTCGCTCACTCGCCGCCGCGCAGGAGCATGCTGAGGAGGCTGAGACTGCCGAGTCCGAGTCATCGGGGCTCAGGGCCAAGCTGGAAGCAGTTGAGAGCACCGTCGGCGAGGACTTCCGCCAAGTGGCCGCCCGCATCCATGAGATGAGGGAGGAGCACCGCCGCAGCCGCGACAACGTGCGCCTCAGGAACGAGGAGCTCCGGGCGCTGGATCAGCGCATCGGACGGCTGCAGACCACGATGGCCCAAGACGCCGAGGAGCGCGACAAGGCCATCAGCGCCAGGGACGCGGCAGCGCAGAGGTTCCGGCACCTGTGCCTTCTTGGCCTCCCCGAAGACGCGGGTGTCTCAGTAGAACTCACCGCACAAGATGGCACACGGGTCACCCTTGAGTCCGCCCGCAGCGTCGCTGCGAAGTGGCCCAACATCCCTCACGAACCGCGCAACGTCAGCGACGCCGCCACCCGACTCCTCGAAACCGTCTACGAAGCTCGTCCCCTGCTCGGCCAACGCACCGACCTGGACCTGGAACCCGATGAGGACGTACAGGTCTTCGCCGCCACGATGGACGGCGTGCGGGTCGGAGCCACGGGACTGCTCCGAATCCTCACCGCCGAGCGCGACAGCAGCCGCGACGACATCACCACCGCCGAGCGCCGCCTCTTCGACCAGACCCTGACCGGAGACACCCGGCGCCACCTGGCGGTCCGCATCCGCCAGGCCAATGAACTCGTCGACCGGATGAACGGTCACCTGGAGCGTGTCCGCACAGCCTCGAACGTCGCGGTCCAACTGGTGTGGCAGATCCATCCGGATCTGCCACCAGGCACCCGCACCGCCCGCGAGCTGCTCCTCAAGGACCCCGGCCGAGTCACGGACTCTGACCGGGATGCCCTGCACGTGTTCTTCCGCAGCCGTATCGAGGAGGCCAAAGCCAGGAACACAGCGGCCACTTGGGAAGAACAACTCTCCGAGGTACTCGACTACACGGCTTGGCACCAGTTCGTTGTCAAGCTCGACCGGGCCAATGGCCATGGCTGGCAGCTGCTCACCAAGAAGATGCACGGCGCCTTGTCCGGAGGTGAGAAGGCGATCGCCCTGCACCTGCCGCTCTTCGCTGCTGTGGCCGCCCACTACGAGGCGGTGCCGGAAGCCCCCCGGCCGATCCTGTTGGACGAGGTCTTCGTCGGTGTCGACACCGTCAACCGCGGACAGGTCTTCGCTCTACTCAGCGCACTCGACCTCGACCTCATGCTCACCTCCGACCACGAGTGGGCCACGTACCGCGAACTCGCTGGCATCGCAGTCCACCAACTGATCACCGGTGTCGATGGCGACGACGCCGTCACCAGCGCACGCTTCATCTGGGACGGGAACGGACTGGAGCCGGACGAGACGGAGGAAGTCCCGGCATGAGCGACCGCTCTCTGCGACGACCCGAACTGCACCCCGTCTGGCTAGCGTTCCACGACCGCCTGTCATCCGGCCGGCCCGTCAGCCGAGTTCGCATCGGACCGTTGAACGACGCTGAACGAGAAGCCCTGGCCGACCTGCTGGGACTGGACCGGCTGCCGGACGCCAAACCCTTCATCGCACTCACCCGACTGGAAGCTGCCCTCGCCGAAACCGACGGCCGTACGGTTCGCGAGGTCGTCGCCGACATCGTCGGCCCCATCGACGACCGCGCAGCCGACCGACGCCGCGCCAACGACGAGCGAGCCGCGCTGTGGGCCTGGCTGGAAGCTCACAACACTGTGCGGTCCCAACCGGCGCTCGCCGACTGGGCAACGCACTGTCGCGGCGCAGGCCTCATCCACGGCTCGGTAACCCGAACCCGAGAGCTGCTCTCCGCGGCCCTGACCGTACTCGCCGCCCTGCCCGCCGGCGGGGAACCCCTGCCGGTCTTCGCAGCACACACGCTGGACGGCGACTCGCACGCGCTGGACGACGGAACTCGCCTGTCCTCCCTTGTTCTTCGAGCCCTCTCGACCGTCTACGGCGTTGAGCCACCAGACGGCGCACAGCAACGACGCGCACTATGGGCGCGGGCCGGCATCGCCGACGACGAACTCTCCACGACCGTCCTCACCGCAGGACTATGTCCTGATGGCCACGGCACGCTGAGCCGCGTAACAAACGCCTGCACCGAAGCCGGACAAGCCGCATCTCTCACCCTCGCCCAGCTCCGAACACCGGGCGAGTTCCGCTTCCCCGCAGTGCCCGTGCACATCACCGAGAATCCCAGCATCATGGCGCTCGCCCTTCGCCGCTTTGGCCCTTACTGCCCGCCCCTGATCTGTACGTCAGGATGGCCGAACAGCGCGGTCATCCACCTCCTCCGCATGCTGGCCGCCGAGGGAGCCGAGTTGCGCTACCACGGCGACTTCGACGGCGAAGGCATACGCATCGCCGCCTACGTCCTGGACAAGACCTCCGCCGCCGCCTGGCGCATGAAAGCCCAGGACTACCGCGCCGCCATCGCCCGACACAACCACGGCCCTACTCCAGGAAGGCTCACTGAAGCGCCTTGGGACCCAGCGCTTGCCCCCGCCATGGCAGAGTACGTCGCTTCGGTGGTGGAGGAAGTGGTGGCCGACTCACTCCTCTCCGACCTGGAATCTCAGATCACCGCAGCTGGGGCCGTGCATAAGCCCCAGATACTCTTCCCCGAGTCGAACACCTGACACCAAGGAGCTGGCCTGCAACGACGTGAACCTGCGGCAGCCATCTACCACGCCATTCCCGACGCCGCAGTCCAACTCCACTGGCCAGCTTCAGGACTCATCCACTCGCAACGATGCCGCCCAGATCAGCCAAGAACGTGGCAGCGCACGTCAACCTTGTGGAAGACGGCTCCAAAGCTATGAACCATCTGTCGCCCGTCGTGGGCACCGACGGTCAGAGCGGTCAGTGAACGTGAGTACGGCAACGTCTTCTGAACGGACGCGTACTGCTTGTCCGATCCTGCCGTCCCGCTTGGGATCCCAGACCCACAGGTAGTCCCCCGTGCTGCCAAAGCTGAGCACGGGATGGTTGCGCGGGAGAGGACCGTTGAGCACGGGAATGTCCTTGCCGAGAGGTTGAACGCAAACCAAGCTGCCGACAATGCCGTAGTAGGAGCCTGGTGCGTCGCCGGCTCGGGCTCGCGCAGCCGTCCTCTCAGCAGCATCCGAGGTATCTCCCAGACTGACCTGTACTGCGGTGAGCAAGTAAACAAGGAGGACGAACGGCCACATCATAAGCGTTAGTTCACGTGCGCCCCCTCCCCAGTGGAAGTGACGTACCCAGCCAATAATGCCCAGGAAGATGAAGACAATGGCCGATGCGATTGCCATCGGTTTCATTGCCACGAAGTACTGGGAGTAGAAGGCAATTGGAACGGTATCGGCGGGTATTCCGAATTTCTCCCTCAAATAGTAGGTGTGCAGAAACCTCCCTGCGATCGGAAGCACGAACGCGAGCGGGGGAATAAGCGCTGGCAAGAGCCAACTGATGTTGCGGCTGATCCATGAATGACTCAGTGCGTGCCAGACACCGAATGCAAGCCCAATACCCAAACCTGTTAGGGCCGCGACCAACACCAGAATAGGAACGGGACCGAGTGCGCTCCGTGCCAAGAGGTAGCCGAGCCAGGTGAGGGCACCTGTGAAGAGAATGCCTATTGCCAGCCTGAACAGGACAGGCCGGGGCTCGTTACTTGTAGCCCAGGCACCAAGCCGCCAGCACAGGCCTGCTGCTGGTATCAGACCGAAAAGTGCCCATGGGCTCTCGGTTGCGTGGATGGCGATGCCGCTGCCAAGGAGCACTACGACGAGGCCAAGGAAAGTTGCGACCTCGCGGGAATTGCGTGTTTGCAGCCCCCCTGTCCGGCCAGCGACGTCCGCTGCCTCCTCCTTCGGTGCGGCGCCGAGACGAACATCGTGGATCTCGGCATCAAACGGCGGCCCACCGAGCGTACGTTGCGCAAATTCCGCGCGTGCCTTCTGAGAATCCGAGGGGCCGGGGAGAACAAGCGCGCGTTGTATGTCGGCGCCCCCTGACGCCTCCCAGTGCTTCAGCACCCAGCGCTTCAAGCCCCCAGCGCCGGGAGGTGTACGGCGGTGGACGTGGTACGTGGTTGAGACCCGGGGCAGGTCAGGCTCCACGATGGAGGCGTCACGAACCCACGCGGCAAGTTTCCGCTGCTCGATGAGCGAGCGAACCTGCGATCGTGCGTGCCGGCAGGCTCCCAGTCGCGCGCCTCGTAACCGCACCTCGACGATGAGTGCTGTGAAACCCGAGCGAGCGCTCGGGGAGTCCGCAGGTGTCGCTTGTCGCACGGCCCAGCCTCGTTCCCGGAGGAGCTGCGTCGCCAGCACGATTTCGTCCGGCTGGTCGAGGACCTCCACAAGGAGTTTGATCCTGCGGTTGAAGTACGGCAGGGGAACGGTACCTGCGGTTTCCTCCTCCATGGATGGGGCGGTGGGGCTGCTGCCCTCAGCGGGAGGCGCAGATGTATGGGCACCGCGAGTGCCTCGTGAACGCATCAGGTTGACCAGAGAAACCATGAGACCCTCCCAGCGGATGCAGCAATGATCAGCGCTGCCCAGCAGGGTGGCATCTTTCTCTGACATCGCGCGGGACACCCATCGGGAGTGCGGATCACTCCCGTTCGCCAAGCGCTCTCCCGACATAGCTGCCGTGGAGCGAATAGCGCGCGTGGAGTCGAGCCGACTCCGACGCAGTTCCTTGCCCCAATGACAGCACCACACTCTTTTCGGTGCGCATCAGTTGGCTCCGCAGACCCCGCGTCCGCTGGGCTCAGCGGCGCGGAGGAGTCCGACGCGTGGGCGTGGCCGCGTCGGCAATCGGTCGCGGCGACGGTGTGGGGGTGGTGCGGGTCTTGGCGGCTTGGGCTCGGGGGCTGGGGGTGTGGCGGTGTCCGAGGCGGTGGATGCGCCAGGTGAGGGCTGCTGCGGGGTTGTGGGCGTCGTCCAGGGTGCGCTGGCCGAGGGCGTGGTCGAGGAGGGTGGTGGTGTCGTGTCCGGCGACCTCCGCGTCGGCGAGTGCTGTGGTGAGTGCGTTCCAGGCGGGGTCGTTGAGGATGCGGTCGGCGTGTGCGGGGACGGCCTGCTTGAGTTGGTAGGCGTAGCGGCGCTGGATGTGTGGCTCGGGGGCGCGGCGGGCGAAGCCTTGCAGGACCGGCTGGGCGATGTGGGCGTAGGCGGTCTGTAGGTGGTGCAGGGTCTGTCGGGCGGCGGCTTGTTGTTGGGCGTGTTGGTGGCTGCGGTGCCAGTGCATCGCGTAGGCCACGGCGATGAGGGCGGCGTCGATGAGCATCGCTATGCCGGCGCCGTCGCCTGTGGGGGCGGGGTCGCGGAGGATGGTCTTGATGCTGTGCCGCAGGACGCGGGCGCTGTTGTGTTCGGCGGTGATGCGGGAGCGGGTGGCGCGCTCGAACGCGGTGGCGGCGTGCTGGAGTTGTGCCTGCGCGGCCTCGGGAGCGGTGAGTGGCAGCAGGTCCAGCGTCTCGCCGAGGGCGGCCAACTGGCCCTGGGCCGTGGTGTCGTTGCCGTGGGTGAGGTGGTGGGGGATGCGTTCGGTGGCGGCCGTGGCGTGGTGCCATGGGTTGCCCTCGCGTGTGCGTCCGGGTCGGGCATTCGCCTCCGGGGTGCTGGCGGTAAGGCGTTGGCGGATCTTGGGCAGGGAGAGGTCGCCGGCGAGGGTGGAGCCGGAGAACCACACGGGCTCCCCGTGCTTGTTGGTGTCGCCGGGCAGGGCGACGCTGTAGCCGAGCAGGTCGCCGGAGGGTGCGATCCGACGCTTCACCTCCACGCCCGTGGCTTCGAGGAGGGTGAAGAATTCGGGCTCGTTGGCTGCTGCGGCCACCGCGCGGCGTACGCGGGTGCGCAGGATCTCCCGTGCTGTGGCGGCGTTGCCCTGTCTCTTGGCTTTGAAGTGCTCCTTGCTGGTGGGGCGTTTCACTGCGGTGCCATCGCCGGGGTTCAGCTGGCGTAGGTCGTAGTCGGTTTCGATGCGGCGGGCTTCGGCTTGGGCTGCCTTGCGGTCGAAGCTGCGATGGGGGCGTTTGCCGTCCTGGCGCACGAGGGTGGCGGCGATGTGGATGTGGTCGGGTGCGTGGCGGATGGCGACCCAGCGGCACGCTTCGGTGTCGCCTTCTGGGGCGATGCCGGTGGCGTGGACGATGCGGCGGGCGATCTGGGCCCATTCCTCGTCGGTCAGGTGCCGGTCGCCGGGGGCTGCGCGGACGGGGCAGTGCCAGATCTTCGTCTCGGGTGCCTGGTCGCCGAGCATGCGCACGGGCTGGTCGAGTTGCCGGGCTAGTTGGGCTTTGGTGTGGTGGGGGTTGCGGCCGGGGTCGGGGGCGAAGCCGTTCCACGAGGCGACCAGGTGCGGGTCGGTGTGGGTGTTGGCCTTGCCCTTCCCGTAGAGGTAGCGGATGAGTCCCTGGGCGCTGGTCTTCCCCAGGATGATCTTCGGTATCACCCGCTACCGCCGAACCAGGCTCTCGACCGCCTGGTCGATAGCGTCGAGTACGTCATCCACACGTTTCGACAGCCTGTGGACAACTGCCTGTTCGGGCAGCGGTCCGCCGGATCTGTTGAGGTGGTAGGTGAGTTGGTTGAGGTTGTTGCCGAGCGCGGCGGCCTGGCGGTTGGATTCCATCAACTCCTTCACCGTTCGCCGGTAGTCGGCCACGGCCGCTTCCGGGTTCTCGGACCGGGCGGCTGCCAGGCCCGCTTCGGCCACGTAGCCGGCCGGAGTCATCCGGGAGGCTGCTGCGGCCCGTCGGATGTCTTCCATCTCCTGCGGGCTGAACCGCAGATGGACCCGCTCCTCCCGCAGCGAGCGTCGGCGAAGCCGCCGACGCGGCGCGCCAGCCTGCACGGGGGATCCGCCCGCGTCCCCTTCGGTCGGCACCCCCGGGCCGGCCTCCTGTTCCGCCACCCCTGGGGCGGAGCCGGGGTAAGGACTCCTTACCCCACAACTTGCTGCGCTTCGGCTGGGGTGGTCTGCCATCTGCTGCTGGTCGAGCGGGGTTTCGTGGTGTCTTTCGAGCATGTCGGCGTTCTCCGTGGCGTGTTGGGGGAGTGAGGAGTTTCGGAGTGGGCTGGGTCTGCGCAAGCTGCGGACCAGTCCGGGCTGTGAGGAGCGGTCCGCCGGGGTGGTCCGGTACTCGGCCGAGCTGCCGTAGCTGTTGCGTGAGGCGGTCCGCTGGGGCTGCGGACCGTGGACCGTCCTCGGCCGTATCGGGGTTGGCCTGCGGGGAGTTCCGGTCAGTCCCCGGTCCGGGGAGTGGGGCCGGTGCGGAGGGTGGTCATGATCTGGGTGAGGCGGTCTTCGCTGATGCTGTGTCCGGCGGTGCGGATGGTGTGGCGGACCGTCTCGCGGGTGGGGGTTTCGTGCGCTGCGAACAGCGGCCGTGCCAGGTCGAGGAGTTCGGGCAGTTCTGCGCCGGGCGGGCGGCCGATGCGCCGCATCCTGCGAGCCGGTATCTCGTCGTTGTGCACGGAAGCCGACACGTCCGCTTCGTCGAAGAGCGGTGAGGCTTCCGCGCTGTGGTCTGGCTTGGTGCCGGTGTCGGTTTGGCGGGCGATGAGGATGTAGAGGTGGACGGCGCCGGCGAGGGCGAGTGGTGCGAGGGCGGAGAGCAGGCCGACGGTGATGTCGCCGAGGCGCAACCCGCCTGATTCCGCGAGGTTGTTGAGGCGGATGGCGTGGAGGGCATTGGCCCAGAGGCTGGCGGCGGTGGCGGTGCCGAAGAGCGTCCACACATACAGCCGTGCCCGGAAGGGCGCGGTGTTCAGGACGAGGAGCGCGCGGACGCCGTAGGCGATGAACCCGTCGATGACGAGAGGGAAGAGGTAGGTCAGAGGGCCGCGTATGTGGATGGCGATGGCCATCTGCTGCAGAGCGTCATACGACAGGGCGCAGGCGGCTGCTCCGAGGGCGAGGATCGCGGCGCGGTCCCAGCCGCTCACCCGTCGGGCAAGTGGCGTCGTGGGGTCGTGGGTGGGTGCCGGGTTGGTCATGCGGCGGTGTCTCCAGGGGGTGGAGGGTGTCGGCAGGCGTGGCCGGAACGCTGTGCGCGCCTGCTGCGGGGGCGGTTGGCGTTGCACTCGTCCCACTGGTTGCGTGGCTGGTCAGCACAGGGACGGGTGGAGGGGGTGTGACGGGTCGACTCGTTGCGGGCCCGGTACTCGTCCCGGCGGTGAGCTGGGCGGGGACGGGTGGGACCGGTCGAGGCGGGTCAGTCCCCAGGCGGCGCTGGGGCCTGGGTGGGGCAGTAGCGGGCCCAGGCGTCGAGGAACTTGTTGCGGGCGAAGCCCTTGGCCTGGATGCCGTCGGGGAAGCGGATGTTGGCCGAGGTGATGCCGTAGTCCCTCAGCAGCAGCTGCAGCCCGCGCGGGGTCAGTCCGCTGGTGCCGTACTCGGCCCAGGGCGCTTCCGCATCCTCTTTCAGAATCCCCAGCAGCCGTGTGGTGGCCAGTGCTTCGGGATCGCCCAAGGAGGCGAAGGCGGTGCGGATGTCGGCCAGGATGCGGATTCTCAGCCCGCCCTCCTCGTCCTGCCCGGCCTCGAACGCACTCATCGCCGCACAGGCCGACCGCGCCAGGCCGGGCCAGGGCCCTCCGGCAAGGTCGGCGACCACTACGAGGGGTTCCCAGGTGTCGGCGGCGCGGTCCTCGACCGGCATCTGCGGCTCCCGCTCCACCGCAAGTTCGGCGACCTCACCGGCCCAGGCGGCGAGGCGGTCGCGCAGCAGATGCAGGTGCGGGATGTCGCGGCGGGAGCGGAAGGTGGCCACTCTTTCGCCCGGTGCGCGGCGGCGCATCCGCACCACCACCGCACGGTCCATGATCGTGTCGGGCAGGTCACCGATCCCCGCCAGGGCGGCCATGGCGAAGGTGGGGAAGGAGACCGGCTGGTGCTCGGGTCCGGCGATGCGCAGGGCGGGACGGTTGCGCTGGTGACCGGCGTTCAGCAGGCCGCGCAGGTCCTCGTTCTTCTCCGCCATCTTCGGGCTGCCGAAGAGGGTGTCGGCCTCATCCACCAGCAGCGTCGGCGGATTCGCGGTCACCGACCGGAAGATCGCCGCTGTACTGGCGTTCACGGTGATCACCGGCTTGTGGACGGTCTCGGTGATCACATCCAGCAGCCTCGACTTGCCGCACCGCTTGGCCGGACCGACCACCGCCAGCCTCGGCGCATGCTGGGAGACGTGCTGCAGATGCGTCGCAGCCACCCACAACGTCACCGCATGCAACGCCTCCTTACTCGGCAGAATCACATACCGGCCCAGCGCAGAGCGCAGCTCATCCAGCAGCTCCGCACCCTCGCTGTCTTCTGCGGTGGGCTGGTCCGCAGGCCCGAACTCGGCACCCGTACCTTTCAGATCGTGGCCACCGCCGTCGGCGTTCAGGTCTTGCGCTGCCGGGATGCCGGCTTCACTCGCGGACGCGCCGATCTCGGGCTGTGGCTGCCCCCCGTCATGCGGCGGCGGCATAGTTGTGGGGGGTGCGGCGGGATCGGGCTGGGTCGTAGGGTTGTCCATAGGCGTTCCTCACCCGGCGGTGCGGGGCTGGCAGGCCCCGCACCACCGATTCGTCATCACACGCGATCAGTTGGGGCGTCCTCGGCCCTCGGGGTGGCAGCCCCGAGGGCCTTCCTCATGCACCGCCTCTCGGCAGGCGAGCAGCAACCTACGACCGGCTACTGGCAACAGTCCAGCGATTCTGTGTCTCTGAGACATACAGGTGGCGTGTAGCATCCGGCGCTAGACGGCCAGGCCGAGGAGGGACCGCAGGTCGGCGGTCACCACCCGGTAGGTGTTGCCCAGTCGCAGGACCCGGCAGGGATAGTGGCCCCGGCGGGCGAGTTCGTAGCCCTTGCTCCGCCCCAGCCCCAGGGCGCGGTTGGCTGTCTCCAGGTCAACCGTGGCAGGAAGTTCCAGCACCTCGCCCTGGCTCATGCCCCTCCGCCGACCGGCGGGCTTCTCGGGATCTTCGTTCATGTGCAGTGCTCCCTCTCGTCGTTGCCTTCGGCGGACGCGGTGGTCGCGACCGTCTCCCGGCGGTACAAACAAGGCTAGACAGAGCTACTGTGTCTTCATGACACACGACGATGAGGATGATGAGTTGGACTGGTCGGCGCAGGTTGCCGCCACCGTGGCCGCCGAAGTACGCCGCCGACGCATGGAGCGACACATGAGCGCTGAACGCCTGTCCCAAGTCTGCAGCGAGATCGGCTACCCCATCCCCCGCAACGTGATCGCCAACATGGAGTCCGGACGCCGCACTTCACTGCCCCTGGTCGACGTCATGGTGCTGGCCAAAGCCCTGGAGACCAACCCCATCAGCCTCATCATCCCCGTCGGCCACATCAGCAAGTACGCCGAACTGCCCCTGCGAGGGGCCGGATCGCCCTGGGACGCGCTGACCTGGTTCACCGGCGAGGACGACAAATTCGACACCGACTGGAGCCTGCGCCTGCACCGCTTCCACCACGCCGTTCTCACCTCCGCGGAAGAAGCCAGGAGATACGCCAAGTCCCGGCGTCAGCAGGCCAGCTTGGCGAACGACCCCGATACGCGCAGCAGCGCCCTCCGCAGCGCCGAGCACCACGAAGAGCGCCTCGCCGACGACTACGCCGCGCTCCGCCGTGTTCGCGCCCAGATGCGCAGTGCCGGCTTCCGTCCCCCCACCCTCCCCCGATATTTCGTTTTCCTCGACGAACACCCCCACGGCCCCGCCCCCGACTCCCCTGAGGAGGACGCTTGAAGGGCTCCACCTACCGCCGCTGCTACTGCCGCGACCCCGAGACCGGCAAACCACTCGGCACGGCCTGTCCCAAACGCAGCAGCCGGAAGCACGGCACCTACTCCATCCGCCAAGAACTCCCACCCCGCCAAGACGGCACCCGCCGCTCCTTCAACCGCGCCGGCTACGACACCCTCAAAGCCGCACAAGCCGACCTCGACCACGTACGCGCCCTCCTCAACATCCCCGACAGCGACGACGGTGAGGCTCTGGACCAGGTCGCCGAGCTGCTGGAGAAGGTTGCCGCAGAGAAGGCCACGCTCCCGGACGTAGAGGCGACGCGACGGCGCCTCAGCCACGGTCTGGATCTGACCAGTCGACTCACGGTCGGGGAGTGGCTGGACATTTGGCTGGCGGGAAAGAAGGGCCGCCAAAGCGCGATCAGCCGCGATGAGAGCAACATCCGAGTGCACCTCAGACCGCGGATTGGTCAGCTCCGGCTGGACCGTCTGCGAGTTGCCCACCTGTCGGAGATGTTCGAAGCCATTGCCCAAGACAACGTGGAAATCGCAGAGGCGAACGCCGCACGCCGCAAGGCAATCGAGGATCTCGCCCAGGTTCCCTGGAAAGGGCGGGAGCACCGTGCCCGTCGCAAGAAGATGAAAGCGGTCATCGCGGGAATGCCGCCCTACCGCCGAATAACGGGTCCTGCCACGAGACAGCGCATCCGCTCGACTCTCAGGGCCGCTTTGAATGCTGCCATCACCCAGCAGCTCGCCACCTTCAACCCCGCAGCCCACGTGGAGCTCGAAGCTGGCAAGCGTCCCAAGGCTCTTGTGTGGACCCAGGAGCGAATCCTCCACTGGAGGCGCACCGGTGAGAAGCCCTCACCCGTCATGGTCTGGACACCTGCGCACACCGGCCTATTCCTCGATCACGTAGTGGGAGACCGGCTGTACGCGCTGTTCCATCTGATCGCCTTCCGCGGTCTGCGGCGCGGCGAGGCATGCGGGCAGAAGTGGACTGACACGCACCTGGACGCCGGGCTGGTCACCGTTGCCAAGCAACTCGTCGTGGACGGCTGGGAGGTGTACGAGGACGACCCCAAGACCGATGCAGGCGCACGCACCATCGCGCTCGATTCCGATACGGTCCAGGCCCTGAAGCGGCACCGCATCCAGCAGGACAAAGACCGCGAGGAGTGGGGAAGCGGCTGGGTGGAGACCGGTCGGGTCTTCACCCGCGAGAACGGCGAACCGCTCCATCCCGCCAACGTCACGCACCACTTCATCGAACTGTCCGAGAAGATTGGCCTTCCCCCGATCCGGCTCCACGACCTCCGACACGGTGCTGCAACTCTTGCCCATGCGGCAGGCGCCGACCTCAAGGACATTCAGGAGTTGCTCGGCCACTCGTCGATCACCATCACGGCGGACACGTACACGAGCCTGCTCCCCGAGGCCGACCTCGCGATCGCCGAGGCTGCTGCCCGACTCGTCCCGCGTGCACGCGCAACCGGTGAAAACGACGAGCCAAAAGCCGAGCGTGGGCTCGATAGAGCCGAAGCGTCCGGCGCCCAGCCTGTGCCGGACGGTGCCGTGGAATCCGGGGAAACGCCCGAGCCTGGTGACCCGTCCGCTCACGCACCGCTCACGCAAGCGGCCCCGGACGAGGAGTTCGAGGCCGAGTAGAGAGCCTCCCCGGGAGAGAAATCCCAGGTCAGCGTCCCAATGAGCTGTGCCCCCNTGTGCCCCCGGCAGGATTCGAACCTGCGACACCCGCTTTAGGAGAGCGGTGCTCTATCCCCTGAGCTACGGAGGCATGGACTCGGACAGGTTAGCTGATACGGGCCCGGCGTGGTGTGGGGCGGGCTGTGGGGGAGGGGGTG
>NZ_LJGW01000104.1 GCF_001751255.1 Streptomyces nanshensis | reverse complement strand
CCCCCTCCCCCTCCCCTCGCCCCCCGATAAAGCCGAAGCCGCCAACCGCTCAGCGCAGGACCGCCCTTCGGAGAACCCAGCGTGGGTCGTCACCGTCCGCGCTGCGCACCACGCACGGCGCTCAGCCCGCAGCCCGCAGCCCGCAGTTCAGTCCTCCGGCAGGTACCGGTCCAATATCTCCGCGTCGTCCCCCTCTTCCTCCAGCGCCCGCCGCACCGCACGCAGCGCCAGTCCCTCGCCGTACCCCCTGCGGGCGAGCATCCCGGCGAGGCGCCGTATCCGCTTCTCCCTCTCCAGCCCCCTGGTGGAGCGCAGTTTGGCCTCCACCAGGGCGCGCGCCGTCTCCTCTTCCTGCTCCGCGTCGAGTTGTCCGACGGCGCCCTCGATGACCTGCGCGTCCACGCCCTTGGTACGCAGTTCGCGCGCGAGGGCACGGCGGGCCAGACCTCGGCTGTGATGCCGGGATTCGACCCAGGCGTCCGCGAAGGCCACGTCGTCGATCAGCCCGGCCTCTTCGAAGCGGGAGAGCACCTCCTCGGCGGCCTCGTCGGGGATCTCCCGCTTGCGCAGGGCGTCGGCCAACTGCCGCCGTGTGCGCGGCGTTCCGGTCAGAAGCCGCAGACAGATCGCACGGGCGCGCTCGGCCGGATCCGCATCCGGTTCCGTATGCGGGCCGTCGGCCCGTGCCGCTCCGCCGTCCTCGTCGCCGTCGTCCGTATCACCGTCAGCCTCCCCCGTGGCCTTGGCGCTCTCGCGCTCCTCGTCGTCGGGCGGCGCCCCGTCGCGGGCGCGTGGGCCGCCGCCCGTACGCCCGCGCGTTGCGCGGGACGTACGTGTCGTGCGCGGTGACCCCACCTCGGCCCTCGACGAAGTGGGGCCACCGCTGTCTTCATGGACCGGCCAGTTGGTGCGCCGTGTCACGGATCAGCTCTTCGCGGCTGCGGACTTGGCGGTCTTCGCCTTCGACGCGGGTGCCGCCTTCGCCGTCTCCGCGGTGCCGTCGGCCGCTGCCGGAACCGCACCGGCGGCGTCGGCGCCCGGCTCGTTGCCGGGCTCCTGCGGTGCCACCCCGATGCCCAGCTTCTCCTTGATCTTCTTCTCGATCTCGTTGGCCAGATCGGGGTTGTCCCGCAGGAAGTTGCGCGCGTTCTCCTTGCCCTGGCCGAGCTGGTCGCCCTCGTAGGTGTACCAGGCGCCGGACTTGCGGATGAATCCGTTCTCGACGCCCATGTCGATCAGACCGCCTTCGCGGCTGATGCCCTGCCCGTAGAGGATGTCGAACTCGGCCTGCTTGAACGGCGGTGCGACCTTGTTCTTGACGACCTTGACGCGGGTGCGGTTGCCCACCGCGTCGGTGCCGTCCTTGAGCGTCTCGATACGGCGGATGTCGAGCCGCACGGAGGCGTAGAACTTCAGCGCGCGACCGCCCGTCGTGGTCTCGGGGGACCCGAACATCACGCCGACCTTCTCGCGGAGCTGGTTGATGAAGATGGCCGTGGTCTTGGAGTGGTTGAGCGCACCGGTGATCTTCCGCAGCGCCTGGCTCATCAGCCGGGCCTGGAGACCCACGTGCGAGTCGCCCATCTCGCCCTCGATCTCCGCCCGCGGCACCAGCGCGGCGACGGAGTCGATGACGATCAGGTCGAGCGCGCCGGAGCGGACGAGCATGTCCGTGATTTCCAGGGCCTGTTCGCCGTTGTCCGGCTGGGAGAGGATCAGCGCGTCCGTGTCGACGCCGAGCTTCTTCGCGTACTCGGGGTCGAGCGCGTGCTCCGCGTCCACGAACGCGACCGTGCCGCCGCCCTTCTGGGCGTTCGCCACCGCGTGCAGCGTCAGCGTCGTCTTGCCGGAGGACTCCGGCCCGTACACCTCCACCACACGGCCGCGCGGGAGGCCGCCCACGCCGAGGGCCACATCGAGAGCGGTGGACCCCGTGGGGACGACCTCGACCGGCTCGTTCGGCCGCTCCCCCATGCGCATCACGGCGCCCTTGCCGAACTGCCGTTCAATCTGCGCGAGGGCGGTCTCGAGCGCCTTCTCGCGGTCGGTTTCTGCCATGGGTGCCACCCGGTTTGCTTGAGTCGATCGCTTCACGTCCACGACGCTAGCGTCTGCCACTGACAATCGGCCTGGCTCTCCGCTCCCGGCCGCAAGAGGCCGGGTGGAAGTACGTCGCCAGGGCCTCTATAAGAATCGATGTTCGATTTTTACGTCAAGGCACTCCGAGCTTCTGTGGACAACTCCCCAAATCCCTGTTCAAAAGGGCGAGTTGGGGAGCGCCGCCGACGGTGCTCCCGACCGCCGCGCGCCGCCGTCGCTCATCTCCTCGTCGCCTCAGCGCCTTTCGGCGGGCACGTCCATGACGGCGCAGACGACGCGCCAGACGTCCTTCGCGTCCCAGCCCGCGTCCAGTGCCTCGCGGACCGTACGGCCGCCGAGTTCGGCCATCACATGGTCGCGGGCGAAGGAGTCCGCGTACGTCTCGCCGAAGTGGCCGGCCATTTTCTTCCAGAAGTCCGTCAACCGCATGGACTCAGTATCCGGCACCGCGCACACGCCCCCGGCCGTGACCGCCGACCGCTCAGCCGCCCTGGACCAGCGCTCGTACCGCCGCCGTGACCAGCACCGCCGCCGCGACGACGACGAGGAAGGGGGCGCGCAGCAGCAGCGCGACCGCCGCCGCACCGAGCCCCGCGGCCTTCGCGTCCAGCAGCAGCGTGCCGCCGTCGCTGAAGGTCTGCTGTGCCGTCAGCGCGGCGAGCAGCGCGACCGGAAGGAGCGTCACCAGCCTTTTGACGACGGGCCGTTCGAGCATGCCCTGCGGCACCGAGAGTCCCAGCAGCTTGGCCGCGTAGCACCCCAGCGCCGTCGCGCCGATCGCGATCCACACGTTCATCGCCGCTCCTCTCCCGGCTCCTCCGCGTCGGCCTCGTCGGCGTCCCCGTCGTTGCCGGTACGGTCCGCGTCGTCGGTACGGTCCCCGTCATCCCGCGGAGCCTCCGCCGCCGTCCCCTTCCGCGTACGCCCCCGGACGAGCAGAACGAGCGGAGCCGCCAGCGCCGCGAGCAACACCGGGACGCCGCCCGGCAGTACGGGCAGCAGCCCCAGCCCGAGCGCGACGGCGAGAACGGCGGTGGCCCGCGCCGCGGTCGTCCGCAGCATGGGCGCCAGCAGCGCGAGGAAGACGGCGGGACCGGCGGCGTCCAGCCCCCATGTCCCGGTGTCGCCCAGAGCGCCCGCGCCCAGCGCCCCGAGCAGCGTCGTGAGGTTCCACAGCACGAAGAGGGTCACGCCGGTGACGGTGAAGCCGATGCGGGCTCCGCGCCGTGTGCCCTGGGCGAGCGTGACCGCCGCGGTCTCGTCGATGACCATGTGCGCCGCGAGCGGACGTACGGCGCGCGGCAGCCGCAGCAGCGTGGCGAGCCGCAGTCCGTAGAAGGCGTTGCGTACGCCGAGGAAGAACGCGCCCGCGGCGGCCGCGAGCGGAGCCGCCCCGGCCGCGAGCGCCCCGACGAGGGCGAACTGCGAGGCGCCTGTGAAGACGAAGAGGCTGAGCCCGCAGGTCTGCGGCAGGCTCAGGCCCGCGCCGGCCGCCGTCACGCCGAAGGCGAATCCGGACAGGCCGACGGCGACGCCCACGCCGAGCGCGTCACGGACGACGGCGCGGTCACCGCGGCCGGCGGGGTCGGCGGATTCGGCACGGGCGGCAGGTTCATCGGGATCGCGGCCGGAGGACGGGCAGGTCGGAGGCTGTGAGTCGGCTTTCTGTTCGAGCACGGTGCCACGCTAGCCGGGAGGCCCGTCGGCGGTCTTGTACGTTTTTGCGCTCCGGGTCCGGCTCCCCGTGGAGGCCCCTCGCGCCGCGGGCTCACCGTACGGGCGGCGCCTTCCCCGTACCGCGGGCGGCGCCGTCCTCCCGCAGCCGCTCGCGCCGGTAGGCACCGGGCGGTACGCCCACGATGCGGCCGAAGTGGCGGCTGAGGTGCGCCTGGTCGGTGAAGCCCACCGCGGCGGCGGTCTCCGCGAGCGGAACGCCGGCGTCCAGCAGCGAGCGCGCCCGGTGCACGCGGGCGTCGGTGAGCCAGGTGTGCGGCGGCATGCCGTACCGCTCGCGGAAGGCCCGCAGCAGCGGGAAGACGCCGGTGGCCAGTTCGCGCGCGAGCGCCTCCAGCGTGGGAGGGTCCGCGATCCTCGCCTCCAGGACGGCGCGGGCGCGCTCCGCGGTACGGGCGCCCGCCGTGGCGACGGGACGGGAGGGCAGCACTCCGCCGTGCAGCCGCAGCAGCCGGGCCACCGCGACCCGCAGGAAGGTGTCGGCGGCCAGCGCCTGTCCGCTCTCGGCCGCGCGGTGCACACGCGCGATCAGGGCGGCGCCCTCGGGGTCGTGGACGGTGGCGGCGGTGAAGCCGGGGGCGCCGCGCAGCGTCGTGGTCTCGGCGGCGATGCGGGCGATGAGTCCGGGCGCCGGGTAGAGCACGTCGTAGCGCCAGCCCTCCGGTCCGCCCGGGTACGCGGAGTGCGGGACGCCGGGGTTGATGAGCGCGAGCGAGCCCGGTCCGGCTCGGTGTTCGGCGCCGCTGTGCCGGAAGACCTCGACGCCCTCGGCGATGGCTCCGATCACATACGCGTCGTGGGTGTGCCGGGCGAAGGTCTTACTGAGATACCGGGCGCGCAGCAGGTCCACGTCGGGCAGCCGGGGATGCCGCCAGTGCCGTGCGCTCTCGCCCGCTGCCATGGGGCCATTCTGCGCTCTGCTGCGGCGTTGTCAGTGGTGAGGTGCACGATGGGGACCATGGGTCAGACCACTCCGGGCTCCCCCCAGGACATGCCAGAGGACTCACCGCAGCACTCGTCGCACGATCCTGCGCCGGACTCCGCGCTCGACGCCTTCTCCCCCGCGACCAGGGCCTGGTTCACGGGGGCGTTCCGCGCGCCCACGTCCGCACAGGCCGGGGCATGGCGCGCGCTGGCGGAGGAGTCGGACGCCCTGGTCGTCGCACCCACCGGCTCCGGCAAGACCCTGGCCGCCTTCCTCGCCTCGCTCGACCGGCTGGCCGCCACGCCCCCGCCGGCCGACCCGGTCAAGCGCTGCCGCGTGCTGTACGTCTCACCGCTGAAGGCCCTCGCGGTCGACGTCGAGCGCAATCTGCGCAGTCCGCTGACGGGCATCCGCCAGGAGTCGCTGCGTCTCGGGCTGCCCGAGCCGGAGATCCGGGTGGGTATCCGCTCCGGGGACACCCCGGCCGCAGAGCGGCGCTCGCTGGCCCGCCGCCCGCCGGACATCATGATCACCACGCCGGAGTCGCTCTTCCTGATGCTGACCTCGGCCGCGCGTGACGCCCTCTCCGGCGTGGAGACGGTGATCCTCGACGAGGTGCACGCGGTGGCCGGCACCAAGCGCGGCGCCCATCTGGCGCTCTCCCTGGAACGGCTGGACGAGTTGCTGGAGCGTCCCGCCCGGCGCATCGGCCTCTCCGCGACCGTACGGCCCGTGGACGAGGTGGCCCGCTTTCTCTCCCCGCAGCGCAAGGCGACGGTCGTACAGCCGCCGTCCGGCAAGGAGTTCGACCTGTCGGTGGTGGTCCCCGTCGAGGACATGGGCGAGCTGGGCGGCTCCCCCGTGCAGGACGCGGGCGGCGGCCCCTCCCCGGGGGACACCCCCGCCGGCGGCGGCAAGCCGTCGATCTGGCCCTCCGTCGAGGAGCGCATCGCCGACCTCGTGCAGGCCCACCGCTCGACGATCGTCTTCGCCAACTCCCGGCGTCTCGCGGAGCGTCTGTGCAACAGGCTCAACGAGATCGCCTACGAGCGCGCCACCGGCGAGCCCATGCCGGAGCACCACTCGCCGGCCGAACTGATGGCGGAGGCGGGGTCGGCGAAGGGTGCGCCGCCGCTGCTGGCCCGCGCGCACCACGGCTCGGTCTCCAAGGACCAGCGCGCCCTGGTGGAGGAGGAGTTGAAGTCGGGCCGGCTGCCGGCGGTGGTGGCCACCTCCAGTCTGGAGCTGGGCATCGACATGGGCGCGGTGGATCTGGTGATCCAGGTCGAGTCGCCGCCGTCGGTGGCGTCCGGGCTGCAGCGCGTGGGACGTGCGGGGCACCAGGTCGGCGCGGTCTCGGCGGGTGTGGTCTTCCCCAAGTACCGCGGAGATCTGGTGCAGTCGGCGGTCGTCACCGAGCGGATGCGCGAGGGCGCCATCGAGGCGCTGCGCGTCCCGGCGAATCCGCTGGACGTCCTCGCGCAGCAGCTCGTGGCGATGGTCTCGGTGGACACCTGGGACGTGGAGGAGCTGCTGCTCCTGGTGCGCCGGGCGGCCCCGTTCGCGTCTCTCCCCGAGTCCGCGTACCACGCGGTGCTGGACATGCTCGCGGGCCGCTATCCGTCCGACGCCTTCGCCGAACTGCGCCCGCGTCTGGTGTGGGACAGGGTGGCGCAGACCGTCAGCGGCAGGCCGGGGGCGCAGCGTCTCGCGGTCACGTCGGGCGGCACGATCCCTGACCGCGGTCTCTTCGGTGTCTTCCTCGCCGGTGCCGATCCGAAGAAGGGCGGCGGCCGGGTCGGCGAGCTGGACGAGGAGATGGTCTACGAGTCGCGCGTGGGCGACGTCTTCACGCTGGGCACGACGTCCTGGCGGATCGAGGACATCACCCGCGACCGGGTGCTCGTCACGCCCGCTCCCGGTGTGCCGGGGCGGCTGCCGTTCTGGAAGGGCGATCAGCTCGGCCGCCCGCTGGAGTTGGGGCGTGCGCTGGGCGCGTTCCTCCGCGAGGTCGGCTCGCTCACGCGCGAGGCGGCGCAGGAGCGGCTGGCGGGCGCCGGGCTCGACGAGCTGGCCGTCGGCAATCTCCTCGCGTATCTGGACGAGCAGCGCGAGGCGTGCGGCCACATCCCCGACGACCGGACGATCGTGGTCGAGCGCTTCCGGGACGAGCTGGGCGACTGGCGCATCGTCGTCCACTCGCCCTTCGGCGCGCAGGTGCACGCCCCGTGGGCGCTGGCGCTCGGCGCGCGCCTCACCGAGCGGTACGGGATGGACGCGCAGGTCATGCACGCCGACGACGGGCTCGTCCTGCGTCTGCCCGACGCCGACGTAATGGGCCTGGATCTGCTGGAGGAGGCCGCCGCGGGGGCGCCCGGCGGCGCCTCCGGGGACGTCTCGCGGGGCGGCGCCGCCGACGGCACGGCCTTCGACGACGGCCAGGCCCCGGTCGGCGTCTCCGACGTCCTCTTCGAGTCGGGCGACGTCGAGCAGATCGTCACCGACCAGGTCGGCGGCTCGGCGCTCTTCGCCGCCCGCTTCCGCGAGTGCGCCGCGCGCGCCCTGCTGCTGCCGCGCCGCAACCCCGGCAAACGCACCCCGCTGTGGCAGCAGCGGCAGCGCGCGGCCCAACTCCTCCAGGTCGCCTCGGAGTTCGGCTCGTTCCCGGTCGTCCTGGAGGCGGTGCGCGAATGTCTCCAGGACGTCTTCGACGTGCCGGGCCTCTCGGAGCTGATGGGCGACGTCGAGGCGCGCCGCGTCCGCGTCGTCGAGGTCACCACGGCCGACCCGTCGCCCTTCGCCCGCTCGCTGCTCTTCGGCTATGTCGCGCAGTATTTGTACGAGGGCGACTCCCCGCTCGCCGAGCGCCGCGCGGCGGCCCTGTCGCTGGACTCCCGGCTGCTGGCGGAGCTGCTGGGCCAGGCCGAACTGCGCGAACTGCTCGACGCGGACGTCCTGTCGGAGCTGGAGCGGGAGTTGCAGTGGCGCACGGAGGACCGCCGTGTGAAGGACGCCGAGGGCGTGGCCGATCTGCTCCGGCTGCTGGGGCCGCTGACGCCGGAGGCGCTGCGGGAGCGCGGCGCGGATCCGCAGTGGGCCGCGGATCTGGAGTCGGCGCGGCGGGCGATCCGCGTCCGCGTCGCGGGCGAGCTGCGCTTCGCGGCCGTCGAGGACGCGGGACGGCTGCGGGACGCCCTGGGTGTGGCGCTGCCGGTCGGCGTCCCGGAGGCGTTCACGGAGCCGGTGCCCGATCCGCTCGGTGATCTGCTGGCCCGATACGCCCGTACGCACGGGCCGTTCGTCTCCGCGGACGCCGCCGCGCACTTCGGATTGGGCACCGCCGTCGCGGAGGGCGCCCTGCAGCGGCTCACGGCGAGCGGACGCCTCGTGCAGGGCGAGTTCCATCCGGCCGGAGCGGGCCAGGAGTGGTGCGACGCCGCGGTGCTGCGCCGGCTGCGGCGACGGTCGCTGGCCGCACTGCGCCAGGAGCTGGAACCGGTGCCTCCGTCCGCGCTGGCGGCGTTCCTCCCGCAGTGGCAGCACGCCTCCGCGCCCGGCTCGGGCAGTGTGCGCGGCATCGACGGACTGCTGCGCACCGTCGAGCAGTTGCAGGGCGCGCCCGTGCCCGCCTCGGCCCTGGAGAAGCTGGTCCTGCCCGGCCGGGTGCGCGACTACGGCCCGGGCATGCTCGACGAACTCACCACCTCCGGCGAGGTGTTGTGGGCGGGCGCGGGGTCGCTGCCCGGCAAGGACGGCTGGATCTCGCTCTATCCGGCCGACACCGCCGGGCTGTTGCTCCCGCCGCCGCTGCCGCTGGAACTGACGCCGCTGCACCAGGCGGTGCTGGACGCGCTGGCCCCGGGGTACGGGCTGTTCTTCCGTCAGCTTGCCGACCAGGTACGCGCCACGGCGGGCCCCGAGGCCACCGATCCCCAACTGGCCGACGCGCTCTGGGATCTGGCGTGGTCCGGCCGCGTCTCCAACGACACGCTGGCCCCGCTGCGGGCGCTGCTCGGCTCCGGCCGTACGGCGGGGGCCACGGCGCACCGCGCCAAGAGGGCCGTGCCGCGCGGACGTTACGGATCGCTGACGGCCGCGGCCACCCGCAGCGGCACGAACCGGCCCACGGCCTCCCGCAACGGCCCGCCGACGGTGGCCGGCCGCTGGTCGCTGCTGCCGGCTCCGGAGACGGACGCGACGCACCGGGCGCACGCCCTGGCCCGTACGCTCCTGGACCGCCACGGCATCGTCACCCGGGGCGCGGTGGCGGCGGAGGGCGTGGAGGGCGGCTTCTCGGCGGCGTACCGGGTGCTGTCCGCGTTCGAGGAGAGCGGCCAGGCTCGGCGCGGCTATGTCGTGGAGGGCCTGGGCGCCGCGCAGTTCGCGATGGACGGCGCCATCGACCGGCTCCGCGCGGTGCACACTGCCCGCGAACGCGAACAGCACTTCCGTGCCGTGGTCCTCGCCGCGGCCGACCCGGCGAACGCCTACGGGGCGGCCCTCCCCTGGCCGGAGCCTCCCGAAGGTTCGACGCACAAGCCGGGCCGCAAGGCGGGCGCGGTGGTCGTCCTGGTCGACGGCGAACTCTCCCTCTACATGGAACGGGGCGGCAAGACGCTCCTGGTCTGGCCGGGCACCCCCGCCGGGGGCGCGGCCCCGGACGACGAGGTCATCGACCCGTCCGGAGTGCCAACTCCCGCCACGGCGGCGGACGCTCTGGCCCGCGCGGCGCTGCAGGGCGCCCTCGGCACGGTCACGGTGGAGCGCGTCAACGGGGCCCCCGCGCTCTCCTCCCCCTTCGCCACCCTCCTGGAACAGGCCGGATTCCATGCCACGCCCCGCGGACTCCGGCTGCGTGCACGGTGACGCCGCGGGAAAGCGCCGTCCCGGCCGGAAGCGAGACGGTACGGAAGGAAGCGGTACGGAGAAGTTCCGTACCGCGGCAGTCGTACGGGAGCGGGGCAGGCCGGAGCGCGGCGGCCCGCGGATCCGCCCGCGGGGCCCAACACAGCGCCCCACACCCGGCGTTGACGCGAGGATGAGGGCATGCCCGAAGGAGACACGGTCTGGTACACGGCCCGGCGGCTGCACGACGTGCTCGCCGGCCGCGCCCTGACACGTACGGACTTCCGTGTCCCCCGGCTCGCGACGACGGACCTCGGCGGCCGGCGGACCCTCGATGCGACGCCCCGCGGCAAGCACCTCCTCATCCGCGTCGAGGGCGGCCTGACGATCCACTCGCACCTCGGCATGGAGGGCGCCTGGCGCATCGCCACACCGCAGCGCCCCGCACGCGGTGGCGGCGGCCCCTCCCACCAGATCCGCGCCGTCCTCGTCACGGCGGACGGGGGCACCGCCACCGGCTACCGTCTGCCTCTGCTCGAACTGCTGCGCACCGACGAGGAGTCGGCGGCCCTCGGACACCTCGGCCCGGACCTTCTGGGCCCGGACTGGGACGCGGACGAGGCCGCGCGCCGCCTGGCGGCCGACCCGTCCCGTCCGCTCGTCGAAGCCCTGCTGGACCAGCGCAATCTGGCGGGAATCGGCAACGTCTACGCCGCCGAACTCTGCTTCCTGGCGGGCGTCTCACCCTGGACGCCCGTCGGCGAGCTGCCGACTCCCCGTCTGGAGAAGCTGATCGCCGCCGCACGCAATCTTCTGGACGCCAACAAGGAGAGCCTGGAGCGCCGTACGACGCAGGCCCTCTCCCGCAGGGACCGCGACCGTGCGCTGTGGGTGTACGGACGGCTCAACCGCCCCTGCCACCGCTGCGGCACCGCCGTCCGCAAGAGCGTGCACGGTCCGCCCGGAAGCGACCGCCCCGCGTACTACTGCCCCCGCTGCCAGCCCGGCCCCCGTCCATGACGCCGTCTTCGGCATCCCCGCACCCGGTGCGTCAACGGCCGGATCCGCCGTCGCGCCCCCACCGTCCCGTCCTTCGAACTCGCCCTTCCCGCCGGTCCGTTCGCCGTTCTGCCGTCTCGCGCTCGTAGCACTCCGCGGGACGCCGCACCACCCGAGGCCCCTTGCCGTGGTCCGGGGCCCGCAGCGTCACATGGACGGGTATCAGCCCCAGCCCCCAGCCGAGCACCGCCGCCATCGCCTCCCCCGGCGGCGCCCCGGGCGCTGTCAGCCGCCACAGAAGCCAAGCCGCTGCCGCCGCGCAGGCGCCTGTCAGCACCCTGCGCACCGGCAGCCTCCGTATGTGCCCTATGGGCCCTGCCATCCGCGTACCTCCCGCGCCCGTCCGCTCCGGCCACGCTCCGCCCATCGTCGCGCACTCTCCGCGCCCCCGCGACAGCAGAACCGCGAGCGGAAAACCCGTGAGCAGCGACGACGGCGCACGCGGCGGCGGCCGTACAACGCCCGCACATACGGCGAGAGGCCCCGCCGGACGTACCGGCAGGGCCTCTCGTCGAACTCTTCGTCGTCCCCTTCGTCGTCCGTGGGGACGGCGCCCGTCAGGCAGCGACCACGTCGACTGCCTCCGCGGGCGCCTTGATCGTGACGCGTTCCTCCGGAACTCCTGTGACCGATGTCACGGAGACCGGGTTGAGAACAGTGCGGCGCATCGGCGCGGGCACCGTGTCGCTCGCAGCAGACTCGGCCAGCTCCGCGAGCGCCAGTTCGTCACTGACCTCCCGCATCAGCTCGGACATCCGCACATCGAGCGCTTCGCAGATCGAGGACAACAGCTCCGAGGAAGCTTCCTTCTGGCCACGCTCGACCTCGGAGAGATACCCGAGCGAAACCCGGGCAGATGAAGAGACTTCGCGCAGGGTCCGGCCCTGGCGCTGGCGCTGCCGACGCAGCACGTCACCCAGCAGGCGACGGAGCAGAATCATCGGTGCTCCTCCCTCTCAACGCGCGGCGTCTTCCACAGCTTGATACCCACCACCCCATCGGGCGTGAATCCTTCAGGCTCCACCGTACCGCCTCGGGCTGCACCCGTGCGGGGAGCGATGTCGTGTTCACTCAGGGCTGCAAACAACCCTTCCCCCCGTCTTGTTCCTTACCCTTCCCCCGTTCATTCCCGGCCAGTTCACCGTGCAACAGCCCCAGCGCGCTGCGCACACTCTGCCGTCGGATCTGCGCCCTGTCACCGTCGAAACTCAGCTCGCGGCAGACCGCTTCACCGTGCGGACCCGCCACCGCCGCATAGACCGTTCCGACCTCGCGGCCGTCCTGCGGCTCCGGTCCTGCGACGCCTGTCGTCGACAGTCCCCAGGAGGTGCCCAGCGCCGTCCGTACCCCGCGGGCCATGGCACGCGCCACGTCCTCGTCGACGGCGCCGCGCTCCTCCAGCAGCGCACCGTCCACGCCCAGCAGGTCCCGCTTGAGGTCCGTCGCGTACGCCGTCACCGAGCCCCGGAAGGCCCGCGAGGCACCGGGCGCCGCGGTGATCTCGGCGGCCACCATGCCGCCGGTCAGGGACTCGGCGACGGCCAGCGTCTCACCGCGGTCCACCAGCAGTTCCAGGAGGGCGGCCGTCACCTCGGCATAGTCCTCTTCGCGCTCCTCGGGCTGCGGGGCGCCGCTCACGCCGGCTCCGCTCCGCTCTGACCGGCGGCCGCCCGCGCCTCACGTTCACGTGCCCGTCCGGCCCGGCGCAGTACGACGGCCTGCCGTACGTAGTCCAGGCCCGTCACCACGGTCAGTACGACGGCGACGGCCATGACCCACCAGCGCAGCGTCGCGAGCGGCCCGGTCAGCGCCAGTACGTACATGCCCACGGCGACGCCCTGTGCGAGCGTCTTGAGCTTGCCGCCCCGGCTGGCGGGGATCACTCCGTGCCGGATGACCCAGAAGCGCATCGCCGTGATGCCCAGCTCCCGGAAGAGGATGACGCCCGTCACCCACCAGGGCAGATCGCCCAGCACCGAGAGGCAGGCCAGGGCCGCGCCCATGATCGCTTTGTCGGCGATGGGGTCGGCGATCTTCCCGAAGTCGGTGACGAGGTCGTAGCGGCGGGCCAGTTCGCCGTCGAAGAGGTCCGTGATCATCGCGACGGTGAAGGCGGCCCAGGCGAAGGAGCGCCAGGCAGGGTCGTGGCCGCCGTGCCACAACATCAGCGCCACGAAGCCGGGGACGAGCAGCAGCCGCACCATCGTGAGGATGTTGGCGACGTTCCACAGGCTCACCCTGCGGACGGCGCCCGCCGCGCCCGCGGCGGCCCCGGACCGTCCGGGCCGGGGTTCCTGCCGGGGCTCGTACTGGGGCTTGTGCTGGGGTTTGGCCATCGCACCGCCACTCGCCGCGGAAGCCGGCACTCCTGTCATCCGCCGGCCTCCTCACTGCCTCCGCCGCCCTCGTCGCCCCCTTCGAGGCCGCTGTGCAGCGGCTCGGCGACCAGGTCCACGCCTTCCGTGGCGACCACTTTCGCCTCGACCATACGTCCGATCACGGAGCCCCGTACCGGTGCGTGCCCGCCTCTCAGCAGCACCTGTCCGTCCGTCTCGGGCGCCTGGTGCGCGGCACGGCCCACCAGCGTGCCGCCGTCGGCGCCCGCGCCCTGCCCGGCCTCCTCGTCGTGCCCGTCGTCCTCGTCATGCTCGACGGACTCGACCAGCACGCGCACCGTCTCCCCGAGCCGCTCCTCCGCACGCTGCGCGGTCAGCTCCTCCGCGAGCCGGGAGACGCGGCCGAGGCGCTCCGCGACGACCTCCGGGGCGTTCTTCTCCTCGTACCCGGCGGCCTCCGTGCCGTCCTCGTCCGAGTAGCCGAAGACGCCCACGGCGTCCAGCCGCGCCTCGTTGAGGAAACGCTCCAGCTCGGCGACGTCCGCCTCGCTCTCCCCGGGGAAGCCCACGATGAAGTTCGAACGGACGCCCGCCTGCGGCGACTTGGACCTGATGGTCTCCAGCAGCCCCAGGAACCGTTCGGTGTCGCCGAAGCGCCGCATGGCCCGCAGCACCGTCGGCGCGGAGTGCTGGAAGGACAGGTCGAAGTACGGGGCCACCTTGTCGGTCTGCGTCAGGACGTCGATGAGGTCGGGGCGCATCTCCGCGGGCTGGAGGTAGCTCACCCGTACCCGCTCGATGCCCTCCACGGCGGCCAGTTCGGGCAGCAGCGTCTCCAGCAGCCGGATGTCGCCGAGGTCCTTCCCGTACGAGGTGTTGTTCTCCGAGACGAGCATCACCTCGCGGACGCCCTGCTCGGCCAGCCACCGCGTCTCACCCAGGACGTCGGACGGCCGCCGCGAGATGAACGAGCCGCGGAAGGAGGGGATCGCGCAGAACGAGCAGCGCCGGTCGCAGCCGGAGGCGAGCTTCACGGACGCGACGGGGCTGCCGTCCAGCCGCCGCCGCAGCGGGGCCCTGGGCCCGGACGCGGGGGCGACACCGGCCGGCAAGTCCTCGGGCCCGCCCGGCATCTGGGCTCCGGAGCCGCCGTCGGCGCCGTGTCCGGGGAGCGCGACGCCCGAGCCGGCGTCCTGCCGTTCCGCGGGGCTGATGGGCAGCAGCTTGCGGCGGTCGCGCGGGGTGTGCGGGGCGTGCACGCCGCCGCTGAGGATGGTCTGGAGCCGTCCGGAGATGTCGGCGTAGTCGTCGAAGCCGAGCACGCCGTCCGCTTCGGGCAGCGCCTCGGCGAGCTCCTTGCCGTAGCGCTCGGCCATGCAGCCCACGGCGACGACGGCCTTGGTCCGGCCGGCGCCCGAACTCCCGCCCGCCTTCAGGTCGTTGGCTTCGAGGAGCGCGTCGACGGAGTCCTTCTTGGCGGCCTCGACGAAGCCGCAGGTGTTGACGACGGCGACATCGGCCTCGGCGGCCTCCTCCACGAGGTCCCAGCCGTCCGCCGCGAGGCGGCCCGCCAGCTCTTCGGAATCTACTTCGTTACGGGCGCAGCCAAGCGTGACAAGGGCGACGGTGCGGCGTTGGGGCATGGACTCAGCGTACTTCGTCACGTCCCGCCCACCGGCCGCAGGTGATGCTGCGGGCGGTGGGCGGGACGCGCTGGTGCCGAGAGCCTGCGCGGTCGCGCGGCGGTGCCCAGGTCACGACCGTCGGCGCCGGGGCCTAGCCTGCTTCGGGATCGCCCCGGGTGTAGCTGACGCGCTGTACCTGACCGTCCTCGCCGACGTCCTTGACCTCCTTGCCGTTGACGTAGAGCTTCACGCCGCCGGCGTTGCCGAGTACAAGGCTGAGGCGCTTGTCGTCGGTGAAGACCTTGCTCTTGCTCTTCTTCAGCACGCCTTCGTGTACGAGGCGTCCGTTGTGGTCGCGCGCGGAGATCCACACGTCCTGCTCCGCGGTCATCTGCACCGTCACCTTGTCCGCGGGGGCCGCGGCGATGGCGCTGTCGGAGGGGTCGGCGCTCTCCGAGGGCTTCTCGTCCTGGGGGTCCTTGGTCACCGGGGGCCGGGAGGGCGTCCCGGTCTCCGTGGGCTTCGCCGAGGGGGTCTCCTTCGCCTTCGAGGGCTCCTCCTCGCCGCCCCCTCCGACGAGGGTGAAGCCGACGAATCCGACGACGGCCACGATCGCGGCGACCATGGCTGCCGTCCAGTTGGGCCTTCGCCGTTCCGGACGGATGCGTTCGGCTTCGAACAGTGCGGCGGGCGGGGTCGGCTGAGGACGTCCTCCGTGCTCACCGTCGTACTGCGCGACGAGCTCGTCGGGGTCGAGTCCGACTTCGCGTGCGAGCGTACGGATGTGACCGCGGGCGTAGACGTCGCCGCCGCAACGGGAGAAGTCGTCCGCCTCGATCGCCTGGACAATGGGGACGCGCACTCTCGTCGACGTGCTGACCTCGTCAACTGTCAGCCGTGCTTCGTTTCGGGCCTGCTGGAGGGCTTGACCGACTGTTGGCCGGTCCTCTTCTTCCGCTTCATTGCCGATGGACACGTGGGCGCCTTTCGAGCGTGTAGCCACCTGCTGGACGTTCAGTCTAGGGGCGGAGCAAAAGAGTGGGGCAAGCGGGCCGACGAACTTTGTACGCCATCAGGATTGTCGTACCGCCTGAGTTCGGACACGTCCCCAGCTCCTGTCTCCAACTTGACGTACGCGCCAGGGAAACGGTTGCCTCACTCGTCCTTATGAGTGAGGTTCCCCGCGGATCACAGCCAGCACACCATCGAGTTCGTCAGGCTTGATCAACACGTCCCGCGCCTTGGACCCTTCGCTGGGTCCGACCACGCCCCGCGACTCCATCAGATCCATCAGCCGCCCCGCCTTGGCGAAGCCCACGCGCAGCTTCCGCTGAAGCATCGACGTCGAGCCGAACTGCGTGGAGACGACCAGTTCGGCCGCCTGACAGAGCAGATCCAGATCGTCGCCGATCTCCTCGTCGATCTCCTTCTTCTTGCTCTGCCCGACGACGACGTCCTCGCGGAAGACCGGCGACATCTGCGCCTTGCAGTGCTCCACGATCGCCTGGACCTCGTCCTCGCCGACGTACGCGCCCTGCATGCGCACCGGCTTGTTGGCGCCCATGGGGAGGAAGAGGCCGTCGCCCTTGCCGATCAGCTTCTCCGCGCCCGCCTGGTCGAGGATGACGCGGCTGTCGGCAAGCGAGGACGTCGAAAAGCCCAGCCGCGAGGGGACGTTGGCCTTGATCAGGCCGGTGACGACGTCGACGGACGGACGCTGCGTGGCGAGCACCAGATGGATGCCGGCGGCGCGGGCGAGCTGGGTGATCCGTACGATCGCGTCCTCGACGTCGCGCGGGGCGACCATCATCAGGTCCGCCAACTCGTCGACGATGACGAGGAGATACGGGTACGGGGCCAGTTCGCGTTCGCTGCCCTCGGGCGCCGTGGCCTTGCCGCTGCGCACCGCCGCGTTGAAGTCGTCGATGTGCCGGTAGCCGTACGCGGCGAGGTCGTCGTAGCGCAGGTCCATCTCGCGCACGACCCACTGAAGGGCCTCCGCGGCCTTCTTCGGGTTGGTGATGATGGGCGTGATGAGGTGCGGAATGCCTTCGTACGCGGTCAGTTCGACCCGCTTGGGGTCGACGAGGACCATCCGTACGTCCTCCGGGGTGGCGCGGGCCAGCACGGAGGTGATGAGGCAGTTGATGCACGAGGACTTGCCGGAGCCGGTCGCGCCCGCGACGAGGATGTGCGGCATGCGGGCAAGGTTGGCCGAGACATATCCCCCCTCGACGTCCTTGCCGAGCCCCACGAGCATCGGGTGGTCCTCTTCGGTGGCCTCCGCGGAGCGCAGGACGTCGCCGAGGTTCACCATCTCCCGGTCGCTGTTGGGGATTTCGATGCCGACCGCGGACTTGCCCGGGATGGGGCTGATGATGCGTACGTCCGGACTGGCCACGGCGTAGGCGATGTTCTTCGTCAGCGCCGTGATCTTCTCGACCTTCACCGCGGGGCCGAGTTCGATGACGTACCGCGTGACGGTCGGGCCGCGGGTGAAGCCGGTGACGGCGGCGTCCACCTTGAACTCGGTGAAGACGTTCGTGAGCGACTCCACGACCCGGTCGTTGGCCGCGCTGCGGGTGCGGCCCGGGCCGCCGCGCTCCAGCAGATCGAGGGACGGCAGCGCGTAGGTGATGTCGCCGGAGAGCTGGAGCTGTTCGGCGCGCGGCGGCAGCGAATCCGGTTCCTCCTGCCGCGCCGCATGCTTCGTCAGGTCGGGGACGGGCGTCTCCTCGCGCCCGGACTCCGCGCCGGCCCCGTCCTCCGCCGCCTCCTCGGCCTCGGCCGCCTTGCGCCGCTCACCGGAGGAGACGCCGCTGCTCAGGTCCGCGACCAGCGGCGAGGGCTGCACACCGTGCAGCAGCGCACCGTCGAGCGAGGCGGCGGCGCCCGCGGCGACGTCGAACGGCTCGTCCGAACGGCCGCGCCGGCTGCGGCCCTTGCGCGAGGAGCGGCGCTCGTCGAGGGCCTCCTTCTCCGCATGCGCCGGGTCGAGGTACTCCTTGCGCATGCTGTGGGCGCGGCCGCGGGGACGCGCGGGCCGCTCGTCCGCGTCCTCGTCGTCGTCCAACTCCCCTGCGGCGGCAGGGGGATCGGCGAGTCCCAGCCGTACGGCCAGCGCATGCAGCCGCCGCGGAATGGCGTTGACGGGCGTGGCCGTGACGACCAGCAGCCCGAAGACGGTGACCAGCACCAGCAGCGGCACCGCCAGCGTCTGCCCCACCGTCTCGATGAGGGGCCGCGACGCCGCCCAGCCGATGAGGCCGCCCGAGTCCTGGATCGCGCTCTCGCCCGCGCCCCGTCCGGGCGCACCGCAGGCGATGTGGACGAGGCCGAGCCCGCCGATGACGAGCGCCGAAAGTCCCACGACGATACGGCCGTTGGCCTCCGGCTTCTCGGGATGGCGGATCAGCCGTACGGCGATCACGCCGAGCAGCACGGGCACCAGCAGATCGAGCCGTCCGAAGGCGCCGGTGACGAGCATCTTCACCAGGTCGCCGACGGTGCCCTGGAGGTTGGACCAGGTGCCCGCGGCGACGATCAGCGCCACACCGACCAGCAGCAGCGCCAGTCCGTCCTTGCGGTGCGCCGGATCGAGCCCCTTGGTGCTGCGCCCTATGCCGCGCAGCACCGCTCCCAGCGTGTGGGCGACGCCGAGCCAGCAGGCGCGCACGAGGCGGTAGATGCCGCCGGTGGGTGACGGGGCGGGCTTGGGCGCGGACTTGGCCTTCGCCTTGGCCGGAGCCTTCTTGGCGGTGGCCTTCTTCGCCGGCGCCTTCTTCGCGGGAGCCCGTTTCGCGGCAGCCTTCTTCGCGGGCGCTTTCTTGGCTGCCTTTCCGGAGCCGGACGTACGAGGGGCCATGGTGGTGAGGTTACCGTCGTCGGGCTGTCGGGGCACGAACGGCTGTGCAGTGCGCACGGGCGGAACGGCCGGGGCGACGGCGGCTCCCGGCGCCACCGGGCGTACTCCGGCGCCCGCCTGACGGGCTCTCAGGCTGGCTCGCTCTCATGGGCGCTCACGGGGACACAGCGACGCCTTGCGGCCCACGTCACGTCGTACGGCGGTGCGGCGTGCGAGTCATGTGACACGAAAGGGTGGCGAACTCCGCACCGCCGCACGGCAGTTCCGCCGGCGCGCGGCCGAGTACACGGTCAGTTCTGCGAGGGCACCTGCGCCGACGCGCCGCCTCCGGCCCCCGGTTCCAGGGCGTCGAGGGCTCTTCGCAGGCCGGTGATCTTCCGTTCGAGGTGCGCGGCCGTGGCGACGGTCGCCGACTCCGCGTTGTCGCCGAGCTGTTTGGACAGCGCCTCGGCCTGCTCCTCCACGGCGGCCAGCCGTGCGGACAGCTCGGACAGCAGCCCCGGGGACTCGGCGCCCTCCTCGGCCTCCGTGCTCTCGGACGCCGCCTGGCCGGAGGCACCCGAGCCGTTCCCGTTCTCCAACTGCCGCCGCAGCAGCGACGCCTGCTCACGGAGCTGGACGTTCTTCATGTACAGCTCGACGAAGACGGAGACCTTGGCGCGCAGCACCCACGGGTCGAAGGGCTTGGAGATGTAGTCGACGGCGCCCGCCGCATATCCCCGGAAGGTGTGGTGCGGACCGTGGTTGATGGCCGTGAGGAAGATGATCGGGATGTCGCGCGTGCGCTCCCGGCGCTTGATGTGGGCCGCCGTCTCGAAGCCGTCCATGCCGGGCATCTGCACATCGAGCAGAATGACCGCGAAGTCGTCCGTCAGCAGCGCCTTGAGCGCTTCCTCCCCTGACGATGCCCGCACCAGCGTCTGATCGAGCGCGGAGAGAATGGCCTCCAGCGCCAGCAGATTCTCCGGCCGGTCATCGACCAGGAGGATCTTGGCCTTCTGCACCATGGCCCGTCCTCCTCGCCCCGGCAGTCTGTCGGACGCCGCCCCTGGGGGCCGTTCAACGACAGCGCCGCCCGTCCTTGTGCGGGTCATCGTAGCCGCACGCCGGTGTTCGCCACACCCTGTCACCGTGATGTCACTGTGCACACAGCAAAAACGTCTCAGAAGACCGATAGGTTCCCGGCCGACCGTGCTTCCACACGTCGTCGGCACACTGCGTCAGCGACCGGCTGCTACCAGCACCGTGCCACATCAACGCGCGCTCATCCACTCCTGCATGACGGCGAGCAGATGGTCGGTGTCCACGGGTTTCGTGACGTAGTCGGACGCCCCTGCCTCGATGCTCTTCTCCCGGTCGCCCTTCATGGCCTTGGCCGTCAGCGCGATGATCGGCAGCCCCGCGAACTGCGGCATCTTGCGAATCGCCGCCGTCGTCGCGTAGCCGTCCATCTCCGGCATCATGATGTCCATCAGCACCACGGTCACGTCGTCGTGCTGTTCGAGCACCTCGATGCCCTCGCGGCCGTTCTCGGCGTACAGCACCTGGAGTCCGTGCTGTTCGAGCACGCTCGTCAGGGCGAAGACGTTGCGGATGTCGTCGTCGACGATGAGGACTTTCTCACCTCCGAAGTCCCCGCCGGGGCCCGGGTCCACCAGGTCCTGTCCGCTGTGCAGCCATGCCTCGTCGCCGCTCTCCTGCCGTCCGGCGGACGCGTCGGCCGTCCTGCCGCCGCCCGGTCCGGAGCCGGTGCCCGTGGCCGTACGGCCCTGCTGGGCGCCCCTGGTGCCGCGTCCGTTCTGGAGGGCGCGCGGCTCGGGCTGTGCCTCCGGCGGCAGTTCCGGCTGCTGCTCGGGCTCGGTGGCGTTGCGCTGCTTCCGGCGGCGTACGAGCGAGGCCGCGGCCCGTTCCGCTTCGGATGCGGCGATGTCGTTCGCGGACTGCTCGTGCTGCTCCTGTGTGCCGTGGGCTCCGGCCTCCGCGCTCTCCGGGCCCTCGCCGGCTGCTCCGCTTTCCAACTCGGCGGCGCCGGCAGCCGAGCCGCCGTAGCCGGACTCCTCGTCCCCGCCCGTCAGTTCGGCCGGTTCCTCCTCGACGCGCTCCAGCGGCCGGATGCGCTCCGCCGCGGCCGCTCCCGTCTCCGCGGCGGCCGAGATGGCCAGGGTGCCCGAGCCGATCTGCGCATAGCCCTGCGGCGGCAGCTCGGTCGGGTGCAGCGGCAGATAGAGCGTGAAGGTGGAGCCGCGGCCCGGCTCGCTGGCCGCGTAGATCTCGCCGCCCAGCAGCCGCGCGATCTCCCGGCTGATGGACAGGCCCAGGCCCGTACCGCCGTACTTGCGGCTCGTCGTGCCGTCCGCCTGCTTGAACGCCTCGAAGATCACCCGCATCTTGCTCGCGGCGATCCCGATGCCGGTGTCGGTCACCGAGAACGCGATCAGCTCCGCGTCGGCGTCCAGCAGCGAACCGTGCTCCAGCATCTGCTCCCTGATGACCTCGGGAACGTCCGCGTGCGCCGAGCGGATCACCAGCTCGACGGCGCCGGTGTCGGTGAACTTGACCGCGTTGGACAGCAGGTTGCGCAGCACCTGGAGCAGCCGCTGCTCGTCGGTGTGCAGCGTGGCGGGCAGCTCCGGTGAGACGCGTACGGAGAAGTCCAGCCCCTTCTCCGCCGTCAGCGGGCGGAAGGTGGCCTCCACGTAGTCGACGAGCTGGACGAGCGCGATGCGCGTGGGGCTGACGTCCATCTTGCCCGCCTCGACCTTGGACAGGTCGAGGATGTCGTTGATGAGCTGGAGCAGATCGGATCCGGCGCCGTGGATCGTCTCGGCGAACTCGACCTGCTTCGGGGAGAGATTGCCCTCCGCGTTGTCCGCGAGCAGCTTCGCCAGGATGAGCAGCGAGTTGAGCGGCGTACGCAGTTCGTGGCTCATGTTCGCCAGGAACTCCGACTTGTAGCGCATCGAGACCGACAGTTGCTCGGCGCGCTCCTCCAGCACCTGCCGCGCCTCTTCGATCTCCCTGTTCTTGATCTCGATGTCGCTGTTGGTCTGCGCGAGCTGCTCGGCCTTCTCCTCGAGCTGTGCGTTGGACTCCTGGAGGGCGCGCTGCCGGTTCTCCAGCTCCTCGGAGCGCTCCCGTAGCTGCTCCGTCAGCTCCTGCGACTGCTGAAGCAGCAGCTCCGTCTTGGTGTTGACGCTGATCGTGTTGACGCTCGTGGCGATCATCTCGGCGATCTGGTTGAGGAAGTCCTTCTGGATCTGCGCGAAGGGCTGGAAAGCCGCCAGCTCGATCACGCCGAGGATCGTCCCCTCGAAGACCACGGGCAGCACGATGACGTGCGCGGGCGGCGCCTCCCCCAGCCCGGAGGAGATCTTCAGATAGCCGGGCGGCGCGTTCTCGACGAGGATCGTCCGCGCCTCCTTGGCCGCCGTGCCGATCAGAGACTCCCCGGGCGTGAACGTCGTCGGCATGGTGTCGGTCGAGTAGCCGTAACTGCCCACCATGCGCAGCTCGTAGTTGGCGTCGGCGCTGTGGTCCGCGCCGACGCCCACGTCCTCCTTGTCCTCGCCGGTGGAGTACGCGAGGAAGAAGGCGCCGTGCTGCGCCGAGACGACGGGCGTCAGCTCGCTCATGATCAGCCCGGCGACGTCGTTGAGGTCGCGGCGGCCCTGCATGAGGCCGGAGATGCGCGCGAGGTTGCCCTTGAGCCAGTCCTGCTCCTGGTTGGCGAGGGTCGTCTCGCGGAGGTTGGCGATCATCGTGTTGATGTAGCCCTGGAGCTGGAGGATCTCACCGGCCGCCTCGACGTCGATGCGTACGTTGTGGTCGCCGCGGGTCACGGCGGTGGCGACGTCGGCGATCGCCCGCATCTGCCGGGTGAGGTTGGAGGCCATCTCGTTCACCGAGTCGGTGAGGTCCTTCCACGTGCCCGCGACGCCGCGTACGCGTGCCTGGCCGCCCAACTGGCCCTCGGTGCCCACCTCTCGGGCCACCCGGGTCACCTGCTCGGCGAAGGAGGAGAGCTGGTCGACCATCGTGTTGATCGTCGTCTTCAGCTCCAGGATCTCGCCGTTGGCCTCGATGTCGATCTTCTTGGTGAGGTCACCGCGGGCGATGGCGGTGGTGACCATGGCGATGTTGCGGACCTGTCCGGTGAGGTTGGACGCCATGGAGTTCACCGACTCCGTCAGGTCCTTCCACGTACCGGCGACTCCGGCGACCCGTGCCTGGCCGCCCAGGACGCCGTCCGTGCCGACCTCGCGGGCGACGCGGGTGACCTCCTCGGCGAACGTGGAGAGCGCCGTGACCATCGTGTTGAGGGTGTCCGCGAGCTGCTCGACCTCGCCGCTCGCCTCGACCGTGACCTTCTTCGTCAGGTCGCCGTTGGCGACCGCGGTCGCGACCTGCGAGATGTTACGGACCTGGCTGGTGAGGTTGTTCGCCATCAGGTTGACGTTCTCGCTGAGGTCCTTCCAGATGCCGGTGACGCCCGGCACCCGCGCCTGACCGCCGAGCATGCCCTCCGTGCCGACCTCACGGGCGACGCGGGTGACCTGCTCCGCGAACGAACTGAGCTGGTCCACCATCGTGTTGACCGTCGTCACCAGCGCGAGGATCTCGCCCTTCGCGTCCACGGTGATCTTCTTCGACAGATCGCCCTGCGCGACCGCCGTGGTGACCTCCGCGATGTTGCGCACCTGCGACGTCAGGTTGTTCGCCATGAAGTTGACGGACTGCGTGAGGTCCTTCCACGTACCCGAGACGCCCTTGACCTCCGCCTGGCCGCCGAGGATGCCCTCGGTGCCCACCTCGCGGGCCACCCGCGTCACCTGCTCCGCGAACGAAGAGAGCTGGTCCACCATCGTGTTGAGGGTGTTCTTCAGCTCCAGGATCTCCCCGCGCGCGTCCACGGTGATCTTCTGCGAGAGGTCGCCGCGCGCGACCGCGGTGGCCACCTGCGCGATGTTGCGCACCTGGTCCGTGAGGTTGCCGGCCATGCCGTTCACGGAGTCCGTCAGATCGCGCCAGACGCCGGCCACGCCCGGCACCTGGGCCTGACCGCCGAGCCGTCCCTCCGTGCCGACCTCGCGGGCGACCCGGGTGACCTGCTCGGCGAACGCGCTGAGCTGGTCGACCATCGTGTTGATGGTGTTCTTCAGTTCGAGGATCTCGCCGCGGGCGTCGACCTCGATCTTCTGAGAGAGGTCGCCGCGGGCCACCGCCGTCGTCACCTGCGCGATATTGCGGACCTGCGACGTCAGGTTGCCCGCCATGAAGTTGACGGAGTCGGTGAGGTCCTTCCACGTACCGGAGACGCCGTCGACGCGTGCCTGGCCGCCCAGCCGTCCCTCCGTACCGACGTCCCGGGCCATCCTCGTGACCTGCTCGGCGAACGAACTGAGCTGATCCACCATCGTGTTGACGGTGTTCTTCAGCTCCAGCATCTCGCCGGAGACGTCCACGGCGACCTTCTGCGACAGATCGCCGTTCGCCACCGCCGTCGTCACCTGCGCGATGTTGCGCACCTGTCCGGTGAGGTTGCGGAAGGCGGTGTTCACCGAGTCGGTGAGGTCCTTCCAGGTGCCGCCCGCGCCGGGCACCTGCGCCTGGCCGCCGAGTTCGCCCTCGACGCCGATCTCCCGCGCGACGCGGGTCACTTCGGCGCCGAAGGACGAGAGCTGGTCGACCATCGTGTTGACCGTCGTCTTCAGCTCCAGCATCTCGCCGGAGACGTCCACGGCGACCTTCTGCGACAGATCGCCGTTCGCCACCGCCGTCGTCACCTGCGCGATGTTGCGCACCTGTCCGGTGAGGTTGCGGAAGGCGGTGTTCACCGAGTCGGTGAGGTCCTTCCAGGTGCCGCCCGCGCCGGGCACCTGCGCCTGGCCGCCGAGTTCGCCCTCGACGCCGATCTCCCGCGCGACGCGGGTCACTTCGGCGCCGAAGGACGAGAGCTGGTCGACCATCGTGTTGACCGTCGTCTTCAGCTCCAGCATCTCGCCGGAGACGTCCACGGTCACCTTCTGCGACAGATCGCCGTTCGCCACCGCCGTCGTCACCTGCGCGATGTCCCGCACCTGCGCGGTGAGGTTGCGGAAGGCGGTGTTCACCGAGTCGGTGAGGTCCTTCCAGATGCCGGCGGCGCCGGGCACCTGCGCCTGACCGCCGAGTACGCCCTCCGTACCGACCTCGTTGGCCGCACGCGTCACCTCGTCGGCGAACGTACGGAGCGTCTCCGTCATCGTGTTGATCGTCTCGGCGAGCTGGGCGACCTCGCCGCGTGCGTTCACCGTGATCTTCTGCGACAGGTCGCCGTTGGCGACCGCCGTCGTCACCTGCGCGATCTCGCGTACCTGCGAGGTGAGGTTGCCCGCCATGAGGTTGACGGAGTCCGTGAGGTCCTTCCAGACGCCCGCGACGCCCTGCACCCGGGCCTGGCCGCCGAGTTCGCCCTCGGTGCCGACCTCGCGGGAGACCCTCGTCACCTCCGACTGGAAGGAGGAGAGCTGGTCGACCATCGTGTTGACGGTGTTCTTCAACTCGAGCATCTCACCGGCCACATGGACGGTGACCTTGCGTGACAGATCGCCCTTGGCGACGGCGGTCGTCACCAGCGCGATGTCCCGCACCTGAGCCGTCAGCCGGGACGCCATCGTGTTGACGGAGTCCGTCAGGTCCTTCCAGGAACCGGACATGCCGCGCACCCGCGCCTGGCCGCCGAGCTTCCCCTCCGTGCCGACCTCGCTCGCGACGCGCGTCACTTCGTCCGTGAACGCCGAGAGTTGATCGACGAGTCCGTTGACCGTACGGCCGACCTTCAGGAACTCGCCGCGCAGCGGCCGTCCGCTGCCGTCCGCGCCGCGCGAGCGCAGATCCATGCGCTGTTCCAGATCGCCCTCCGCGACCGCGGTGAGCACCCTGCCGACCTCGGAGACGGGCCGCACCAAGTCCTCGACCAGGGCGTTCGACGCGTCGATGGCCGCGGCCCACGACCCCTCGCACGTACCGGTCTCCAGCCGCTCCGTCAGCTTCCCCTCGCGGCCCACCACCCGCCGTACGCGGGCCAGCTCCCCGGTCAGATGGAGATTCTGGTCGGCCACCTCGTTGAAGACGGCGGCGATCTCGGCCATGGGCCCGTCACCGGTGACGGTGAGGCGTTTACGGAAGTTACCGTCCCGCATCGCCGTCAGAGCCGTCAGCAGCCGGTTGACCGACGCCGCGTCCACCTCGATCGTCCCGCTCTTCCGGGAGCGGCTGCCTTTCGCGCGCGCACTCTTGCTGCGCACCGCTGCGCCAGACTCCACCGTGTCCCTCCCGAAGGGTCGACCGTACTGCCGTCATACCCGGGCTTCTGCTTCGAGCCTTCCCAGTGTTTCACCCTGCCCGAACCAGGCGATAACAGTTCGGCAGCATGGCACACGGCTCTCCACACACCCCGGACGGAAAACACACTGGATCCGGCACCCGCGCACACTGCGAACGTAAGTAACCTGGCTCCCGGCTGTCCATCCGTCCCGTGTTGCGGACAGAGTGCGAAAAGTGCGAGTCGTGTGGAAGCGCACGGTCAGGGCGGGCGGCTGCGAGAGCATGAAAGGCAACGGAGGGGCGCCGCGGGTGACGCAAGAACAGAGCGCCGAGCGCGGGAGCATGCCCGCTGACGGCGACGCGGGCCTCCCGGCCGGGGGCAACGGCGCCGGCCCGGCGGACCCGGCTCAGGGCGGCCCGGGAGCGCCCGTCATCGCGACGCAGCACACACCGCGGGACGCGGCCGGTGTGCGGACGGGCAGCGATCAGCGATACAAGGGGAGACGAGTGATCACCGCGAGGGCAGCGGCCACGTTCGAGCCTGTCGGACGTTCCGTCGCGACGGCCCGCGCCTTCGTGCGGGACACCCTCCAGGGGTGGGGGCTGGGCGACATCGTCGACGACGCCGTCGTGCTGACCAGCGAACTCGTCACCAACGCCGTCGTACACGCGGGCACGGCCGCCGAAGTCGTGTGCCTGCGCGACGGCGAGGGCGTACGCATCGAGGTCGTCGACCGCTACCCGGAGCGCGAACTGCCCCTGCAGGACCCGGCGCACATCCTCGGCAGCCCGGACCGCGAAGGAGGCCGGGGACTGCTGCTGTGCGCCGCTCTCGCCTCCCACTGGGGCGTCGACTACACGGCCGCCGACAAGCGCGTCTGGTTCAGCCTCGACCTGCCCGAACGTCCCGTGGGCACGCGTGCGGCGGGCCCCGCGCTGCCCGACGACGCACTGCCGGTCGCCGACACCCGCGTCCTCGTCGCCGTCGTCCAGATCGACCGCGGCGGCGCCATCGCCGCCTGGAACGACGACGCACAGCAGCTCTTCGGTTACCCGGCGGACCAGGTCATCGGCAAGCCCCTCAACGACTTCGCCGCATGGCCCCACACCCCGGGCACCAGCACCGGCATCGCCGAGGCGCTGCAGCTCTCCCGCTGGGAGGGCTCCTACGGGCTGCGGGACGCCGACGGCCGTACGATCCCCGTCTACGCCTCCCACCTGCGCGTGCGTGACAGCGACGGGGAGCCGTCCACGGTGTGCCTGCTGGTACGCGACCACGAACGGGCCGTTCTCCAGTCGCCGTTGCGCACTCCCGCGCCGGACTCCGCGAGCCGGCAGGAAACCGGCGAGACCCACGGTGACCCCTTCGAAATCTTTATCGGTTCGCCGGCACCGGACGACCTCGACGGATTGCTCCAGCGAACGGTGGAGCGTGCCCGCGACATGCTCGACGGCGACTCCGCCTACCTCCTGCTCGCCACCGACGACGAGACGGAACTGGAGGTCCGCGCCTCCACGGGCCTGCCCTCTGCCCGCCAGCGCTTCGCCCGCGTACCGGTCGAGGCCGGCACGGGACGGTACGGATCCGCGCGCATGCCCTCCGTACACGAGGACCTCACGGTCGTACCGGGCGCGGTCCCGCTGCTCGCGGGCACGGGCATGCGCTCCGTGGTCACCGTCCCGCTCAAGGTCGAGGGGCGGCTGACCGGTTCACTGGGCGTGGCCACCGAGTCACCCGGCCGTTACACCAACGAGGAGGCGCTGCGCCTCCAGTTCGCCGCCGACCGCATCGCGCTCGCCGTCGAACGGGCCCGGCTGACCGAGCTGGAGCGGCTGCGCCGCGGCTCGCTGTCCTTCCTCGTCGAGGCGTCCGACCTGCTGGCCGGCACGCTCGACCGCGACCAGACGCTGGCGCTGATGGCGCAGATGACGGTCCCCACGCTCGCCGCCTGGTGCGCCGTCTACACCGTCGCCGAGCCGGGCTCCGACCCCAAGCTCTCCTACGTGCTGCACGAGGACGAGGACCGCATCGACCACCTCAAGGCACTGCTCAGCAAGGTCGATCCGCCGGACCCGGTGCCCACTCCGGGCGCCCGCGTGTGGAGCGCACCGTCCGACGCCGCGCACTCCGCGGCCCTGCGCAGCTCGCTGCGTTCGGTGGTCCTCGGCGAGGAGGAGCACTTCTCGCCCGGCTCGACCCGGGCCACCGCGACGGCGGTGGGCGGCGAGACCGTCGTCCTCCCCCTCGTCGCCCGCAACCGCGTCATCGGCATGCTGACGCTGGGCAAGCCCGCGGAGGAGCGCTTCCGTCAGGAGATCCTCGAACTCGCCGAGGACCTCTCCCGCCGTGCCGCGCTCGCCCTCGACAACGCCCGCCTCTACTCGGAACGTACGGCCATCAGCCAGTCCCTCCAGCGCAGCCTGCTCCCGCCCGAACTGCCCGAGGTCAGCGGCGGCGTCGAGGTCGAGGTCATCTACCGCGCGGCGGGCGAGGGCAACGAGGTCGGCGGCGACTTCTACGACCTGTTCGACATCTCCGAGGACACCTACGGCTTCGCGATCGGCGACGTCTGCGGCACGGGACCGGAGGCCGCCGCCGTAACGGGCCTGGCGCGGCACGCCCTGCGCCTGCTCGCCCGCGAGGGCCTCGGCGGCCCCGCCGTACTGGACCGGCTCAACACCGCGATCCTCGACGAGGGCGCCCGCAGCCGCTTTCTGACGCTGCTGTACGGGGAGTTGAGGCCGCAGCCCGACGGCAGCGCCGAGCTCAAGGTGGTCTGCGCGGGCCATCCGCTGCCGCTGCGTCTGCGCCAGGACGGCAGCGTCGAACCGGCCGCCGATCCGCAGCCGCTCCTCGGCGTGATGGACGACCTGGAGCTGTACGAGCAGACGGTCGTCCTCGACCCGGGCGATGTGCTGCTGTGCGTCACGGACGGCGTGACCGAACGCCGCGAAGGCACCCGCATGTTGGGCGACGACGGCCTCGCCGAGGTGCTGACGAGTTGTACGGGCCTGACGGCGGGCGCGGTGGCCGCCCGGATCATGCGCGCCGTCGAACGCTTCGCGAGCGCGGCACCGTCCGACGACATGGCCATCCTCGCGATGCGCGTCCCCGAATAGGCGGGAAGGACGCAGACATACGAGAGGGGGCTTCCGTCCGCGGACGGAAGCCCCCTCTCAACTCATATGCTCCGAGCCCCAAAACGGAATCGAACCGTTGACCTTCTCCTTACCATGGAGACGCTCTGCCGACTGAGCTATTGGGGCGCCGTTCGGCGACGACGATCTTACCCGACCCGGCAGAGTGCTCCGTACGCCGACGGCCGTCAGGCCGAATCCATCAGCCCGCCAAGGCCGTTGCACGCGGAGACGAGCCGGTGGAGATCCCGCTTCGTCATGGACGTCTCCAGCGGCAGCGCCAGTGTCTCGTCCGCGGCCCGCTCCGACTCCGGCAGCCACACGTCCGTACGGAACTCCGCCGTGCGGTGCGCGGGGATCTTCACCGGTACGTAGCACGCCACTCCGCGCGCGCGGAGCGCACGCTTGAACGCGTCCCGGTCCGGCCGCCCGTTGCCCGGCACCCGCACCACGTACTCCGTGAACGCGTGCTGCACACCGAGCGCGACGCGCGGCTTCACCACGCCTCGCAGCCGCCGGTCCAGATAGTCGGCGAACTGCCGCCGCCGGACGGCGTCGACGGACACCACGCCCGGCCCGTCGTCCGGATCGATCACCCGCAGCCCTCGCCGCTGCGCCACCTCGTGCAGACACACCATGTCCGCGGGGTGCCCGAAGAGATGCACGGGCGCGATGGCGACCGTCCGGTCCGTCGCGGCGGACTCCACCGCCGCGGGGGACAAGCAGAAGCTCAGCGGATCTATATCCGCGAACACGGGACGCGCCCCCAACGCCCTTACGGCATCCGCCACTTCGGCACCCCCGAAGGCCGGCACCACAACCTCGTCTCCGCTTCCTATCCCGACGGCTGTGATCTCAGTCGCGCTCATGGCGCCGATGGTGCGGGCGCAAAATGAACTCCGGGTGACGACATGAAAAAGGGCTGTGGCTCCCGAACTGAACAGTCCAGGAACCACAGCCCCTATACAAGGAGTTCGGCGGTGTCCTACTCTCCCACACGCTCCCGCATGCAGTACCATCGGCGCAGTAAGGCTTAGCTTCCGGGTTCGGAAAGGATCCGGGCGTTTCCCTCACGCTATGACCACCGAAACACACCCCCCACACACCCACAGCAGGGCTAAGGGGGGAAACTCGTGTCGTGTGTTGTCAGCGCACTCTTCACATATCAAACCAACCGTGGTGCTGGTGGTTGTGGTTTCAGAGCTGCAC
>NZ_LJGW01000072.1 GCF_001751255.1 Streptomyces nanshensis | reverse complement strand
TGCTGGGCGACGCCGGACCGGGCGTCGCCCTGGTCGCCGTCGGCGGCTACGGACGCGGTGAACTCTCCCCGCGCAGCGACCTCGACCTGCTTCTGCTGCACGACGGCATCGCCGGACCCGACGGCATCGCGCGGATCGCCGACCGGCTCTGGTATCCGGTCTGGGACCTGGGGATCTCGCTGGACCACTCCGTGCGTACGCCCGACGAGGCGCAGGCCACCGCGCGCGAGGACCTCAAGGTGCAGCTCGGGCTGCTGGACGCGCGGCACATCGCGGGCGACGGGACGCTCACCGCCCAACTGCGCGCCACCGCCCTCGCCCAGTGGCGCGCCCGCGCCGCGGCACGGCTGCCGGAGCTGCGCGAGACGGCCGCGGAACGGGCCCGCATGCACGGCGAGTTGCGCTTTCTGCTGGAACCCGATCTGAAGGAGGCCCGCGGCGGGCTCCGGGACGCCACCGCGCTGCGGGCCGTCGCCGCCTCCTGGCTCGCCGACGCTCCGCGCGACGGACTGGCGCGGGCCCGCGAGACGCTGCTCGACGTACGCGACGCGCTCCATCTCTCCACGGGGCGTGCCACCGACCGGCTCGCGCTCCAGGACCAGGACCAGGTCGCCGCGGAGCTGGGCCTCGCGGACGCGGACGCCCTGCTGCGGCAGGTCTACGAGGCGGCCCGCACGATCTCCTATGCCGCCGATGTGACCTGGCGCGAAGTGGGCCGGGTCCTCGGGGCGAGGGACGGCGGGCGCCGCGGGTCCTCCTCGCGGGGACCGTCCGCGCGGGAGCGTACGCCGCTGGCCGACGGCGTCGTCGAGCACGGGGGCGAGGCGGTCCTCGCCCGTACGGCACGGCCCGAGCGGGACGCCGTACTGCCGCTGCGTGCCGCCGCCGCAGCCGCACAGGCCCGGCTGCCGCTGGCACTGCCCGCCGTACGCCGGCTCGCCGCGGCGCCGAACCTTCCGCTGCCGTGGCCCGCGGAGGCCCGCGAGGAGTTCGTCACCCTGCTCGGCGCGGGCGAGGCGACGGTGCCCGTGTGGGAGGCGCTGGACGCCGGGGGACTCGTCAGCCGGCTGCTGCCGGACTGGGAGCGGGTGCGCTGCCGCCCGCAGCGCAACCCCGTGCACCGCTTCACCGTCGACCGTCATCTCGTGGAGACCGCGGTGCGCGCCTCGGCGCTGACGCGGCGCGTGCAGCGGCCGGACCTGCTGCTCGTCGCGGCGCTGCTGCACGACATCGGCAAGGGCTGGCCCGGCGACCACTCGATCGTGGGGGAGACCATCGCCCACGACATGGCGGGCCGCATGGGCTTCGGCACGCGCGACGCGGACGTCCTGGCCCGGCTCGTACGCCACCATCTGCTGCTCGTGGAGACGGCGACGCGGCGCGACCTGGACGACCCGGCCACGATCCGTTCCGTCGCGGACGCCGTCGGAAGCGTCCGCACGCTCGAACTGCTGCATGCCCTGACGGAGGCGGACGCGCTGGCCACCGGGCCCGCGGCCTGGTCGGCCTGGCGGGGCACCCTCGTCGCGGACCTGGTCAAGCGGGTCTCCGGGGTGCTGGCAGGGGAGGCCGTCGAGGAGCACACCGAGCCGTTCGTACCGTCCGCGGAGGCCGAGCGGCTCGCGGTCGAGTCATGGCGCAGACGGGGTCCGGCGCTCACGCTGAGCGCGGCACGGCGCACCTCCGGGAACGTCCCGGAGGAGAAGCGCGAGGCTCGCGGCGAGCACGGCGAGCACGACGCGTACGAGGGGCAGGAGGAGCACAGCGGTCCGGTCGGCGCCGAACTGCTGGTCACCGTGCCCGTCCGCCCCGGCCCCGGGCAGCCGGGCGCCCATCCGGACGCGGACGACGAGGCACCGGGGATGCCGGTGGGCGGCGCCGGGAGCGGTGCGTACGCGATGGGAGTGCTGCCCGCGGTGGCGGGCGTACTGGCGCTGCACCGGCTGACGGTACGTGCGGCGGACCTGCGGATGATGCGGCTCCCGGAGGAGGTGGCCGGGGGCGGGCCTGAGCCGGACGCGGCGGATTCGGCGGACGCGGCGGGCTCGGGCGTCGGCTCCGGTGNCGCGGCGGGCTCGGGCGTCGGCTCCGGTGAACAGGCGGCTCCCGGCGGGCACTTGGGCCCGGACGCGGCCGCCGGCGGTTCCGGGCCCGGCGGTTCGGGTTCGGACGGTTCCGGGTCCCGCGACGACGAGGCCGTGCTGCTGCTCTCCTGGCGGGTGGCCGCCGAGTACGGTCCGCTGCCGCCCGCGCTGCG
>NZ_LJGW01000076.1 GCF_001751255.1 Streptomyces nanshensis | reverse complement strand
CGCCACCGTCGAGACGGGCACCCAGGGCGGACCGCCCGGCTCCGGCGGACCGGGCGCCGCCGCCGACGGCGACCCGCTGTGCGGTCCCGCGGTGACGCTGCTGGTGGAGTCGAGCGCGCCGCCGCCGCGGATGCTGGTCTTCGGCGCGATCGACTTCGCCGCCGCGCTGGCACGCGCGGGGGCCTTCCTCGGCTACCGGGTCACCGTCTGCGACGCCCGTCCGGTCTTCGCGACCGCCTCCCGCTTCCCCGACGCACACGAGGTCGTCGTCGAGTGGCCGCACCGCTATCTCGACTCCCAGGAGCTGGACTCCCGTACGGTCGTGTGCGTCCTGACGCACGACGCGAAGTTCGATGTGCCGCTGCTGGAACGGGCGTTGCGGCTGCCCGTCGCCTACGTCGGTGCCATGGGCTCGCGCCGTACGCATCTGGCACGGCTGGAGCAGCTCCGCGAGGCGGGCGTGGGCGAGGCCCAACTCGCCCGGCTGCGCTCGCCGATCGGTCTCGACCTCGGCGCCCGTACGCCCGAGGAGACGGCCGTCTCGATAGCCGCCGAGATCGTGGCCGTACGGCACGGGGGCAGCGGCATCCCGCTCACCGGGGCGCACACCCCGATCCATCGGGGGCCGTCCGTACGGGACAGCCGCCCGGAACACGGGCCGGTGCACGGCGCGAACGGGCTCAGCTCCGCCCGCCGTTAGGCCCGCCCACGAGGGGCGACCACCGCCCCGCCCCGCACTGACCCGCACCGCACTGCTCCGCCCCGCCCTATTCCGCTCCGCGCGGCGTGCATCCCGCGCTGCCCGGAGCCGCTGCCCCATGCCGTCCTACGGATCCCGAAGCGCTTCCGGATCCCGCACTGGACGGCTGTGTCACTAAGTGACATAGTGTCGCGTGGCGACAGACGAGAGGTGGGCGGCGCCATGACGACGGAGAAGCGCAGCGGTGGATCCATGAGCGAACACCGGCGCGCGAGGCTGCGGTTGGAGATCTCCCGGGAGGCGGCGCGCCTGTTCTGGGAGCAGGGCGTCGCCGGCACGAGCGGCGACCAGATCGCGCAGGCCGTCGGCCTGTCCACGCGCACCATCTGGCGGCACTTCCGCAGCAAGGAGAGCTGTGCCGAACCGATCGTCATGCAGGGCGTCGTGACCCTGCTGACGGTGCTGCGGAGCTGGCCCCGGCACCGCTCCCTCGAAGAGCACCTGGACGCGGAGCTGAGCAGGCTCCGCACCGAGGCACCGCCCGTCGACCTCGCCGACGAGATGCTCGCCATGAAGATGATCCGGCTCGCCGACACCGAACCGGCCCTGCGTACCGCGTGGTTGATGGCCTGCGAACAGACGCAGCAGGAGATGTGCGCGATCATCGCCGGCCGTCTGCGGCGCCCCGCCGACGACCTGGAGGTACGGCTGCACGCCGCGGCCTCCGCGGCGGTCATCCGCGTCATGGACGAGCACATCGGCGCCGCCATCCTCTCCGGCGCCGACCTCACGGAGTTCGAGGACGTGACGGCCCTCTCACGCCGCTACGCCCGGGTGATCCGCACGGCCACCGGCGGGGCGGTCGGCGACCCCGTCGACTGACGACCGTCGCCGCACGACGCCGCCGCGGACCCCCGAGGACCCCGCACACGACGAGCACCCACGACGAGAACTCCGAACACCCCGAACGCGACCAGGACTTCGCGTACCGGCCGACGCGGGCGAGCGCCCCGGCCGACGCAGACGAACCGGAAGGAGCGGCCGTATGACCGCAGTCGAGCGCGAGGTCCCGCACCTCGCCGCCGAGGACTTCTTCGGCCCACCCGTACGTACCCGCGCGTCGATATCGCCCGACGGCGGCAGGATCGCCTACCTCGCACCGTGGCGGGAGCGGCTGAACATCTGGGTGGAGAGCGCCGATCGGGACGGGGAGGCGCGCTGTGTCACCGCGGACGACAAGCGCAGCGTGCACGTCTACCACTGGACACACGACCCCCGTTGGATGATCTACGAGCAGGACGGCGACGGCGACGAGAACTGGCACCTCTACCGCGTCGACCTGGACGACCCGGACGCCCCCGCGGTCGATCTCACCCCTTTCCCCGGAGTGCGGGCAGCGGGCTTCGAGCTCCCGCACGCCCGGCCCGGCAAGGCCCTCGTACGGCTGAACCACCGGAACCCGGCGGAGTTCGACCTGTACGAACTCGACATCGCCACGGGCGAGTTGACGATGGTGGCGGAGAACCCCGGCCAGGTCTCCAACCTGCTGTACACCCCCGGCGGCGACCTCTACGCCCACAGCCTGACGGCGGAGGGCGACATCCGACTGTCCAGGCGGGACGCGGAGACGGGGGAGCTGCGTCCGGTCGTCACGTTCCCCGGCGAGGACTATCCGCTGGACGTCCATCCCTTCCAGCTCACCCCGGACGGCACCGGCGCCTGGATCGGCTCCAACCGGGACAGCGACCGGACCCGGCTGGTGCGGCTCGACCTGGCGACCGGCGAGGAGACCGAGGTCGACAGCCACCCCGTCTTCGACCTCGACATGCGCTCCGTCGTCTTCCCCGCGCTGCCGTCGCCGCTCATCCTCGACCGGCGCACGGGAGAGCTGCTCGGGGTGCGCTACCTCGGTGAGCGGCAGGTGATACGGGCGCTGGATCCCCACTTCGCCGCCGTACTGCGGGAGTTGGAGACGCTGGGCGAGGGGGAGGTCTCCGCCGTCTCGTCCGACGAGAGCGGACAGCGCTGGGTCGTCGCCTTCAACCACGACCGTGCCCCCGGCGCCACGTACTACTACGACCACGCGACGGGCCGGAGCCGGCTGCTCTTCCGGCCGTTCCCGCATCTGGACCCCGAGACCATGGCCCCGATGACGCCGGTCACGGTCACCGCGCGCGACGGGCTGAAGCTGCCCTCGTATCTGACGCTGCCCGTCGGGGTGGAGCCGCGCGGGCTGCCGATGGTCCTGCTCGTACACGGCGGCCCCTGGCACCGCGACAGTTGGCGGTTCGATCCGGTCGCGCAGTTCCTGGCCAACCGCGGCTACGCGGTGCTCCAGGTCAACTTCCGCGGATCGGCCGGCTACGGCAAGGCGTTCCTCAAGGCCGGCATCGGGGAGTTGGCCGGCAAGATGCACGACGACCTCGTCGACGGCGTCGACTGGGCCGTGCGGTCCGGTTACGCGGACCCGGACAGGGTCGCGGTCTTCGGCGGTTCCTACGGCGGCTACGCCGCGCTGGTCGGCGTCTCCTTCACGCCCGGCGTGTTCGCCGCCGCCGTCGACTTCTGCGGCATCTCCAACCTCGTCACCTTCCTGCGGACCGTGCCGGAGTTCGTCAAGCCGTACCTGGTCAACAACTGGTACCTGTTCGCCGGCGACCCCGAGCGTCCCGTGCAGGAGGCGGACCTGTGGGCCCGCTCGCCCGTCAGCCGCGTCGACGACATCCGTACGCCGCTGCTGGTGGTGCAGGGCGGCAACGACGTCCGCGTCGTCAAGGCCGAGTCGGACCAGATCGTCGGCGCCGTGCGCGCCCGCGGCGTCGAGGTCGAGTACATGGTCAAGGACGACGAGGGCCACGCCTTCATGAACCCGGAGAACAACATCGACATGTTCCGCGCGGCCGACCGCTTCCTCGCCCGTCACCTGGGCGGACATCCGGAGACGGCGTAGCCGGAACCACGCGTCGGCGCCCGGCCCCGTACGCGCGAAAGCCCAACAGACCACGACTACCTGGTGAGTTGATCTCGCATCATGACCGAACCGACTGGACAGACCGCACCGGCCGGCACCGCCCGCCCGGCCGACGACCCGACGCACGCGCCCGCCGTGACCCCCGGACCGAAGGCGAAACAGACACCGCTGGAGCAGATGGGCGGCATGACCGGCCTGGTGTACTCGGTGCTGCCGATCGCGGCCTTCGTGATCGGCAACTCCTTCCTCGGGCTGAAAGCCGCCATCGGCACCGCCATCGCCGTCGCACTGGCGATCACCGGACTGCGCCTGGTGCGCAAGGAGCCGGTCTACCCGGCGCTCTCCGGCCTGTTCGGCGTCGCGATCGCCGCGTTCATCGCCTGGAAGACCGGATCGGCCAAGGGCTTCTTCCTGACCGGGATCTGGAGCAACATCGCCCTCTGCGCGGTCTTCCTGCTCTCGGTCCTCCTGCGTAAGCCCCTCGCGGGCATCGTCTGGGGCACGCTCAACGGCACCGGGACCACCTGGCTGAAGGACAAGCCCTCACGGCACTACTACGACATCGCCACGCTCACGCTCGTGGCGGTCTTCGCGGCCCGCTCCGCCGTCTGGCAGTGGCTCTACGACGACGACCGCACCGGCTGGCTGGCCGTCGCGAGGATCCTGATGGGCTACCCGCTCTTCGGCCTGGCTCTGCTGGTCGTCCTGTGGGCGGGCCGGCGCTCCGGCCGCCGGATGAAGGTCCTGGCCGCGCAGGAGTCTGCTGCGCAGGACCCCGCCGGGAGCCGGGCCGCCGGACCGGTTCGTTCCGGCACGACCCGTACGGACTTCACGCCGCCGCCGATGCCGGAACGGGCCGCTGTGCGCGACCGGTCCGCCGCACGGCAGGGTCGGCAGGGTCGGTAGGGAAGGAGCAGCCCGAACTCGACGGCGTCCGGACGGTGTTCGGACGCCGTCCGGCGCGCGGCGGGTCGCCACGCGCCGGACGAGCGCGGAGCGTCGGACTCAGCTCCGCCCGCCGGTGAGCACCCCCGCCCAGCCGCTCTGCAGCATGGTCTGGAAGTACCACGCGCCGTCCTGCTTGACGAGGACGTCCGCGTAGCGCATCGACTGGCTCTGCCCGCCCGCCGTCATCGTCGACTCGGTGAAGACGACGGCCATGCTCCGGCTGAGGAAGTGCGGAGTACGCCGGGACTCGAAGCTGATCTCCTCCCCTCCGGCCCCGCCCATGACCTCCGACATGGTGCGGACGAACTCCTCACGGCTCCACTGCCCGGCCCACCCGGTGCCGGGCCCGGCGTCGTCGGTGACGAGGTTGAGCGGAAAGACCGCCATGGAGGCCATGGCCTCGACGTCGGCCTTCGCCGCGTGCGCGTCGTAGCGGGCGAACCACTCCTCCAGTTCGCGGTGATCCTGCTCGGTCGCGGTGCTGTCCGTCGTCGCCTCGGTCACGGTGCCTCCTCGTCATCGTGCGCACCGTCGTGCGCGCTCTCGTCCCTGCCCCGGAAGGGTCGGCTATGCGGCGCGATTAGTCAAACTTGATTAATGGGAGAGGGGCGGGCGCGCGGCGGACGTACGTCCGCGCGTGCTGGTCGGACGTCTTGGGTCGCTCCGACGCGGAAACCGCAGGCCGGGCCGGGCCGAGCCGAGCGGTTCAGGGCCATGGGCCAGCAGCGAGCAGATGTCGTGGGCCGGCTCCTCGGGCTCAAGCAGGTGCGCGCCTGTAGCCGCAACTCCTGCCCGTGAGCGCGCCGTTGGCCTAGATGATCTTTTCAACGGGTCGGTGAGCGCAGGCGATGGGCAGGTTCTGAAGGGTGTACACCAGGTCCAGGCGCAGGCCCGCAGGCATCCCTTGGACCACACCACCAGGAGGAACCCCAGTGTCATACCCGCAACTGCTCACCCCCGAGGAGAAGCTCGCCGACGCGAAGAAGCGGCTGAGCCTCCCGCGTATCGTCGCGATCTGCGGCTCCACCCGCTTCATGACCGAGATGAACGAGGCCGATCTGCGCGAGACGAAAGCCGGAAAGATCGTCGTCAAACCGGGCAGTGACATGAAGTCGCCGCACGGACATTGGCCCGATCCCGTCGAGGCCGAGGCGCTGAAGGTTCGACTCGACGATCTGCACCGGGCGAAGATCCGGCTCGCTGACGAGGTGCTCGTAGTCGGCGACTACATCGGAGACAGCACCCGAGCCGAAATCTCCTACGCCCGGTCGCTGGCCAAGCCCGTGCGGTTCACGCACCCCGAAGTCGCCCCTGACGCCTGACCTCCCGCTGCCACCTCGACAACCAAGGCCGGCAGCACGCCACTTGACCGCCTCGCGGCGGCTTCGGCCGCCGCCCCCATCGCACCCTCCGCAGACATCCCTTGAAATCGATCACCTAGGCGAGCGGCAGTTCGGTCAGCATCACCGCGAGCACCGGGGAGTCGGCGAACGGCTGTTGGGTGCCCACACGCCGGAATCCCCAAGACTCGTACAGGGCCTGCACCTTCGGGTGTGTCACGTCGACCAGCAACACCGCAAGGGCTTCACTCCGCCCGTCCAGCAGGCCACGGGTCAAGCGCTCCGCAGCGCCCGTCTTCCGCCACTTCTCGCGCACCATCAACTCAGAGAAGGCGAACGTACGGGACTTCTCCGGCTCCACCTCCAGGTGTTCACGCCACCACTCCCGCCCCGGCTTGGCCGGTGCTCCGTAGGCGAAGCCCACGATCTCGGCACTGTCGTACCCGATGACGCACGAGAAGTCCGGATGTCCGCCCCAGTGCTCGACGAACCAAGGGAATTCCTGGTTGAACTCGTCGTCCATCTCCGCCGCATAGACCTCGTTGTGCACGTCGATCAGCGTCTGCCGGATCTCCGGCAGATCGTCGTGAGTGAAGGGGCGCAGGTCCAAGGCGCTGGCGGTCATCAGATGCGGCTCCCTTCACATCGGCAGCGTTCAGTCCGCTTACGCCGCCTGCCCCTTCGACGCGGCCACTTCGCGGGCCCGCTCGGTCAGTTCACGTACCGCCCGCACACGTCCGTACGGGCGGACACGGCGTCGCATCGTGTCGAAGTGTTCGTCGCCCCGCGACGTGCTCAACTGCACGTAGTCGTCGAGGAAGGCGTTCCAGCTCGCGCAGGCGGCGTCCACGTGCCCGAGTTCGAACTGCCGTTGCGCGAGCAGCGCGTTCGAGTGGACGCGCCCTTGCCGTTCCTGCCGTGGCTGGACGCGCAGGCACTCCTGCATGGCCGCGATCGATCCTTCGAGATCCTTGAACTCGTAGAGCACGTGGGAGACATGGAAGTGATACGCACTCGCGTCGTACCCGCCCACGGCCTCCCGTCGGCTGTCCGCCTTCGACAGCGCCGTCTCCGCCTCCCGCAGCCGGGACATAGCGCGTTGGCGACTCCCCGTCATCGATTCGGCGTGCGCCTGCTGTCCGGCGAGGAACGCCTTCAACCGCGGCCCCGCCTTCGGCGACGCCTCAGCCGCCGAATCGGCCAGCTCCAACGCCTTCGTGCCGTAACCCAAGTTGGACGCCTGGAGGCTCATTCCCCGTAGCGTCCGGCAGTACGTCACATGGTCCTCGGCGGCCCCGGCCAGCTTCAGCGCTTTCACGTAGTACCGCTGCCCGAGACCGTGGCGGCGCTCGTACATCGCCATCCAGCCCGTCAGATATACGAGGTCGGACGCGGCGGCGAGCATGTTCTTCCGTACGGACTCGGTCGCGGTGGCCTTGAGATACGGCGACACCGTGTTCACCAGAAACGCCGCGGCCATCGGCCGCGCGTGCCCGCCCCCGAGTTCGTCGAGGATGTCGGCGACTTTCTCCGTCATGGACCGGACCGTCGCCACCTCGCCTTCGCCGATGCGGGCGGCACGCGACGTCGCGGCTGTCGCCGAGTGACCGTGCACGTCTGCGAATCCCGGAACGGGAAGGGCCGCCGAGTACACCCCGGCGGCGAGGACGCTGCGGCGGGACGGGTCCATGTCTTGCCTTCCTACGTCGAGGAGTTCGGCGACGGTGTCGTGGTCGTGTCCCGTGGCGTCGGGCTCCGGCGGGGCCAAGCCGGCTTCTCGCAGCGTCACCGCGCGTTTGAGCCGTCGCGACAACGCCTCGACGATGATCGGCCTGACCTGTGCCTTCGGCATGGTGCCGCCCACCCAGTGCGATACGGCGGTCTGGTCGTACCGGTCACCGCGCGCCCTTGGTCTGGGGGAGCGGCAGTTCGGCCAGCATCACCGCGTACAGCGGTGAATCCGCGAACGGCTGGCGCTCACCCACCTTGTGGAAGCCCCAAGACTCGTACAGCGCCTGCACCTTCGGGTGCGTCACGTCGACCAGCAGAACGGCGAGGTCGTCATCCCGGTTGTCCATCAGCTCACGGACGAGCCGGCCCGAAAGCCCGGTCTTGCGCCACTTCTCACGCACCATCAACTCGGAGAAGGAGAACGTACGGGATCGGTGCGGGGCCGGGTCCAGGTAATCTCGCCACGTTTCCGCACCGGGCTTGGCTGGTGCACCATAGGCGAAGCCCGCAGGTTCGTTGCCGTCATACGCGATGACGCACGAGAAGCCCGGATTGCCTCCCCAGTGGTCCACGAACCACGGGAACTTCTGCCGGAACTCGTCGCCCATGTTCGCCGCGTGCACGTCCGCGTGGACGTCGATCAGCGTCTGCCGGATCTCCGGCAGGTCGTCATGACCGAAGTGGCGTAGGGCCAGGTCATCAGCGGTCATCGGGTGCGGCTCCATTCGTAACGGTAACGATCGCCCCACTCTCGCGAGGCGGGGGCATCCGGGGCAAGGGTGATCAGGTCGCGATGGAAGTCCCCGAGCAGGGAGCGCAGGCGGCCGGGCAAAGGATCCACCGGACATCATGCTGAACGCGTCTTCAGTCGTCGCACAAGCCTGCTCAAGGTCCTCCTGGTGGAGCTGGGCGATTCCAAGACGCATCGTCGCCATGGCGCGGTTGCGGCGGAATCGTCTGGGGATGGAGGACAAGGCGCGATGCGACGCGGCCTCTGCTTTAACCGGGTCGCCTGTGCGTTGCTGCACGATCGCCGCTAGCGCGTCCAGCTCCGCCGGGCCATAGAACGAGATCCAGGGCGGGCGCGGCTCGTCCAAGTCGGCCTTCTCTAGCGCGTCGCGGGCCTGCCCCAGCGAACGCAGTGCGGCCGGGCGGTCCCGCAAACTCGCGTGACCCACCGCTGTACGGGCGTGCGCGAGGGATGCAAAGAGCCGGTCCCTCCGGGTGATTGCGGTTGCCCGCGCGGCTCGTCCGCAGTCCACCGCCTGTGTGAAGTTCTGCTGTTGGTGCGCGAGCATCGCGTGCGAGTTCCACACGCGCAGCTCGGCCACCGGATCGCTTCCCACGCCGGCCAGGTACAGCGCCCGATTCAAGTGCTCCTGTGCTCGGTCCATCTGGCGCGCGTCAACTGCGGACCAAGCGGCCGAAGCGGTGTAGTTCGCGGCCACACTGAAAAGGCGCTGACGGATGCGTTGGGAGGCTGCCTTCTGCTGCAATTCCAACGCTTCGGCAGCACCGGACAGCGCCGCCTGTTCCAGCGCCCCATGACCGCCGCGCGTGTTGTCTAGGGCGGACAGCTTGCCTAGCCCGCTGCGGAGCCGCATCACGTCCGCGGTGCCCACTCGGAACGGGCGGGCCGCAACGAGCGGCGTGGCGGCGGCAGTTGCGCCGGTGGTGGCAGCGATGAAGGCGCGGCGGTGCACGGGGTCCTCCTGCGGTGCTGGGGCTGTTGGGGTTCGCCCACGCGGGACGAACCCCAAGTCCGTCACGGAGCGTCCCGTGACGGACTGTAGCGCCGTGCGCTGGGCGGCCTGCGGCCATCGGTTCTCGCCGGACAGCCAGCGGAAGACGGTGCGTTCGGAGGTTCTGCCGTCGCGGCCGGTGAGTTCGCGTAACGCCTCGTTGACCAGCTCCGACAGTTCCAGGGCGGTGATTTCGTGCTCGCTCATCCAGGCAGACAGGGTCTTGTTCGGCGTGCGCGCCATGCGGTCACGGTAAGCGATGCGGTCCACACGGACGGTAAAGAGAGTGTCAATTCGTCAGTGCGCCAGCGTGCAGAGAGTGGGCACTTCGTCATACCGCGCCAACGGTGGTGGCCCGTTAGGTAGTTCACACAGAGAGTTCCGAACCCTCGGAGGCACCGTGGACACGCAGCACCTCCCGGCGACGTCCCTGCCCGCCGGCCCGCACGCCGAAGCGCAGGACTCGTACGTGAGTTGGGACGCGGTCACAGAGGCACGCGCCCCGAACAACCACCGGCCGTACCTCTTCGTCTCGCTCGATTCGGCCAACGCTCGGCGGTTCCCTGACGACGCCCACGTACATGTCCCCGGTAAGGGGAGTTGTGCGGTGCTGTCGTCGCGCGGATGCGACCGGGCGGCGGGTGTGTTCTGGGCGCGGCCCGTCGTCAACGGCCGCATGCTCACCGGCAGTCGGCGGCTGTACGCCGTGACACAGGACGTCGACGGTCTGCCTCCCCGGCGACGACACCCTCGTCCCGGCAGACGACGTGACCACCCCGCCCGGCGGACGGGGACGGACGAGGCGACCCACTCCATGGCAGATGTGCCGGGGCACTGCGGTCAGCCCATGGAACGTGTGGACGCCCACGGCGGCGTGCTCTACAGGTGCCGACGCTGCCCTCGCGTCACCGTCGGCGGGAAGTAGCGCGCCCGACAGCCCCCGGTCCCGGACATCATCGCTCCGCAACCGCCGCCTCCTCCCGCAACCTCCCCGTCACCACGACCTGAAAGGCGATCATGTCCCCGCCCGTGTCGGCCAACGCCATGACCGAAGAGACCAACGAAGCCGAAAGGCCCGACAAACAGACCCCCAGGGCGCCGTCACCGTTAGTGCCGCGTTTTGCGATGCGTTTTTCTTCGACGCCGCGTGGGGCGCGGTTGGCGCGTCGGCTGGTGGCCAAGCGGCTGGAGCAGTGGGGGTGTTCGCCGGAGAGCGAGGCGTATCAGTCCATGGTCTCGATCGCCGGGGAGCTGTGCGCGAACGCCGTACGGCACGGGCACGTACCGGGGAGGGACTTCCGCGTCTGCCTCACCGCCACGGATGCGGTGCTGTGTATCGAGGTGACCGACACCCGGGGTGAGCGGCGCCCGAAGCCGCGCTCGAACCCGTACGACGCGGAGAACGGGCGCGGTCTGCTCATCGTCGGCATGCTCGCGGACCGTTGGGCCGTCGTCGCCCATCCGCCCGGCCATCCCGGCAAGACCGTACGAGCCGAAGTCCACACACAGCCCGCGGCATCGGACGCCAACCTCCCGTCACAGGCCCCGCGCCAGACCGGAGACGAGGACACATGAGCACGACCGCCTGGCCCGAGCTGTTCGTGATCGACGTGGAAGGCAATGGGCAGACGGCCGCCCGATCTCGTTGAAGTCGCGGACCTGCCCGTCCGGTCGGGCACCCCTGACACGAGCACGGCCGGGGCGTGGCTGGTCCGCCCGCCCCGGCCCGTCACGCCGCCCGTTCACACCCCCTCCGCGCACGCCGACGCCGGGACCGCGATAGGGCGGCCCGTCTCCGCCGCGTCCCTCCTGGCCACCGGGCCCGGGATGACCGCCGCGGGCTGGCCGTCCAGCAGGGCGAGGCCGACCGGTGTCAGCGCGTGCCGTACCGCGTTGCGTACGCGGCAGCTTGTGATCAGGCCCGCGCCGCGCAGCACCGCCGCGTGTTCGCTCGCCGAGGAGACCGACACCCCTGCGCGGCGGGCCAGTTCGCTCGTCGTGCAGTCGCCGCCGACGGACTGGAGGACCGCCGCCCGGGTGTGTCCGAGGAGCCTGCCGAGGTGCGCGGCCGTCTCGGGGTCGTCGCCGTCCAGGCGGCACGGGCTGCCGTGCGTACGGGCCGGGTAGACCAGCGTCGGCGGCAGTGCGGGGTCGGCCAGTGCGACCGGTGTACGGCGGCAGAAGTACGACGGGATCAGCAGCAACCCCCGCCCGTCCAGGCGCACTTCGCTCTCGACGGGGTAGTCGCACTCCAGCACCGGAGCCCGCCAGCGGATGCGGGGTCCGAACGTGCGCAGCATCGCCTCCGTGCCGCTGCGCCACTGGACGCGGGCCCGCCACGTGCGGTCCGCCTCGATGCCCGCGCGTACGCGTTGCCACGACGTACCGAAGGCCAGCCGCCGGTAGTCGCGCAGGGCGCCGCCGAGCCGGTGCAGCGTGGGCGCCGAGCCCTCGGCGACCGCGCGCCGCCAGGAGTCCTGCGCCCCGGCGCCGTTCCCGTTCCGGGGCCCGGCACCGGCGTACAACTTCTCGATCTGCGCGCGCAGTTGAGCGCGCGGCGTGCAGAGCAGCGAGTCCAGGCCCGCCTCGAAACCTTCCGAACCCTCCGGCGGCGTCAGGAAGTCCGGGAAGTAGCCGCGCGCCGGTACGAGCGGCAGCAGCAGCCGCAGTGTGGGCCCGCCGTGCCGCAGCACGTTTCCGCGCCAGTCGTCGAGCGCCGACTCCCTGTTGCGCTCCTGTAGTTGGTGGAGACTCAGCACCGTCTCCCAGAGCGGGTCCGGTGTGTCGGCGACTCTCGTCCGTGCCATGTCTCCCGCGGTGAAATGCACACGCAGCATGAATCCCCCGATGTACGAAGCGTGTTCGCCGCTCCCCCCGGTGCGGCGCGCGGCCCTGTACCGGTGTCCGATCCCCCGACGGTCCGGACACCGGTGCCAGTGGCCTGAGTTGACCTTGCGGTGCGGGCCGCCCCGTGGCAAGGGAAAAGCGGCACTTGGGACAACGGGACGTCACGGACGCTGTGAGCTGCTACTTTCCAACGATGTGGGACGGTCCGCGCGGGTCGTCCCACGACCGGGGGCGTGGTGAAGGGGGAGTCGGTGTCATCGGGGAGGGAACCGGCGGGGGAGACGTACGGGCCGTCGCGGCTGGGGGAGGGGCTGGAGGCGCTCAAGCGGCGCAGCGGACGCAGTTACGCGGCGTTGGCTCACCGCACCGGACTGAGCCGTTCCTCGCTCCACCGTTACTGCCAGGGCCGCACCGTGCCAGGGACCTTCGGAACGGTCGAGAGCATCGCGCGGGCGTGCGGCGCCGACGACCAGGAGGTGGACCGCCTCTACCGGGCGTGGCGCCGGGCCGCGGCCTCCGAGGAGGCGTCGACTGCCGTACCGGAGGTGGGAGTCGAGGCGCCGTCTCCCGGCACGGACCAGGACACGGGTACGGACAGCGGTACGGACAGTGGGGCGTCCGCCGCGGGCGACGGGGAGCCGCCGTCCGCGGACGCCCGCGTCGTCCGGGTCCGCCACACGGGCCACTGGCTGCGCGCCGTGACCCTGCTGCTCGCCCTCGTCGTCACCTCGTACACGGTGACCGTCCCGTATCTGGACGCCCGGCACACCCCGTACGGGCGCGGCACCTCCGGACCCCCGGCCGCCGGTGAGGTCGCCGCCGGCGGTCAGCCGCTCGACGGTCCGGACTGGTCCGTGCGGCCGCGCCGCGTGGCCCCCGAACTCTTCGGCCTCACGCTGAACACCGACACCGGGCGCATGCCCGGCTTCCGTACCGGCTCCGTACGGATGTGGGAGAGCGAGACCCGCTGGGGGAGCATCGAGCGGAGCCGTCGTCACTACGACTGGTCGACCGCGGACCGTACGGTGAACAACGCCCGACGCGAGGGCCTGCCCGTCCTGTTCACCCTTTCCGGTACGCCGCTGTGGGCCGGCGGAGAGGACGCACACGGCAGCGGATATCAGGACTCCCTTGCCTCGCCGCCCCAAGACCTCGCGGACTGGGATCACTTCGTACGGAAGGCCGTGGAGCGCTACCGGGGCCGCGTCGACTCCTACGAGCTGTGGGACTACCCCAGCCACCCCCTGCACTACGCGGGCAGCCTCGCCACCCTCGCGGAGATGGTCGAACGCGCCTCCCGCATCATCCGCCGCGAGGACCCCTCCGCGCTCGTCGCCTGCCCCTCGTTCGGGCGGCTGTGGACGGCGCAAGGGCGGCAGCGGCTACGGGAGTTCGCGCGTACGGGCGCGTTCGGGAGCTGCGACGCCGCGGCGCTGAAACTCGTGCCGCGCAAGCCCACGGGTCCGCCCGAGGAGATCATCGAACTCGCCGGCGACGTCGAGGACATCCTCTACGAGGAGGGTGTCGTGGACCTGGCGTTGTGGAACACCGGCACCGACCGCGACGTCGCCGTGGCCGAGCCGCTCGACGCCCGCCGCGCCCGCGACTACGCGGTGCGCTTCTATCTCGCGGGGCTCTACAGCCGCGACGCGGGCGTGCGGCGGATGTACTTCTACTCCTGGGGCGGCACCCGCGTCCCGCTCGTGGTGCAGCCCGTCGGCGGCCGTCCGACGGAGGCCGGGCGGCGCATGGAACGGCTCTACGGATGGCTCGCCGGGGCCCGCATCTCCGGTTGCGGCAAGGGCCGCGCCATGCGGCTCGCGGACGGGGCGTACACCTGCCGGTTCCAGCGCGGCGGCGCGCGGTTCGACGTGTACTGGACCAGCCACGGACGGGCGGGCCTGACACTGCCGAAGGGCGCGCACCGGCTGCGTCACATGGACGGCAGCACGGTACGCGCCCGTGCGGGCGAGCGGATCAGCTTCGGCGAGGAGCCGGTGCTGGTCGAACGCCGCGCGGAATGAGCGCCGTTGGGGTCAGCAGTTGACCCACTTGTGAGACGAGAGCTTGTTGTTGTAGGTCGAGCTCAGCTTGTTGATGTACGTACCGTCCTTCAGACAGAACGAAGGCCGGTCGGAGTACTTGTTGTAGAACGGGGCGTTGTAGAACCGGACATCGGAGAGGCTGCCGCTGTACCCCTTGTTCAGGACGGAACTCGAGCGGTTGTTGGCGCCCTTGCAGTCTCCTCCCTCCGAGTAGTCCTGGTCGTTGTCGTCGTCGGCGCAGATCGGCGAACCGTGGCAGTAGTACGTCGCGTACACGTACGCGATGCCGTTCCGTCCCGGTGCCTTGCTCGCGCAGTTCGCCTGGGCGGACCCGACGTCGCGCACGGTGCTGTGCGCCGCCGAAGTCCCGGACGTGGCAGAGGTGGAGGCGGATGCCGCCGCGGCGGGGATGGCGCCGCCGACGAGCACTGCCGAGGCCGCCGTGGCCAGCAGAAGATGTGTCTTGCGCATGATTGTCCGTTCCCCCTGAGTGATGGTGATTCCTGTGTGCGGTGCTTCGGATCCGGTCGGTACGGCCGGGATCCGACCGCGCGGGAAAGGAACGCTGTCCGTTCACTTCCCGTGCGCGGCGTTCTGGGTGCTGCCCTGGACGAGGTGCCGGGCGCGTTGCAGCGCCGAGAGCTGCATCCGCCGGTGGGCGTCGATGTCGGCGCCGTACTGCGCGCGGTCCGCCTCCGCGTAGTGCTTCTCCAGCGTGCGTACCGTCGCCGAGAGCGGAGTGCTGCGGGCGCAGGCGGCCTCCGCCGTGGCGAGGCGGACCTCGATCCGGTGCGCCTCGCGCGGAGTCGCGCCGTCGGCGGCCTTCTCCAGGGCGGTCTGGAGGCCGGACGGGCTCCCGTATGTGTGGCCCTTCTCCTTCATGCACGCCGACCAGGCTTCGACCGCGTTCCCGTACAGCGCGGTGCGGCGTATCTTCCCGGAGTGGTCGGGAAGGTTGGTGACGACCGTGCTGAGCCGGAACCACTCACGGAAGTCGCCGTAGAGCCGGCCCTGTGCCTGTGCGAGGCAGCCCGTGCGGTTCTGTCTGATGTCGACGCCGTTGGGGGCCGTGACCTCGACGGCCCGGGTGCCGTCGCCGGTCCTGGTCACCGCGTACGCGCGCCGCCGGTCGGCCGAAAGCCCCTTCGTGTACTGCGCGTTGGGGCCGGTCCTCTGGTACCGGGACGCCTCGCGTTGCAGGTCGCCGCCGTAGCCGTGTCTGCGTGCCCATCCCAAGTCGTCCACGGCGTACGGGAATTCGCGCAGCTCGTCGCGTGTCGGGGGAGCGGCGGGCCAGTAGCGGAAGCCGTGCCGTTCCATGCACCGTCCGACGAGTTCCTCCTGGGCCGAGGCCAGCAGCGCGGTCTCCGCGGCGGTGATCTCCCGGGGCCGGTCCCCGGCGTCGCCGCTCGTCCGCTGTGCGCCGCATCCGGCCGTACCGGCGATCGGTACGCCGACGAGCAGTACACCGCCGAGCACGGCCGCCGCCGCCCGGACTCCCGCGCCGCGCACCGCCGTTCGCGCGGTCCCGCCCGCCGCCTCGCGCTTCCCCGTACCGATGAGCACCGCGCCCCTCCGTTCCCCCGATGAACGAGAGTCTGCGCGAAGTGACCGTGCCCTCACCACGAGTTACGGGCGACGCCGAAACACCGCCCGAGGCAGGGCACTTGACGCACTCATGGGGCCGGCACCCGGCGCTCAGAACAGCTTGACGTCCGCCAGCACCCCGAGGTGGTCCGAGCCCGCCAGCTCCACGAACTGGGCCTCGACCGCCGTGAGCGGATCGCTCACCAGGACGTGGTCGATCTGCGCGCCCATCGGGCGCAGCGGCGTGTTGTTGGGCCAGGTCGGCGTGCGGGACTGGCCGGTGAGGCGGGCCGCGTCGTTCAGTCCCGTCCCCAGCAGCGAGCGGAAAGCGGCGTGATCCTGCGAGGAGTTGAAGTCCCCCGCGACGATCGCCGGGGTGCTGCCGCGCGAAGCCCCGTACGCACGCAGCGCGCCCAGCTCCTTGCGCCAGGAGCCCAGCGCGTCAGGCTGCGGCGGCATCGGGTGGGCGACCTGCACCTTCACGTTCGTGCCGGAGACGTCGGCCACCGCTCCCGGCATGGCCAGCGTGCCCGGAACCGTCGACTTCTCCTTCAGCGGGAAGGTGCTCAGCAGCGCCGAACCGCCTGCGCCCGAGCGCTCGATGATGTGCCGGTACGGGTACTCCTCGCGCATCCGCGTACTGCGCAGCGCCGTCGCGCACCGCCCGTCGCACTCCTGGACGGCGACGATCTGCGGGCGCTCCCGGCGCAGCGTCGTCAGCAGGGCGTCCGTGGCGCTCCCGTACCGCAGGTTCGCCGTGAGGACGCGGAAGCGTGCCTTGCCGGTGCGTTCGGCGGCGCCGGCGGGCGCGTCCGGGCCCTGGGGGAGGGTGTATCCGACGGTGGCGGCGAGCACGACGATCGCCCAGAGGGCGAGAAAGCCGCGGCGGGCCAGCACCGCGTACAGCAGCGCCAGCCACCCCGGTACGAGGAACCAGGGGAGGAAGGCGAGGAGTTGGGCGATCGGCGTGGGCCCGTCGTCGTCCATGCCGCGGAAGACGATCGGCACGCTCAGCACCAGCAGGACGAGGGCGACGAACCAGGCCAGGGGGCGGCGGCGCGTCCGCCGTGGCGCCTGTTCCCGCCGTACGCGCTCGAAAGGCGGACGGACCGGCCGTGCGGTGGGCTGGAGCGCGTGCCCCGTCACCGTGCCACGGCCGCCGCCTCGCCTGCTGCGATGGTTCCGGTCCCCCGTCAACACAGTCCCGATGGTGCCTTATCGCGCGCGTCTCCGGGTGCGCGTCCTTGCGATCTTTTCTTCGTCCGCGCATCTCCCGACGAGACCTGACGCTCGCCGTCGCGCGAACGTCAAGAACGCCCTCCGCGCGGGCGCGGATGCGATTCCGCTTGCCCTGATTTGCTGGGTGGGGCCCCTTCCGGGCGATGAGTTCCGGGGCGGCGGGGCGCCTTCACATGCGCCTTCACACACCGCCCTTGAGGGGGCCGGTCCGGGGCGGGCGTACGGGCCGGGGTGCCTCCGGTGAACTCGTGTACGCGCAGGGCCCGTACGCCCCGCTCGGGCGCGCCGCCGGCCGGTGCCGCAGCCGTTGCCGTCAGCCGGCCTGTGGCCGTCCGTCCCCTCGGGGCGGAGCCGGCGGACGAGGACCCGACGGACCCGGACCGGGGCACGGGCCCGTACGGTCGGCCGGTTCCGCATGGCGCGTGCGCTCCGTCCGTCCTCTGCCGTCCGTCCCGTCCGCTTCGTCCGTCCGGCCCGTCCCGCCTGTTCCGTCCGTCCTGCCCGTACCGCCCGTGGGATCGATCCGGTCCGCCGGATCCGCCGCCTCCGGGAGGCACACGGCCACCCGCTCCGCCGTCGCCAGCGCCCGCGGTCCGGTCGTCAGCAGCGCCAGCAGCAGCACGGCCACCCCGCACCCCGTGAAGATCCACCACGCCGTGCCGTGCGAACCGGCCGCCACCGCCGCCCCGATGACGGCCACGCCCAGCGCCGAGCCGATCTGACGGCTCGTGGACGCGATGCTCGCCGCCATCCCCGAGCGGGAACGCGGCATCCCGGAGACCGCCGCGTTGGTGATGGGCGCGTTGACCAGCCCGAAGCCGATGCCGAAGAGCACGTACGCGGTGAAGAGCAGGAGGTCGGTGCGCTCCGCGTCGAAGACGGCGAACAGCAGACCGCTCGCCGTCATGAACACCCCGGCCAGCAGCAGCGGCAGCCGTGCCCCGCGTACGGCGACCAGATGCCCCGACAGCGGCGCGAAGACCGCGGTCATCGCCGCCATCGGCAGCAGATGCAGCCCCGCCTCGAAGGCCGAGAGACCACGGTCGTTCTGGAGATAGAGCGTGCTCAGGAAGAGGAAGCCCGCCAGCGCCGCGAAGGAGGTCACGGCCGTGAGCGTCGCCCCGGAGAACGGCAGGCTGCGGAAGAAGCGGAACTCGACGAGGGGTTCCGCACGCCGCCGTTCGTACAGCGGCAGCGCCGCCGCCGCGCACGCGCTCGCGCCGAAGCACGCGAGGATCAGCGGCGAGCCCCAGCCCGCCGACCCGCCCTCGATGATGGCGAAGGTGAGCGAGCCGAGCGCGGCCATCACGAGCAACTGCCCGCCGGGATCGAGCCGTCGCGGACGCGGCGCCCGGGACTCCGGTACGAACAGTGCCGTCAGCACGAGCGCCGCCAGGCCGATCGGGATGTTCAGCCAGAAGATCGAGCGCCAGCCGACCGACGCGACGAGCACGCCTCCCAGCAGCGGCCCGGCCGCCATCGAGATGCCGACGACGCCGCCCCACACCCCGATCGCACGGGCCCGCTCCCGCGGTTCGACGAAGGTGTTGGTGATGATCGACATCGCGACGGGGTTGAGCATCGAACCGCCCACCGCCTGCACCGCGCGGAAGGCCACGAGCCAGCCCAGCCCCGGTGCCAGGGCGCACAGCAGCGAGCCGCCCGTGAAGAGCACCAGCCCCGTCTGGAAGACGCGCCGCCTGCCCACCCTGTCCGCCGTCGAACCGGAGAGCATCAGCAGCGAGGCGATGACGAGCGTGTAGGCGTCGAGCGTCCACTGCAACCCGGACACCGGAGCGTGCAGCTCCCGCTGGAGCGAGGGCAGCGCGACGTTCAGCGCCGTGTTGTCGAGGCTGACGATCAGCAGACTCATGCAGCAGATCGCCAGCACCAGCAGACGCCGGGGCGTGTTCGCACTCGTCTCGTCCGGGGAAGCAGGGGCCATGCCTCCAGCATCCACGGGCCCCGCACGAACTGCTGCCCGGGGGTGGTGTGCGGGGCGCCGGGTGTCCGAGGATGATCCGCAGCGTGACCAGCGGCGGGAGAACGCTGACCCCCTCAGCTCCCCCAGCCGAGCCGGCGGATTCGAGGAGTGACGATGACGGCGACCGAGCCCACCAGCCCCACCGAGGCCTTCCGCGCCGCCCGGGACACCCTGCTGCGGCACCGCACCGACTACGACGCCGCACGCGCCGCCTTCGCCTGGCCCCGGCCCGAGCACTTCAACTGGGCGCTGGACTGGTTCGACGCCGTCGCCGAGGACAACGACCGCACCGCGCTGCACATCGTCGAGGAGGACGGCGGCTCGGGACGCTACTCCTTCGCCGAGATGCGCGAGCGCTCCGCGCGGACCGCCAACTGGCTGCGCGCACACGGCGTACGGGCCGGCCACCGCGTGATCGTGATGCTCGGCAACCAGGTCGAGCTGTGGGAGACGCTGCTGGCCTGTATGAAGCTGCGTGCCGTCGTCATCCCCGCGACGCCGCTGCTCGGCCCCGCCGATCTGACCGACCGGATCGACCGGGGCGAGGCGCGGCACGTCGTCGTACGGGCCGAGGACACCGGCAAGTTCGCGACCGTCGCGGGCGACTACACGCGGATCGCCGTACGGGGCGCGGGATCCGGCGGCGCCGGTACGGACACGGGGGCGGGCCCGGGCGCGGACCCGGACTCCGGGACGCTCGACGAGGGCTGGCTCGACTACGCGGACGCGGGCTCCGCGTCCCCCGACTTCGTCCCCGACGGCCCCACCCGTGCCGACGACACCCTGCTGCTCTACTTCACCTCCGGCACGACAGCCCGGCCCAAGCTCGTCGAGCACACCCATGTCTCCTACCCCGTCGGCCACTTGGCGACGATGTACTGGATCGGGCTGCGGCCGGGCGATGTCCACCTCAACATCTCCTCGCCGGGCTGGGCGAAGCACGCATGGTCCAATCTCTTCGCGCCCTGGAACGCCGAGGCGACGATCTTCATCTACAACTACACGCGCTTCGACGCCGACCGCCTCCTGGACGAGATCGAACAGGCCGGCGTCACCAGCTTCTGCGCGCCGCCCACCGTCTGGCGCATGCTCATCCAGGCGGACCTGAGCAGGCTCACGGCCGTACCGCGCGAGGTCGTGGCCGCGGGCGAACCGCTCAACCCCGAGGTCATCGAGCACGTACGGCGCGCCTGGGACACGACCATCCGGGACGGCTTCGGCCAGACCGAGACCGCCGTCCAGGTCGCCAACTCACCAGGTCAACAATTGAAGTTGGGCTCCATGGGCCGGGCCATGCCGGGCTTCGACGTGACGCTGGTCGACCCCGTCACGGGGGAGGCGGGCGTCGACGAGGGCGAGATCTGCCTCGACCTCTCGACCCGTCCCGTCGGGCTGATGACCGGCTACCACGGCGACGGCGAGCGTACGGACGAGGCGATGGCCGACGGCTACTACCGCACCGGAGACATCGGTTCACGCGACGAGGACGGCTACATCACGTACGTGGGCCGAAGCGACGACGTCTTCAAGGCGAGCGACTACAAGATCTCCCCGTTCGAGCTGGAGAGCGCGCTGCTGGAACACGAGGCGGTCGCCGAGGCGGCGGTCGTGCCCTCGCCGGACGAACTGCGGCTGGCCGTGCCCAAGGCGTACGTGGTGCTCGCCGAGGGCTGGGAGCCGGGCCCGGAGACGGCCAAGGCGATCTTCGCGCACTCGCGGGAGACGCTGGCGCCGTACAAGCGGGTGCGCGTCGTGGAGTTCGCCGAGCTGCCCAAGACGATCTCCGGCAAGATCCGCCGCGTGGAGCTGCGGGCGCACGCGGCGGAGGGGCCGGGGGAGGAGTACCGCGAGGAGCGGTGAGGCGCTGTCACGCCGGCGCGTTGCCGTGCCGCCGCGCCGCCGCGTGGGACGACTCGGCCTGGGGACAGGTCTCAGCAGACGGAGCGGATCAGCTCGTCCGCCGGGTCGTTGACGGCCTGCGGCATGCCCGTCAGATCGAGGACGAAGAGCGGTACGGAGAGCGAGTCCGCGCGGGTGCGTGCCTCGCGCGAGTAGCCCGCGAGGGAGAAACAGGCCGTCGCCACCTCCTCGTTGAGGCCGTTGAGCCACAGCGTCTCGACCTCGCGCAGCGTCGTCGGCGCGGTCGTCGGGTCGACGTGCGCGATGATCCCGGCCCCGCGCACGTCCACGCCGGAGGACGGCCGCTTCTCCGTCACCCGTACCTCGGGGAAGCCCAGCCAGCGCAGATACTCGGCGGCTGCCGTACGGGCGTCGTGCGCGGTACGGATCGTGACGGGACGGAACGCGGGCCGCGTGCCGTGCGCCTTGACCGAGGCGGCGGCGGGCGGGGCGCCGGAGGCGGAGGGGGCGTCCATGTCCACGGGCGGGTTGTCCGGACCGGGCTGCGGGGTGTGTGGGGTGCCCTCCGCGGTGCTGTCCGGCGCGGCCTTCGACGACGTTCCGGGTGAGGTCCCGGGTGGGTTCTTGTGTGAGGTCTCAGGCGGCTCGCTGGAGACGGGTCCGGGCTGCGGCGGTACGACGGGCATCCTCAGCAACGTCCCGCAGCCGCAGCCGAGTTCGGGCTGCGGCCACTCCTTCGACCTCCCGCACGCCGGGCACCGCACCTCGACCCAGGATCCCGCCCACGTACGGTGCCGCACCCGTACGGGCACTCCTCCGGGCAGCAGCGGCAGCGTCACGGGGGCGCCGCAGTCGCACGGGTAGACCGGCGGCGTATAGGTGTGCTCGCGGCGGCACTCCGGGCAGCGCACGGGCACGCTTCCTGCCATCTCTTCGGCTCCAGCGCATCGAGGGGACGGTCGGCGGAACGGTCGGTGGGACGGTCAAGCGGCCACGGTACGAGGGGAGTTGTACGGCCTGCTCATATCGTCGCCGAAAGGGTGCGGTTTCCGAAGGGGAACGGAACAGAAAACGGTGCGAAGCGGGACGCGGACGCGCGTCTCCGCGCGCCGAGTCCCCGAACGGGACGTACCCGTCCGCGCGGCTGTTACCCGGGGTGGGTGCATCCTCCGGCGGACTCCGGCGGACTCCGGCGGACTCCGGCGGACTCCGGCGGACTCCGCCGACCGGAGCGGCGAGTGTGCGGCGGGGCTCAACGGGCGCCGGGCCATGGGCGTTGGACCGTGGGCGTTGGGCCGTGGGCGGTGTTTCCCGCCCG
>NZ_LJGW01000062.1 GCF_001751255.1 Streptomyces nanshensis | reverse complement strand
TGCGGGCTGCGCCGGTGCGGCAGCGGGTGCCGGTTCCGGTGCGGGCGCGGGGGCGGGCTGTGCCTGCGGCTGTGCCGGTGCCGGAGCGGCCTGTGCNGCTCGGGCTGCGCCGGTGCCGGTGCCGGCTCGGCCGCTGGAGCAGCGACTGCCGCGCCGATCACGGCCAGCTTGGCGCCGACCTCGGCGGTCTCGTCCTCGGCTACGACGATCTCCAGCAGCGTGCCTGCGCTCGGAGCGGGAATCTCCGTGTCGACCTTGTCCGTGGAGACCTCCAGCAGCGGCTCGTCCGCCTGGACCTCCTCGCCGACCTGCTTGAGCCAGCGCGTGACGGTGCCCTCGGTGACGGACTCGCCCAGCGCGGGCAGGACGACGTCCGTGCCCTCCGCCGAACCGCCGCCGCCACCGGCCGGTGCCGCCGCCGCGGGCTGCGGCTCGGGCTGCG
>NZ_LJGW01000087.1:311-12248 GCF_001751255.1 Streptomyces nanshensis | reverse complement strand
CCCCGGCGCCCGAGCCCGTACCGGACGGTGTGACGCCCGCCCAGCTCCGCGCGGCGTCCGAACTGGCCGCGGCGGAGGGGGAGTAGGGCCCGTACGGACGGACGGATCGCCGCCCCGGCCCGGCGTTCAGGTCGAGGCCAGCAGCACCGTGCCGATCAGCGCCAGCCCCGCCCCGGCCGTCTGCACCGCGCGCAGCCGCTCGTGCAGCACCCCGCGCGCCGCGAGCGCGGTGACGACGGGGTAGAGCGAGGCGAGCACCGCGGCTGTGGTCACCGGTCCGTACCGCGTCGCCAGCATGTACGTGCCGTTGGCCGCGACGTCCGCGAGACCGACGAAGGCCAGCGCGGGCAGCGCCGCGACGAGGGCGCGCATCCCCGTGTCCGGCGGCAGCGCCGGAGTCCCGCGCCGCACCTGGACGTACAGGGCGGCGCCGCCCACCGCGACGTTGCACACGCGCTGCACGAACAGTGCGAGGAAGAGGCCCGCCATGGTGCCTGTCTCCGCGTGCTCGATCAGCGCCATCACCGCGCCGAAGCCGAGCGCCGAGACGAGCGTGAGGGCGATCGTCTGCCGCTGCACCGGGGCGCCGCGCAGCTCGGGGCCGCCCGCGAGCACGACGCCCGCCACCGCGACCGTGATGCCCGCGGCCTGGACCCAGCCGGGACGTTCGCCCAGGGCCAGGCCGGCGCCCACCGGGACGACGACGGCGAGGGAGGCCAGCGGCGAGACCACGCCCATCGGGCCCTGCGCGAGCGCCTTGTAGAAGGCGAGCATCGCCACCGGCCCGACGAGTCCGGCCGCCGCCGCGAACCACAACTGCCCGCCCCACGCGCTCCATCCGCCGGTCGCGACGACGATCGCGCCGAGCACCGCAGCCGCCAGCGTCTGCGAGACCACGACGACGGTCAGGGCCGGCATGCGCCGCGTGAGCAGCCCGCCCCCGAAGTCGGCGAAGCCCCACATCAGGCTGGTGACCAGGGCCATGGCAGCGGTCATCGAAGCACCCCGCAGTACAGTGACGTGAACGAACAGGTACAGCTCACCGTAGTTAAGCGTGATGAACGCTGCAATTCAAAATATTGGACGGTGCACGGAGCCCGTGACGGACCTCGACCACCTCACGCAGTCCCTGGCCCGCAACCTCAAGCGCCACCGCCAGGAACGCGGCTACACCCTCGACGCCCTCGCCGCCCGCGCGGGCGTGAGCCGGGGCATGCTCATCCAGATCGAGCAGGGACGTACGAACCCCAGCGTGGGCACGGTCGTCAAGGTCGGCGACGCCCTCGGCGTGAGCATCACGACCCTGCTCGACTTCGACCAGGAGCCGAAGGTCCGCGTCGTACCGCCCGAGCAGGCCGTGCGGCTGTGGTCCACCGAGGCCGGCAGCCACAGCACGCTGCTCGCCGGAGCGGAGGCGCCCGGTCCGCTGGAGCTGTGGTCGTGGCGGCTGATGCCCGGCGACGGCAGCAGCTCCGACGCGCACCCCGCGGGCACCACCGAGCTGGTGCACGTACGCGAGGGACGGCTGACCCTCAGCGTCGACGGCGCGGACCACGAGGTGCCCGCGGGGACCTCCGCGTCCTTCGAGGCCAACGTGGCGCACGGCTACCGCAACGACGGCGGCGAACCGGTCGAGATGACCATGGCCGTCTCCGTGCCCGCACCCCGCTGACCTGCGGTCGCCGGGGCGTTACGGGCCGCTGCCGTGCGCTGTCCGCGCCGGTGTAGCGTGCGGCGCATGCGCGCACCCATCGGAGACTTCGACTCGGCCGTCCCCGCCGCACAGGCCGCCGACTTCGCCGGCCCGGCGGCCGAGGCGATCCGTGCCTGGACGGGCGCGGTCCCCGCCGACCAGCTCCTGTACGTCGACACCGATCCCGCCAAGGCGGACACGGCCGTCTTCGTCGAGCACTACGGGGGCGACGCCCGCGACGAGCTGTACGCCGCCTCCGTCAACTGCGTCGTCGTCGCGGCCAAGCGGGGCGGCGAGCGCACCCTCGCCGCGTGCCTCGTGCCCTCCGCGGCGCGGCTCGACGTGAACGGCGTCGTGCGCAGGCAACTCGGCGCGCGCAAGGCCTCGTTCGCGCCGACGGAGACCGCCGTCGAGGAGACCGGCATGGAGTACGGCGGCATCACGCCGATCGGTCTCCCGGAGGGCTGGCCCGTCCTGGTCGACGCGGCCGCCGCCGAACTGCCGTGGGCGCTCATCGGCAGCGGACGGCGCCGCGGCAAGCTCATCGTCCCCGGCAAGGCGCTGGCCGGACTGCCGGGCGCGGTCGTGCTGGAGGGGCTGGGCGCCTGAGCTGTACGGGCGGGGCCGTGCGTGGCCCCGCGCTCCGTACGGACGTCGACTCCTGTACGAACGTCGACTCCCGTCCGTACGGCGGCTCCTGGGCGTACGGACGCGTCGGCTTCGTACGGCCGGTGCCCGCCGGGCGCGCTGTCAGCCGCGGCGCGAGAGGTCGAGGGAGAGCGCGATCGAGTGCTCGGCGAAGCCCATCGAGCGGTAGAGACGCTCGGCGTCCGCGCTCGCGTGCAGATCGACCCGCGTCACGCCCCGCGCGGCGAACCACTCCAGCAGGGCCTCCGTCGTCGCACGGGCCAGGCCGCGTCCCCGGTACCGCTCGTCCGTGCACACGTTGAAGACGAACCCGAAGCGTCCGGAGGGATGCCCCGGTGCGGGCAGCCGCTCCTCGGCGGTGCCCACCGCGCAGGCCGCCAGATGCGGCGGACCCGGCCCGTCGCCGTCCACGACGAACGCGCCCATGCCGCCGCCGTCCGCGTCCCGGGGGCGCAGCAGCATGCGGCGGACCGTCGCCTCGGCGTCGCGCTCCCAGGGGCCCGGCTCGTCCCGTCCGTGCATGCCGAGGAACATCAGCCGCCGCAGCCTGACGAGTTCGGGCGCGTCGTCGGGGACCGCCCAGCGCGTCCTGATCATGACGAGGCACCGTAGCGGCGGCCCGGGGTGCGGCTCATCCCAGTTTCGGGATCTCGATCGCCGGACAGCGGTCCATGACCATCTCCAGCCCTGCCGCCCGCGTGCGCTCGTACGCCTGCTCGTCGACCACTCCGAGCTGGAACCACACCGCCTTCGCTCCGGCCGTCACGGCCTCGTCGGCGACGGCGCCGGCCAGTTCGGAGTTGACGAAGACGTCCACGACGTCGACGGGGAAGGGGATGTCGGCGAGGCGTGCGTAGCCCTGCTCGCCGTGGACCGTCTCCGCCGTGGGATGCACCGGGACGACGCGCTTGCCGAAGCGCTGGAGAACCTGCGCGACGCCGTACGCCGCACGCGACCGGTTCGAGGACAGGCCCACCACCGCCCAGGTGTCGCCCGACTCCGTCAGGATCCTGCGGACCGTCCCGGACTCCGCGTCCCCGCCCGTGTCTGCGCCGCTGCCCTTGTTCCTGTCCTTGTACCTGTTCATGCAGGTCTCAACGCGCGGCGCGGGGCCGCACATTCCGGCTCCGCCGCGGTGGCGCCGTGATCATGAGGGACGGCCGTGACGGTGGCCGCGGGCGCCCGCGTAGGGTGCCGGTATGCCGGAGCAGTACGTCACCGTCGCCGGGGAGGGCGAGCACGAGACCGAGGTCAGCCGCTCGCGCTTCGTGTGCGCTCTGGCTCCCGCGGCCACCGAGGAGGAGGCCCGGGCGTTCATCGCGCGGATCCGCGCACGGCACCCGGGCGCGACCCACAACTGCTCGGCGTACGTCATCGGCGCGGACGCCGCCGTACAGAAGTCGGACGACGACGGGGAGCCCGGCGGCACCGCCGGTCTGCCCATGCTCCAGATGCTGCTGCGCCGCGAGATCCGCTGCGCGGTCGCCGTCGTCACGCGCTACTTCGGCGGTACGAAGCTCGGGGCGGGCGGGCTGATCCGCGCGTACGGCGGCGCGGTGGGGCAGGCGCTGGACGCGGTGGGCACCCGCGTACGGCGGCGCTACCGGCTGGTGACCGTCACCGCCGACCACCAGCGGGCGGGCAGGCTGGAGAACGACCTGCGCTCGGGCGGCCGTTCGGTGCGCGGGGTGACGTACGGGGCACAGGTGACCATCGAACTCGGGCTGCCCGAAGGGGAGATCGACGGCTTCCGGGCCTGGCTCGCGGAGAGCACCGCGGGCACGGCCGGGCTGACGGTCGGCGACGAGGACTACGTCGAGGGCTGACGGCACACCGGCGGCACACCGGCACACCGGGACGAGGGTCGATGACGGGGCCGGCGACCTCTGACGCGGGGGCCGGGTGGCCAGGGCCGAGGGTCGGCCGATCTTTTGCGGGCATCGGAATCCGCACATAACGTGACGAAGGGACGGGGCTCCTGGTTGGGCAGGGGTCGATGGGGCCGGCAGAGGTCAGATGACAGATTTCAGATTTTGTCATCCGATACTCGTCAGCCGTCAGCCGTCAGCCGTCAGCCGTCAGCCGTCAGCCGTCAGCCGCCACCGTCATCTGTCGTCCGCCGCCAGCCGCGTGGAGCCGGGAGGTCCGCCGATGCCCTCCAGCCCGGACGGTCCCCCTCCCTCCGGCCCGTCGTCGTCCTCCGGTCCCTCGTCTCCGGACGAACCCTCCGGGCCGTCCTCCTCCGGTACGGCAGGAGACGGCGGCCAGGGCGGAGAGGAGCACACGCCGCATCCCTGGATCGCGTTGACGGTCATCGGACTGGCGCAGCTCATGGTCGTCCTCGACGCCACGATCGTGAACATCGCCCTGCCCTCCGCCCAGCGGGACCTGGGCTTCTCCAACGACGGCCGCCAGTGGGTCATCACCGCCTACACCCTGGCCTTCGGCAGTCTGCTGCTGCTCGGCGGCCGGCTGGCCGACCTGATCGGCCGCCGCCGTACGTTCGTGATCGGACTGCTCGGCTTCGGCGTCGCCTCCGCCCTCGGCGGGGCGGCGGGCAGCTTCAAGGCACTCGTGGCGGCCCGTGCGTTCCAGGGCATGTTCGGGGCGCTGCTCGCCCCCTCCGCGCTCTCCCTGCTGACGACGACCTTCACCCAACCCCGCGCGCGTTCCCGCGCGTTCGGCATCTTCGGCGCCATCGCGGGCTCGGGCGGCGCCGTCGGGCTGCTGCTCGGCGGTGTGCTCACGGAGCATCTGAGCTGGCGCTGGACGCTGTACGTCAACATCGTCATCGCCGTCATCGCCGTGATCTGCGGCATGGCGATCCTGCCGCCGCACCGCCCGACCAAGCGCCCGCGTCTGGACCTGCCCGGGACGTTCCTGGTGGCCGGCGGGCTGTTCTGCCTGGTCTACGGCTTCTCCAGCGCCGACACCGAGAACTGGGGCGACTGGCGGTGCTGGGGCGCGCTGATCGTCAGCGGCGTCCTGCTCGCAGGCTTCGTCGCCCACGAGGCACGTACGGACAACCCGCTGCTGCCGCCACGCGTCGTACGGGACCGCAACCGCGCCGCGTCCTTCTTCAGCGTCTTCATCGCGGGCGCCGGCATGTTCGGGGTCTTCCTCTTCCTCACGTACTACTTGCAACGCACGCTCGACTACACCCCCGTGAAGACCGGTCTGGCGTTCCTGCCGATGATCGGAGCGCTGATGGTGACGGCCCAGCTCTCCACGAACGTACTGATCCCCAGGATCGGCCCGAAGCCGGTCGTGCCGTCCGGGATGGGACTCGCGGCGGCCGGGCTCATCTGGCTCACCGGGCTGAATCTGCACAGCAGTTACGCCCCGCACGTACTGCCCCCGCTGCTGGTGATGGGCGTGGGGCTGGGTCTGGTGATGCCGTCGGCGATCAGCCTGGCCACGCTGGGCGTCGTCAAGCGGGACCAGGGTGTGGCCTCGGCGACCGTCAACACGATGCAGCAGGTGGGCGGTTCGGTCGGCACCGCGCTGTTCAACACGGTGGCGGCGCACGCCGTCACGGACTATGTGCGGACGCATCCGCGCACCCCGGATCTGGTCGCGCGGGCGAACGTGCACAGTTACGCCGTGGCCTACTGGTGCGCCACGGGGTTCTTCGCGGCAGGGCTCCTCGTCACGGTGCTGCTCTATCAGCGCGGCAGACCACGCGATCTGGCGGTCGGCAGGACGACGGGCGGGGACGGCGGGCCGGGCGGCGACTCCGGGTCGGATGCCGATTCCGGTGCCGGTACGGATTCGAGCGCCGGCGCCGGCACTGGCACCGGGGCACGTTCCCGGGGCGGCTGAACGCCCGCGCGTCCGGCGCCGGTTCCCGCCGTTCGTCCCCACCGTCCGTACCCGCCCTGCCCGTTCGCGCCCCGCTCGTACCCGCCCTGCCCGTAACCACCACGCGCCGCCCGTTCGCGCCACTCACCGCCGGCCCCCGGCCCCGTCGCCGCGCGCCCCCGCCGACTCCCGTGCTGATCACGCCGGTTGGCCCCCGCGGCCGGAAACGCACTGTCCAGCGGGCCGTCAAGTTGACCCAGGCGACGGAAAGGGCTGACCCTGGCGGAGGTAGTTGCCCAATACAACTGTTTGGTCCGGGTCGGCAGCGTCGCCGGCCCGGAGTGGGGAGTAAGCATGTGCGGAATCGCCGGCTGGGTCTCGTTCGACCGCGACCTGACGCGTGAGCGCGAGACCGTCGAGGCGATGACGGAGACCATGGCCTGCCGCGGCCCCGACGACAGCGGCACCTGGATCGCGGGCCCCGCCGCCCTGGGACACCGGCGGCTCGCCGTCATCGACCTCCCCGGCGGGCGCCAGCCCATGAGCGCCGAGGCGTCCTCGGGCTGCACGGCGGCCCTGGTGTACTCGGGGGAGTCCTACAACTACGAGGAGCTGCGCGCCGAACTGCGCACCCGCGGCCATCGGTTCACCACCGCCTCCGACACCGAAGTCGTCCTGCACGGTTACCTCGAGTGGGGCGAGGCGGTCGCCGAACGCCTCAACGGCATGTACGCGTTCGCGATCTGGGACGAGCGCGAGCGCAAACTCGTCCTGATCCGCGACCGCATGGGCATCAAGCCGCTCTACTACTACCCGACCGACGACGGCGTGCTCTTCGGCTCCGAGCCCAAGGCGATCCTCGCCAACCCGCTCGCCCGCCGCCGCGTCGGTGCCGACGGACTGCGCGAGCTGTTCACGTTCATCAAGACGCCCGGGCACGCGATCTGGGACGGCATGCGCGAGGTCGAGCCCGGCACCGTCGTGACGGTCGGCCACGGCGGGGTCCGCACCACGCGCTACTGGTCGCTGGAGACCAGGCCGCACACGGACGACAAGGACGCCACCGTCGCCCGCGTACGGGAGCTGCTCGACGACATCGTCGGCCGTCAGCTCGTCGCCGACGTACCGCGCTGCACACTGCTCTCCGGCGGCCTCGACTCCTCCGCCCTGACCGGGCTCGCCGCACAGCAGTTGGCGGCCGAGGGGCAGAGCGTGCGCAGCTTCGCGGTCGACTTCGTCGGCCACACCGAGAACTTCGTCGCCGACGCCCTCCGCGACACCCCGGACGGGCCGTTCGTGCACGACGTCGCCCGCACCGCGCAGACCCGCCACGAGGACATCGTCCTCGGCTCCGGCGAACTCGCCGACATGGAGCTGCGCTCGAAGATGGTGCGCGCCCGCGACCTGCCGATGGGCTTCGGCGACCTCGACACCTCCCTGTATCTGCTGTTCAAGGCGATACGCGGGCAGTCGACGGTGGCGCTGTCCGGGGAGTCGGCCGACGAAGTCTTCGGCGGCTACAAGCAGTTCTTCGACCCGAGGGCGCAGCAGTCCGACGAGTTCCCCTGGCTGGTGGGGCTGCGGGAGATGCGGGGCAAGCACGGCGACTTCTTCACCGACGAGGCCCGCAAGGCCCTCGACCTGGAGACTTACACCCAGGACGGCTACGACGCCGCCGTCTCCGGCATCCAACGCCTGGAGGGGGAGAGCGACTTCGAGTTCCGCATGCGCAAGATCTGCCACCTCCACCTCACCCGCTTCGTCCGCGTACTGCTGGACCGCAAGGACCGCGCGAGCATGGCCGTCGGCCTGGAGGTACGCGTCCCGTTCTGCGACCACCGGCTCGTGGAGTACGTCTACAACACTCCGTGGAGCCTGAAGTCCTTCGACGGCAGGGAGAAGAGCCTGCTGCGCGAGGCCACCGCGGACGTGCTGCCGACCTCGGTCTACGACCGCGTCAAGAGCCCGTACCCCTCGACGCAGGACCCCGGTTACGTCGCCGCCGTGCAGAAGGCCGCGGCGGACGTGCTGGCCACGCCCTCGCACCCCGTCTTCGAACTCGTCAGCCGCGACTGGCTGCGGCAGGCGGTCGAGGCCGGCAGCGAGGGCATCGACCCGGGACGCCGGCAGGGGCTGGAGCGCACCCTCGACCTGGTCGTATGGATGGACATGTACGCGCCTGCCCTTACGCTCTCCTGAGCGCACCGCCGCGGGCGTGCCGCTCCCGCACCCCGGCCCGGCCTCCGGGTTCGGAGTGCGGCGCGGCGCCCCGCGGCGGGCCCGGCAGGCACACGTACGACGGACGGCAGGGCGGCCATGGCTCAGCAAGTGACGACCTCCGAGGGCGAGTTCGGCGGCCGGACCGCCGTGGTGACCGGAGGCGCCTCCGGCATCGGACTGGCGGTGGCGCGCGAACTGGCCCGCAGGGGCGCGCGGGTGTGCGTCCTGGACGTCTCCGCCGCCGCGCTCGGCGGACTGCCGGACGGCATCGAGGGCCTGCCCTGCGACGTGACCGACCGGGAGTCGGTGAACGCCGCGCTGCGCGGCGTCGAGGAGCGCTTCGGACGGCTGGACGTCCTGGTCAACAACGCCGGCATAGGCGCCCAGGGCACCGTCGAGGACAACGGCGACGAGGAGTGGCACCGCGTCCTGGACGTGAACGTGACGGGCATGGCCCGCGTCTCCGCCGCGGCGCTCCCGCTGCTGCGCCGTACGGCCGCCGAACCGGAAGAGTCCGCCGCCGGAGACGGGACGGGCGACGCCGCGGCGCCCGGTGCCGCACCCCGCAACCGGGGCGTCGCCGTCGTCAACACCTGTTCCGTGGCGGCGACATGCGGACTTCCGCAGCGTGCCCTCTACTCCGCCAGCAAGGGCGCCGTGCTCGCCCTCACCCGTGCGATGGCCGCCGACCATATCCGCGAGGGCATCCGCGTCAACTGCGTCAGCCCGGGAACGGCCGACACCCCCTGGATCGGCAGGCTGCTGGCCGCCGCACCCGATCCGGCGGCCGAGCGTGCCGCGCTGGAGGCGCGGCAGCCGACGGGCCGGCTGGTCTCCGCGGAGGAGGTCGCCGCGGCCGTCTGCTATCTGGCCGGTCCCGCGGCCGGTGCCACGACGGGCATCGAACTCCCCGTCGACGGCGGCATGCAGGGGCTGCGACTGCGGCCCGCCGCCGACTGAACCCCTGCCGATCCCGGCTGAATTCCCCGCTGGATCCCGGCGGTTGGGCGTGCGGTCCTCGTAGGGCCCGGTGGCGACTGCTCCAGCCAGGCTCCGCGTCCCCGAGGGCCCTCAACCGCCCCCGCCCGAGGCCCCGTTCGGGCGGACCGACGCCGACGGGCCGTCATCCGCCGCCCCCGCTGGCGCGGTTGTGCGTGTACGCGCCCGGCGGGCCGATTCCCGCGTTGTCAGCGCCTGCTGATAGACCAGTCGGTGATCAGAGGGCCGGGACATGACGCCGGATACGACGGTGGTGTGACGGGCCCGACGGACGGGACGAGAGACGACCGGGAGCGCGCGTGCGGGTGGGAGCGGTGCTGTGAGATTGCTGCACACGTCGGACTGGCATCTGGGCCGGAGCTTCCACCGCGTCAGCATGCTCGACGCCCAGCGGGACTTCCTCCGCCATCTGCTGGACACCGTCGAGGAGGAGGGAGTCGAGGCCGTTCTCGTCGCGGGCGACGTCTACGACCGCGCGGTGCCCCCGCTGGCGGCCGTCGAACTCTTCGACGAGGCCCTGCACCGGCTCGCGGAGCAGGGCGTGCCCACCGTCATGATCTCCGGCAACCACGACTCGGCCCGTCGCCTGGGCGTCGGCTCGGGCCTGATGGAACACGCCGGGGTGCATCTGCGTACGGACCCGGAGGGCTGCGGCACCCCGGTGCTGCTCTCCGACGCGCACGGCGAGGTCGCCTGCTACGGGCTGCCGTATCTCGAACCGGCCCTGGTCTCCGCGCAGTTGGGCGCCGTGCCGGAGGCTGGGCGGGCCGATCGCGGCACCGGCGGCGGCGCCCGTGCGGCGGGCCATACGGACGTGCTGCGGGCCGCGATGGACCGCGTACGGGCCGATCTCGCGGAGCGCCCGTCCACCACCCGTTCCGTGGTGCTCGCGCACGCCTTCGTGCACGGCGGCGAGTCCTCGGACAGCGAACGCGACATCACCGTCGGGGGAGTGGCGTCCGTACCGGCGTCGGTCTTCGACGGCGCCGACTACGCGGCACTCGGGCATCTGCACGGCTGTCAGACGGTCAACGAGCGTGTGCGGTACTCGGGTTCGCCGCTCGCCTACTCCTTCTCCGAGGCCGCGCACCGCAAGTCCATGTGGCTCGTCGACCTCGGCGCGGACGGCGGCGTCGCGGCGCGGCGCCTCGACTGCCCCGTCCCACGGCCCCTCGCCCGGCTGCGCGGCACCCTGGAGGAGCTGTTGCAGGACGCGGTCCACGCTCCGCACGAGCAGGCGTGGGTCGAGGCCACGCTGACCGACGCCGCCCGGCCGTACGCACCGATGGCCCGGCTGTCCGAACGCTTCCCGCACATCGTCAGCCTCGTCTTCGAACCCGCGGCGCCGGAACGCGAGGGCGTCCGACTCTCGTACGCACGGCGGCTGAAGGGCCGCAGCGACCAGGAGATCGCGGAGGACTTCGTGGGCCATGTCCGTACGGGACGGGCCGCCGACAGCGCCGAGCGCCGCATGCTCGGCGAGGCACTGGAGGCGGCACGTGCCGAGGACGCGGCGGAGGCGGGCGCGCGCAGGCACGACGGGTACGACGACCAAGCGGCGGTCCGGGACTCCCCGCCGGCCCCGGGTGACCGTGCAGCCGGTGCGTCCGGCGCGGCGGAGGTGCGCCGATGAGGCTGCACGGTCTGACCGTCACCGCCTTCGGGCCCTTCGCCGGCACCCAGCACGTCGACTTCGACACCCTCTCCGCCGCCGGGCTCTTCCTGCTCCACGGCCAGACGGGCGCGGGCAAGACCTCCGTCCTCGACGCCGTGTGCTTCGCCCTCTACGGCGCGGTCCCCGGCGCACGTCAGCAGCCCGGCGGCACCCTGCGCAGCGACCACGCGGCGCCCGGCACCCTGACCGAGGTCGTGCTCGAACTCACCGTCGCAGGGCGGCGCTTGGAGATCACCCGCCGTCCCGAACAGAGCCGCCCCAAGCGGCGGGGCAGCGGCAGCACACGGGAACGTGCCCAGACATGGCTGCGCGAGTGGGACCACGGCGCAGGGGAGTGGCGCGGGGTGAGCCGCTCCCACCAGGAGATCGGCGAGGAGATCGCACAGCTCACGGGCATGAACCGGGACCAGTTCTGCCAGGTCGTGCTGCTGCCGCAGGGCGACTTCGCCCGCTTTCTGCGCGCGAGCGCGGAGGACCGCGCGAAGCTGCTCGGCCGCCTCTTCGACACCGGCCGCTTCGCCGCCGCCGAGGAACAGCTCGCCCGGATGCGCCGCGGCGCCCAGGACGAGGTACGCGCAGGGGACGAGGTGCTGCTGGGCCTGCTGCACCGGATGCGGCAGGCGCTCGGCACGGGCGGCGGCCTGGACCGGCTGCCGGAGCCGGGCACGGTGCTGAACGGCCACCGTGACGGGAACGGAAACGAAGACGGTGACGCCAACGGCCCCGCCGGCACCGGCGGTTCGGCCGACCGCTCCACGCCCGGCACCGGTGACCCGGCCGACGGCCCCGCCGGCTCTTCCGGTTCCGACGGCTCCTCCGCGTCCGGACGTCCCGGCCGCCGTGCCCGCAACGGCACCGGCGCCCGGCGTGTGCCCCGCAGCCGTACCGCCGACGAGGCGGC
>NZ_LJGW01000087.1:0-133 GCF_001751255.1 Streptomyces nanshensis | reverse complement strand
GCCGGGCTCGCCGAGACGCGCGAACTCGCCCGGCGGCAGCGGCAGTTCGCCCACGCCCAGGAACGCTCCCGGGAGCTGGAGGCGCGCGCGGACGAACGCGAGGAGACCGCGCGGCGACTGGAGCGCGCCCGCG
>NZ_LJGW01000064.1 GCF_001751255.1 Streptomyces nanshensis | reverse complement strand
CGAGCAGCACCGCGGCGCCCCGCCGCACCGGCAGTCTCCGGCGCGGCGCTCCCCCCTGTGACGGCCGCGCGGCACCGGTGCGCGGCGTCCCCTCACCCGGCTCGCCCGAACCTCTCTGTCCGTTCTGTTCGTTCTGCCCGGCCGTACCCTCCGACTGCCCCCGTGTGCGCGCCATTCCGGTCCCCTCTCGTGTGCCGGTACCGGCACCCGCCGGTCCCCTCCTGGCGGCGAGCGGCGCCGCGGAATCACCGTGGCCCGCGGCCCACGCGCCCGGAAGACGATTCGGCGACGACCGAACGGTCCGCGCCCGCCGCTGACTCCGGCCCGTGCGCGGACGAGGCTGTGCCCGGGTGAGGCTGTGCGCGGTGCGCCCGTACGGCATCCTGGCGGTGCCGCCGGAACACCCGCTCCGGAAGCACGCAGACCCCCGGGGGGAGCCGCATGACGCTGCGCATCCACTTCACCCTGACCGACCTGGCGCGTGTCCGCTTCGCGGGCCCCTCGAGTCCGCTCACGGCCACCGCCTTCAGCACGTCACGGCTCGCGCACAGCCCCGGTCCGCCCCAACTCGACCTGTGGCGGCGGGCGGTGCGGCCCCAACTGGCGGGCGGGCCCACGCCGTTCACCGATCTGCTGCCCACGGCTCCCGAGCATCCGCTGCCCGGCTTCCTGCGTCCGCACCGCGGACTGCGCACGCTGGAGGAGGAGTTGGAGCGGCTGGAGGCGACTCCCCGCCAGGTGCTGCGCGCCGAACTCGACCATCTGGCCACCCGGCGGAGCCTGCCGCGCTGGACGCGCCGTCTCGCCGACGGCGACCGCGGCACCGTCGCGCGGCTCGCGGCGTCCGTACGGGACTACCACCGTGCCGCCGTCGCGCCCTACTGGCCGGGCCTGTCCGCCGTGCTCGCGGCCGATCTGGCCGCCCGTGCGCGGCAGTTACGGGACGGCGGCGTCGAGGAGGTGCTCGGTACGCTCCAGCCCGGCATGCACTGGCGCCCTCCCCTGCTCGTCATCGACGTGCCCGGCGGGGAGTTCGACTACCACCTGGGCGGACGGGGTCTGCTGCTGTCACCGGCCGCGTTCACGTCGTACGTTCCGTGCGACCCGGACGACGAACAGCCCACGCTGTACTACGAGGTGACCCGCAGCCCGCTGCCCCGCACCCGGGTGACCGGACCGCAGCACGGCCTCGCCGCCCTGCTCGGGCACAGCCGCGCGGCCGTGCTCCAGGTGATCGCCGAGGGCGTCTCCACCGGCGAACTGGCCCGCCGCACCGGCCTGTCGCCCGCTTCCGCGAGCGAGCACACGACGGTGCTGCGCGGCGTCGGCCTGGTGCACACCGAGCGCCACGGCCGGCTCAGCCGGCACAGCCTCACACCGCTGGGCGCGGAGTTGCTGCTGGAGTCCTCGGCGCCCGCCCCGAAGGTCACCGAGCGTCCGGCTCCGCCGCCAGCTCCGCAACGGGGATCCGCCTGAACTCCACGGTGTCGTACGGCCCTTCGTCCCCCGTCTCGTACAGCAGCCCCAGGGTGTGCCCGTCGGCGCGTACGAGGTCGGAGTAGGCCGCCGGGCGGTCGTCCACGGTGTGCACGGACCACCAGTCGCCGCCGCCGTTCCAGCTCGCCCGTAGCGTCATCCGCCGGCGCTCCACGGGATCGCCCGGCGCGGAGAAGACCAGCACGTCCGGGTCGTGGAGCTGGAGCACGCTCGCCTCCACGACGGGCGCGACGAGTTGCGGCTGCGGCGCGAACGGAGCGAGCAGGGATTCCCCGCCGTCCTCGGAGTACGCGTCGGCGCGGCGCTCGGGGGCGATCGCCTCGGTGCGGGTGTTGAAGTAGAGGCGGCCGTCGGGGAGTTCGGCCGCGGTGGTCTCGTTGACGTTGACCCAGCCGTCGGTGTCGTCGTCGGTGTAGCCGATGCGCCAGGTCTCGCCGCCGTCGTCGCTGAGCAGGTCGTGGCCGCCGTTGTAGCGGCCCTCGGTGCCGGTCCCGCCGTCCTCCGGCGGCAGCGAGTGGTTCGCCGGTACGACGAGGCGCCCCGCGTGCCGGTGGTGCTCCAGCCGTACGGCGTGGCCCGGCGTCGTCGCGTACCAGCGCCACTGCGGCAGCTTCGCCGACTCCGTGATCTCCCGCGGCTCCGACCAGCTCACGCCGGAGTCCGTGCTGTGCCGCACCCACACGCGGCGCCCGTCCTCGGCGGAGACCTCGCCGCGCCGGATGCGCTCCTCGGTGGCGTCCGCGGCATTGGTGACGGAGACCAGCACGACACGGCCGCCGGCGGCCTCCCCGCCCTCCCCCGCGGGGATCACCACGGGTGCCGGATTGCCCGCCGTACCCGTCCCGTACGAGGCGACGACGCTGAGCGCGCCCCAGCTCCGCCCGCCGTCGGCGGAGCGCCGCACGACGGTCTCGATGTGCCCGGTGTCGCCCGAGGACTCCACGCGCCCCTCGGCGAAGGCCAACAGGGCGCCGTCCGGGGCGCGGACGACCGCGGGGATGCGGAAGCTGGCGTAGCCCTCGCTTCCCGCCCGGAAGGGCACGGAGGTCTCGTACGGCATGAGCGACTCCCAACGTCCGGGCACGGAAGAGAAGTTCGAACCGACGCCGAACGTAAGCAGGCGGCGACAGAGCGTCAATGGAACGGGAGATGAACATCCGCGTCCACGCCGCGCGGCGGCGCATCCTCCCCCGCCGCCGCATCCGTCCGGGTGACCACAGCCGAAACACCTGTGGGGCAGGGGCTGTTGGGGCATCATGCGCGGCCATGGATGCCGTACGAGTCGCACATCTGCGGGAAGCACTCGCGGGAACGGAATGGGTGCAGTCCGCACGCCGGTTCGCCGGGTCGCTGCGGACGTCCGTCGCACCGAACAAGGGCGGTCTGCTGCTGGTGGGCACGGAGTCGTACGAGCCGTGGCACCTCGCCGCGCACCTCGACGACGAGGCCGCCTGGTCCGGGCAGCCGGAGCTGTCCCCGACGCTCGTACGCCACCGTGTGCCGCCGTCCGCGCCCGCGCATCTCTCCGCCGGGCTGGGCCGCATCGAGGCGGCGGGCCGGCGCGAGACGGNAGACGGTGCTGGTGGTCGCACCCGCCGCGCCGGGCCCGGAGTTGCTGGAGCGTGTGCACGACGCGCGCCGCGCGGGCGCCACCGTCCTCGCCCTCGACGACACAGCGGACGACGGCTCCGGCGGCGGACCGGGCGGCGAACTGCGTGCGCTCGCGCACGACGC
>NZ_LJGW01000065.1:318-3429 GCF_001751255.1 Streptomyces nanshensis | reverse complement strand
CCGCGGCCCCGGCGGCTCCGCTCGTTCCGCCGCCGCCCTCCGTACCGCCGGAGTCCTCGGCTCCGGATCCGCGGACGGCCGACCCCCGGCTGACCCGCGACGACTCGCCCCCCGAGGCGCCGCACGAGGACACGCTGCCCGACGGCACCGTCGTCGCGCGCTGTGTCGCCTGCGGCACGGGAGCCGTGGACGGCGACGGCTACTGCGACCACTGCGGCCACAAGCAGCCGCGCGAACGCGACCACATGGAGAGCGTGTTGGCGTCGGTCGCGGCGGCCAGCGACCGCGGGCTGCGCCACCACCGCAACGAGGACTTCTTCGCGCTGCACGAGGCCGTGACGCCCCAGGGCGCCCCGGTGACCATCGCCGTGGTCTGCGACGGCGTCTCGTCGGCCACCCGCCCCGACGACGCGTCGGCCGCGGCCGCACGCGCCGCGGGAGCCTCGCTGCTCGGCGCCGTACCGCAGGGCACACCGGCTCAACAGGCCATGCACGACGCGCTCATGGCGGCCGCGGAGGCGGTCAACGCCCTTGCGGACGAAGGTCCCAACGAGCCCTCGAAGAACGCCCCCGCGTGCACGATCGTCGGCGCGCTCACCGTCGAGGGCATCCTCACCGTCGGCTGGATCGGCGACAGCCGCGCCTACTGGGTGCCCGACGAGCAGGGCGCGCCGCCCGCCCGGCTGACCGAGGACGACTCGTGGGCCGCGCAGATGGTGGCCGCCGGTCTGCTCTCCGAGGAGGAGGCGTACGCGGACGCCCGCGCACACGCCATCACGGGCTGGCTCGGCGCCGACGCGTACGAAGTCGAGCCGCACACCGCCTCGTACAAGCCGGAGGGCACGGGCGTGGTGATCGTCTGCACCGACGGGATCTGGAACTACGCGGAGTCCGCCGAGCAGATGGCCGCCGCGGTGCCTGCCGACGGCCGCGTCCGTCCGCTGCCCGCGGCCCAGCGCCTGGTCGGCTTCGCCCTCGACGGCGGCGGCCACGACAACGCGACGGTGGCCGTCATCCCCTTCCCGGCGCCGACCCAGGGGGCTGTGCCGGCCTGACGGGACGTACGCGACGGATGACGCACGGACCGGCGTCCGCACCGGCGGCGTGCCCGCCCGCGTACGGACGGGACGTCGTTCGTACCGATGTGTTCGCTCCTGTGCGGCCATGTGCGGACCGCGTACGGGCGGGACGAGGTACGGATACGGGCGGGACACGGACCGGACACGGACGCCGGGACGGCGGAACTGGCGGCGCGCGGCGCGGCGTGGGGAGGAACACCGGGCACACGCCGGTCCCCGCGACCCGCCCGCGGGCGGGCCCGCGCAGCGCCGTACGACGATCCCTCGCCACGGACCAGGAGCGGAACATGACCGATTTCGCCGGGCAGCACGCGCCGCGGTTCTCCGTCGACGTCTACCAGAACGAGTATCTGCCGGAGGGCGGGCGGCAGGTGGACGCGATCATCACCGTCGGCTCCGGTGCGGTACCCGGAGCCGGAGGCGGAACCCGAGCGGGCTCGGGGGCCCGCGGATCCGTGCCGTCCGCGGTCCGTACCGACACCGCCGTCGTGATCATGCTCGACTGCTCCGGCTCGATGGACCATCCGCAGACCAAGCTGCGCCACGCGCGGAAGGCGACCGCCGCCGCGGTCGAGACGCTGCACGACGGCGTCTCCTTCGCGGTCGTCGCCGGTACGCACGAGGCCGCGGAGGTCTATCCGGGAGGCGGCAGGCTGGCGGTGGCCGGGCCGGAGACCCGCAAGGGCGCGCGGGAGGCGCTGCGCACCTTGCGCGCGGAGGGCGGCACCGCCATCGGGAGCTGGCTGCGGCTCACCAGGAGCCTGCTGGCGGCGCACGACGGCCCGATACGGCATGCCGTCCTCCTCACCGACGGGCGCAACGAGCATGAGTCCGCGGAGGAGTTGAAGGCCGCCCTCGACGAGTGCGCCGGGCGCTTCACCTGTGACGCACGGGGCGTCGGTACGGACTGGGAGGTCGAGGAGGTCACCGGGATCGCCTCCGCGCTCCTTGGCTCCGCCGACATCGTCGCCCGCCCCGAGGAACTGGCCGAGGACTTCACGGCGATGATGGCGAACGTGCTGCGCAAGGAGATCGCGGACGTGGCGCTGCGCCTGTGGACGCCGAAGGGCTCGACGGTGAGGTTCGTGAAGCAGGTCGCCCCGTCCGTCGAGGACCTCACGGACCGCCGTACGCCCACGGGGCCCAACTCCGGGGACTATCCGACCGGTTCATGGGGCGAGGAGTCCCGCGACTACCACGTGTGCGTCGAGGTTCCGGCGGCCGAGGTGGGCCAGGAGATGCTCGCGTGCCGCGCCGCGCTGGTGCTGCCCGCGGAGGACGGCGGGCTCGCGCGGACGCTCGCACAGGGGCTGATACGCGCGGTGTGGACGGACGACCTCGCCTCCGCCACCGGCATCGACGTACAGGTCGCGCACTACACGGGCCAGGCCGAGCTGGCCGACGCGATCCGGCGCGGACTGGAGAACCGTCGCGCCGGAGACGAAGAGGGCGCGACGTCACAACTCGGGCGGGCCGTGCGGCTGGCCGACGCCTCCGGGAACGAGGAGACCTCGAAGCTGCTTTCGAAGGTGGTGGACGTGATCGACGCCCCGAACGGTACTGTTCGGCTGAAGGCGAAGGTTGCCGACGCCGACGAGATGACGCTGGAGACACGGTCCACGAAGACGGTCCGTGTGAAGAGGTAACGGCCCGCGGGGGCCGTGCCGCAGGTACAAGAGTCCAGGAGTACAAGGGGGAGGCAATCACCATGCCGACTTGCCCGAACGGACACCAGTCGGCGGCCGACGACTGGTGCGAGGTGTGCGGTCACCGTATGTCCGACGCGTCCGCCGCGCCGGCCGGTGCGGTCCCGCCGTCGCCCTCGCAGCCACCCGGGCCCGGGGGCGGCTACGGCTACCCCGGTCCGCCGCCCGCTCCCGGCGGGCAGGGCGGACCCGGAGCGGGCCCGCCCCCCGGTCCCCCGTCCCAGGGGTACGGCTATCCCGGCCCGGGCAGCGCCGGACCCGGACCCGGCGGACCTCCTCCCGGACCCGGCGGACCCCCTCCTGGTGCTCCTGGCGGTCCGGGCGCT
>NZ_LJGW01000065.1:0-168 GCF_001751255.1 Streptomyces nanshensis | reverse complement strand
AGCCCCGGTGAGGGACAGCCGCCCTTCTGCGGCGCCTGCCAGTACAACTTCCTGACCAACTCCCCGATGACGCAGGTACCGGCGGACCAGCCGCCCCAGCCCGGCGGGTTCCCCCCGCCGCCGGGCGGCCAGGGCGGTCCCGGTCCGGGGCCCGGTCCCGGTCCGCAG
>NZ_LJGW01000098.1:25686-31167 GCF_001751255.1 Streptomyces nanshensis | reverse complement strand
CGCGGCGCCCGCGGCCGCCCCGGCGGCGACCGCCCGCGAGGTCGAGGCCCGGCTGCGCGGCCAGGTCGAGGGCGAGGTCCGCTTCGACGACTACACGCGGCATCTCTTCTCCCGCGACGCGAGCATGTACGCCATCGAGCCGCTGGGCGTGGTCTTCCCCCGCCACGCCGGCGACGTACAGGCCGCGCTCACCGCCGCCGCCGAGGCCGGGATCCCGGTGGTGCCGCGCGGCGCCGGGACGTCGCTGGCCGGGCAGACCACCGGACCCGGTCTCGTCCTGGACCTCTCCCGCCATATGAACCGCATCGTCGAGATCGACACCGACGCCCGTACGGCCCTGGTCGAGGCAGGCGTCGTACAGGACCAGCTCAACCGGGCCGCGGCCCCCCACGGCCTGATGTTCGGGCCGGACACCTCCACCAGCAACCGCGCCACGATCGGCGGGATGATCGGCAACAACTCGGCGGGCAGCGGCTCGATCCGCTACGGCATGACGATCGACCACGTACGCGAACTCGACGTCGTGCTCTCCGACGCCACGCTCGCCCGGCTCGGCCCCGTCGCGCGGGACGTACGCGAGCAGCGGGCCGCGCTGCCGACGCTGGAGGGGCGCATCCACCGCGAACTCCCGCGCATCGCCGAGGAGAACGCCACGGCGATCGCGGAGGGCATGCCCGGCTTCTGGCGCCGCGCCGGCGGCTACCGGCTGGACCGGATCGCCGGGCAACTCGCCTCCCCGGACGGTGAGTTGGACCTTGCCAAGTTCGTCGTCGGCTCCGAGGGCACCCTCGTACTGGCCACCCGCGCGCTGGTCGACCTCGTGCCGAAGCCGTCCCGTACGGTCATCGCCGTCGGGCACTTCACCTCCGTCGCCGGGGCGATCGCCGCCACCGAGGACGCGCTGACCTGCGACCCCTCCGCGGTCGAGATGATGGACCGTACGATCCTCGACCTCTCGCGGCAGCGCATCGAGTACGCCTCGCTCGGCACCATCCTCGAAGGCGACCCGGAGGCGCTGCTGTTCGTGAGCTTCACCGGCGACGACGAGCGCGAACTCGTCGGCAGGCTGGAGCAGTTGACGGCCCTGTGGCGGCGCCACGGGCACGGCTACCACACGCTCCAGGCCGTCACCCCGGCCCAGCAGGGCGCGCTGCTCAAGGTCCGCAAGTCCTCGCTGGGGCTGCTGATGGCGGCGAGCGAGGGCACTCGGCGCCCGCTGGCCTTCATCGAGGACACCGCCGTCGATCCCGTCCATCTCGCCGACTACACCCGGCGCTTCAAGGAGGTGCTGGACCGCCACGGCCTCGACGCGGGCTTCTACGGCCACTGTTCGGTCGGCTGTCTGCACATCCGCCCCTTCGTCGACACCGCCGACCCCGCGCAGGTCGCGACGATGCGCAGCGTCGCGGAGGAGATCAAGGACCTCGTACGGGAGTACGGCGGCGTCAACTCCAGCGAGCACGGGGACGGGCTGGCGCGCAGCGAGTTCAACCGCGAGCTGTTCGGAGACGAGCTGTACGAGGCGATGCGCCGCGTCAAGGGCGTCTTCGACCCGGACGACCGCCTCAACCCCGGCAAGATCGTCGACGCCCCGGCCATGACGGAGAATCTGCGCGACCCGGCGCTGCCGCCCGCCGCGGAGCTGCGCACCCGGCTCGACTTCGAGGTGGTCGGCGGGATGCGCGGGGCCGCCGACCGCTGCATGAACATCGGGCTGTGCCGCAAGGCCGGCGCGGGCACGATGTGCCCCTCGTACATGGCCACGCTCAAGGAGGAGGACTCCACCCGCGGCCGTGCCAACGCACTGGTCAAGGCCCTCTCCGAGCCGGACCCGCACCGCGCGCTGGGCGACGGGCGGCTGCACGAGGTCCTCGACCTGTGCCTGATGTGCAAGGCGTGCAAGAGCGAGTGTCCGCTCGGCGTCGACATGGCCACCCTCAAGGCGGAGACGCTCGCCCACCACCACGACGAGCACGGAGTCCCGCGCAGATCACGGGTGTTCGCCTCGATCCGCCGGCTGAACCGGCTGGGCTCGGCCACGGCGCCGCTGTCCAATCTGCCGGGCCGCATTCCGCTGCTGCGCCGACTGATGGACCGCTGGCTGGGCATCGCTCCGGCCCGGCCGCTGCCGGTGTTCGTACGGGGCAATCTGGTGCGCTGGTTCCGGCGGCGGGGCGGCGCCACGGCGCAGCAGCCGCGGCCCGCGGGCGGTGCACAGGGATCCCGCAGCGAGGCGGACGCCCCGCAGGGCACCGTCACCTATCTCGCCGACTCCTTCACCACCTACACCGAGCCCGGCATCGGCCGCGCCGCCATCGAACTGCTCGAACTCGCGGGCTGGCACGTCGCGTTGGAGTCCGGCGGCTGCTGCGGACGCTCGGCCTTCTCCAAGGGCCTGCTCGACGAGGCGAAGGACCAGGCGCGGGCGCTCGCCCGGCGGCTCGCGGAGAACACCCCGGCGGACTCCCCCGTCGTCGGCTGCGAACCCTCGTGTCTGATGACGCTGCGCGACGAGCACCGGGCGATGCTGCCGGACGACGAGGCCGTGGCGGACGTCTCGGGCCGCGTACGCCAGGTCGAGGAGCTGCTGACCGAGGCGATCGACGACGGGCGGCTGCGGCTCGCCGACGGGGCGTGGCCCGCGGGACGGCGCATCCTCTACCACGGCCACTGCCACCAGAAGGCCGAGGTGGGCACCGCGGCCACCGTCGAGCTGCTGAAGCGGATTCCGGGCGCGGAGGTCGTCGAACTCGACGCCGGCTGCTGCGGGATGGCCGGTTCGTTCGGCTTCGAGTCCGAGCACTACGAGACGTCCATGACCGTCGGCGGAGACCGCCTCTTCCCCGCGATCGGCGCCGCACCGGACGGGACGCTCGTCGCCGCCAGCGGCGTCTCCTGCCGGCAGCAGATCTTCCACGGCACCGAGCGCAGCGCCTGGCACCCGGTGGAACTGGTGCGGGCGGCGCTGGCCTCCGGCGGCCCGGACGCCGAGGGCGACCAAGTCCCCCGCAGGGAAGGAGAGTTGCCGCAGTGACCACCGGCGAGACCACCGGCCGGACGACCGGCGAGGACACCGCCCGTAGCACGGACCGGGACACAGACCGGAACACAGCCCGGGACGCAGACCGGGAAACGGGCCGGGACACAGACCGGGACGGGAGCGAGGGCGGCGCCGGCGCCCTCGACGGCGTACGCGTCATCGACCTCACCCAGGTGATGGCGGGCCCGTTCTGCACGATGCTCCTCGCCGACCTCGGCGCGGACGTGATCAAGGTCGAGCCGCCCGGCACCGGCGACCAGATCCGCAGCTCCTGGGACACCCCCGAACCGGGCCACGACAGCCCGTCGTTCCACGCGCTCAACCGCAACAAGCGCAGCGTCACGCTCGATCTGCGCTCGGAGGAGGGCAAGCGCGGATTCCGCACGCTGCTCGCCGAAGCGGACGTCGTCGTGGAGAACTTCCGTCCGGGCGTCGCCGACCGGCTCGGCGTCGGCTACGAGGCGGTGCGCGCGGTCCGGCCCGGCATCGTCTACGCCTCGATCTCGGGCTTCGGGCAGTACGGCCCGTACGCGGGCCGCGCCGGCTACGACCTCATCGCCCAGAGCATGGCCGGCTCCCTCAGCGTCACCGGCGAGCCCGGCGCACCGCCGGTCAAGTGCGGCCTCCCGGTGGGCGACTTGGGCGCGGGCATGCTCTGCGCGGTGGGCATCCTCGGTGCGTACGTGCACCGGCGGCGCACCGGCGAGGGCCAGTATCTGGAGACGTCGCTGTACGAGGCGGTCCTCGCGATGTCGGTGTGGGAGTCCACGGAGTACTTCTCCACGGGGCGGGCGCCGGGGCCGCTGGGCTCGGCGCACCGGATGTCCGCCCCGTACCAGGCCGTACGCACCGCCGACGGACACGTCACGATCGCCGCCAACAACCAGCGTCTGTGGGAGCGGCTGTGCGGCGCCCTCGGTCTGGACCGCCTCGTCGACGACGAGCGCTTCGCCACCAACACCGCACGCATGGCGCACCGTCCGGAGCTGATCGCGCTGCTGGAGGGGCGGCTCGCGGCGGAGTCCACGGACGCGACCGTCGCGAAGCTGCTCGACGCCGGCGTCCCCGCGGGCCCGATCCTGGACTACGAGCAGATCCTCGGCGGCGACCCGCACGCCGCGGCACGCGGCATGGTCGAGGAGTACGAGCATCCCGTCTCCGGCCGGAGGCGGGTGCTGGGCTTCCCGGTCAAGCTGGGCCGTACGCCCTCGCGCGTACGCCGCCATCCCCCGCTCCTCGGCGAGCACAACCGCGAACTCCTGGGAGAGACATGAGCGTCGAGGAGACCGCCGCGCCGGAACCGCAGCGGCCGCAGGAAGGGACGGACGGACCGGAACGGCCGGAGCCGCCGCCGTCCCCGTCGGTGACCTGGCGCGAGGAGGAGGTGCCGGGCACCGGCGGCTCCGTCGCCCGTATCACCCTCGCCAACCCGCGGCTGCACAACGCCCTGACCCTGGAGATGTACGACCAACTCCACCGCGCCTGCGAGGAGATCGACGCCGCGCCACGGGTACGGGTCGCGGTCCTGCGCGGCGCGGGCGGACGGGCGCTGGCCGCCGGCACCGACATCCGCGAGTTCCGCGGCTTCACGGGTACGGACGGTGTCGCCTACGAACGGCGCGTCGGCCGCGCCGTCACACGTCTCGCCGCGCTGCGCATGCCCGTCGTCGCGGCGGTGGAGGGCCCGGCCGTCGGCGGCGGCCTCGCCCTGACCGCCTGCTGCGACATCGTGGTGTGCACGCCCGACGCGGTCTTCGGCGCCCCCATCGCCCGTACGCTCGGCAACTGCCTCGCACCGGCGGTCGTCGCGCGGCTGCATGCGTCCCTCGGCCGGGCCCGTACCCAACGGGCGCTGCTCACCGCGGAGTTGATCACCGCGCGGGAGGCGTACGAGGCGGGCTTCGTCACCGAGATCGTCGACCGGGACGGCGGGGACGAGGGGGACGGCAGCGGCGGGACGGACAACGACGGTGGCAGCGGCGGCAGTTCGCCGGACGACGGGACGGAGGCGGAACCGGCGCCGGACGGACTGGGCGCGTACGTCGACCGGCTCATCGCCCGCATCGCGGGCGGCGCCCCGCTCACGCTGGCCGCGCTGAAGGAGGCCGACCGCCGGGTGCTCGCGGCGAGCGAGCCCGGCCCGGCGGACGATCTGTACGAACTGTGCTACGGCAGCCGGGACTTCGGCGAGGGCGTCGCCGCCTTCCTCGGCAAGCGCGCCCCCGAGTGGGAGGGCCGCTGACCACGGTGCGGAGCGCGCGGCGGTGGCCGCGCGCGCCGTCGTACCGGCCTCAGCCGGCGCCGGGTCCGGGTCCGGGTCCGGGCCGCAGCAGCGCCAGATACATCGCGTCGGTGCCGTGCAGATGCGGCCACAACTGGACGTCGGGACCGTCGCCCAGGCCGGGCATCTCGGGCAACAGCGGCCGGGCGTCGAGGAGTTC
>NZ_LJGW01000098.1:22390-25672 GCF_001751255.1 Streptomyces nanshensis | reverse complement strand
CCGGGCGTCGAGGAGTTCGGCCCCGGTCTCCTTGACCAGGTCGTCCACGACGGCACGGGTCTCCGCCGGGTGCGGCGAGCATGTCGCGTAGCCGACGACGCCGCCGGGCCGCACCGCGCGCAGTGCCTGCCGCAGCAGATCGCGCTGGAGCGGGGCGAAGCCCGGCACGTCCTCCGGGCCGCGCCGCCACCGCGCCTCGGGCCTGCGGCGCAGCGCGCCGAGCCCCGTACAGGGCACGTCGACCAGTACGCGGTCGAAGGAACCGGGGCGCCAGGCGGGCCGGGTGGCGTCCGCGGTGACGACCGCGTACGGACCGGGGTTGCCGTCCAGGGCGCGGGCGACGAGTCCCGCACGGTGCGGCTGCTTCTCGGCGGCGATCAGTTTCGCCCCGCGCCGGGCGGCCAGCGCCCCCAGCAGCGCGGCCTTGCCGCCGGGCCCGGCGCAGGCGTCGAGCCACAACTCGTCCCGTACCGGGGCCTGTTCGGCGCCGGAGCTCTGCTCCCGTACGGGCTCCAGTGGCGCCGCCGCCAGCGCGAGCGCGACGAGCTGGCTGCCCTCGTCCTGCACCCCGGCCCGTCCCTCGCGTACGGCCTCCACCTCTCCCGGATCGCCGCCCTCGGCGAGCCGGACCGCGTACGGCGACCAGCGACCGGGCTCGGCGTCCCCGGTGAGCAGCTCCTCGGCGGTGGCGCGGCCGGGACGGGCGACGAGCGTGACCTCGGGCCGCTCGTTGTCCGCCTCCAGCAGCTCTTCCATGCCGGCGCTGCCGCCGCCGAGCGCGTCCCACAGGGCGGAGACGATCCAGCGGGGATGCGCGTGGCGGACGCCCAGATGCTCTTCGGGGTCGTCGTCGTACGGGGGCGCGACCCGGTCCAGCCAGCCGTCGAGATCGTCGGCGGCGATCTTGCGGAGCACGGCGTTGACGAACTTGGCGCGCCCGTCGCCCAGTACGACGCGGGCGAGTTCGACGGTGGCGCTGACCGCGGCGTGCGCGGGGATGCGGGTGCCCAGCAACTGGTGGGCGCCGAGGGAGATCACGTCCAGCACGGGCGGATCGACCTCCCGCAGCGGACGGTCGACGCACTCGGCGATGATCGCGTCGTACGTGCCCTGGCGGCGCAGCGTCCCGTAGACGAGTTCGGTGGCGAGCGCCGCGTCCCGCGCGTCGAACCCGTCGCCCTCGCGGGCCTTGCGCAGCAGCGGCGGCAGCACGAGGTTCGCGTAGGCGTCGCGCTCGTCGACGGCGCGCAGCGCCTCGAAGGCGAGGATGCGGACGGGGTCCTTGCGCGGACGGCGGTAGGGCTTGGCGGGACGGCGCTGCCGAGTGCTCACAGGAAAGGTGCTCCGGGACGGGTGATGACGAGGTGCGGGGCCGGACGGTAACGGCCGGACCGGTCCGGCGTCCGGGCCGGACGGGGGCGGCGTGCCGGAGGTGGCGGCGCGCCCGTGTGCCAGCGTACGCCCGGGCTCGCGCGGGCCGAGGTCGGCCCGGTACGCGGCCCGGGGCCGGGAGGACCGCCCCGGCCGAAGAACTGCCCCCGTGCGCTACTCCGCTACTCCCCCAGCCGCTCGCCCTCGCCGACCCGGACGCCCCGCGCCCAGTCCGCCGCCGCCATCGGCTTCTTGCCCTGCGGCTGCACCCACAGCAGCTCCACGGGATGCGAACCGGTGCCCGCCCACACGGAGTTCTTGCCCGCACGCAGCTCGCCGGGCGCCAACTCGACGCCGTCCGGCAGGGGTTGCCCGGGACGCTGCGTCAGCGAGCGGATCTTCAGGCGCTCGCCGCGGAAGAGCGTCCAGGCGCCGGGCGCCGGGGTGCAGCCCCGTACGAGACGGTCCACGCGCAGGGCCGGAGCGCTCCAGTCGACGCGGGCGTCCTCGACCTCCAGCTTGGGCGCGAGCGAGATCCCCTCCTCGCTCTGCGGCACGGCGCGCAGCGTGCCGTCCTCGATGCCGTCCATCGTGGCGGCCATCAGCCCGGCGCCCGCGAAGGCAAGACGAGTGAGCAGATCGCCGCTGGTGTCGGTCTCCCGTACCTTCTCCGTGATCACGCCGTAGACCGGCCCGGAGTCCAGGCCCTCTTCGATGAGGAACGTGCTGGCGCCCGTCACCTCGTCGCCCGCGAGCACCGCGTGCTGCACGGGCGCCGCCCCGCGCCAGGCGGGAAGCAGGGAGAAGTGCAGGTTGACCCAGCCGCGGGCGGGCACGTCCAGGGCGACGCGCGGCAGCAGCGCCCCGTACGCGACGACGGGACAGCAGTCCGGCGCGATCTCGCGGAGCCTCGCGAGGAAGTCCTCGTCCTTCGGCCGGGACGGCTTGAGGATCTCGACACCCGCCTCCTCCGCCCGCTGCGCGACCGGGCTGGGCACCAGCCGGCGTCCGCGTCCGGAGCGTGCGTCGGGCCGGGTCACCACCGCCGCCACCTCGTGCCGCTCCGATGCGATCAGTGCGTCGAGAGCGGGGACGGCGACCTCGGGGGTGCCGGCGAAGACGAGCCTCATCGGTGGGGTACCTCTCACTGATCACTGAACGGCGGTGCCGGGGGCGCGCGTTCGGCGTCCCGCGGCGACGACGGGCCAGTCTACGGTCGCGCCCTCCCCCGGCTCCGCACCGCCCGAGGGGGCGTACGGGACCTCGCGCAACCCTGCCGCGTCAACCACGCCCCGCCCGGGCGTGACCGGGCAGCGATTACCGCGTTGGTCAAGTCATATTGACCGAAACGGGCCCTTCCCCGGCTCCCATCCCCGTACGACGGTTCGAGAGGCTTGTTCATGGCCGACCACGCAACCCACGACGCCCAGGCGAGGGCGAGCCTGCACCTGCTGGTGCGGGACATCGAGCGGGTCCGCCGCCAGGTGGACGCCCTGCGCACCCTCACCGCTCAACTCGGCAACGTCTACCGCCCGCGGCGCTCCGCCCCCTCCGCGGGCTTCGTCGTCTACGGACGCGCCCCCGCTCCGACGGTGCGCCTCGCGCAGGAGCTGCGGGACAGCGTGGAGACGCTGGTCACCGCCGCCGTGGACTTCGACCGGTCGCTGGGATTCTCCTGGGACGCGGTGGGCTCCGCCCTCGGCGTCACCAAGCAGGCGGTGCACCGCCGTTACGGGTCGCGGCGCAACGCCTCGCGCGAACTGGCCGAAGCGGGCGGGCAGTCCGCCGAGAGCGCCCCCGGTACGCAGCCGCCGTCCGGGCCGTTGGTGCCGGGCCCGCCCGGCAGCGGCGGCGTGGTCCCGTCCACGGCGGGCGCCTCCTCCGCCGCGGCGTCCCGTACGGCGGGGCAGC
>NZ_LJGW01000098.1:3324-22260 GCF_001751255.1 Streptomyces nanshensis | reverse complement strand
GTCCGGGGGCGCGCTGTCTCCGTCCCGGCCCCTGCCCGGTCAGCCCGCACGGGACCGCGACCGGGACCGGGACCACAGACCGGGGGCCCTCCCCGGCCCCCGCAACGGCTGACTCCTCCACGGCCGTTGCTGCACCGCCCGGTGAGCGTTCCGTACGCCACCGGGCGGTGCCACGCCCGCGACCGAGCCTTGCAACCAGCCCCGGAAGCGGGCCCCTTCAGCCGATGTCCGGCGGATCGACGCGGATCTGGACGGGCGTCCCCTCGCGCCGCGTCAGCCGCGCCACATGTGCCGTCTTCAGCGCCGACGCCATCGCCGCACCCGAGCCCTGCGGCACCCGCACCAGCGCACGTACCCACTCCTCGCCCGGCGGCGGATCGCCCGGTCTGCGCGGACGCCCCGGCTCCAGCACCGGATACGGCACCGGACCGAGAATCTCCGCGTCGTCGGGAAGCCGTGCCTGGGAGAGCAGCCCGTCGACGGCCTCGGCCCGTCCGCTGACAGCCGCCATCCTCGCCACCGGGGGAAAGCCCAGCTCGGCACGGTCGGCCAGCTCGCGCACCGCGAACCCGGCCGGGTCCCACCGCACCAGCGCCTGTACGGGACGCAGCGTCGGCTCGGCGACGATCAGCACAGTGCCGCCGCCCCCGCTCGGCGCGGCCCCGCCGCTCTCGTCCCCGTCCCCGTTCCCGTTCCCGCTGTTGTGACCGTTCCCGTCCTCGCCTCCCGGCCGTACGAGCGCCGCCGCCGAGAGCCACCGCCGCAGCGCCTCCTCCCCGGCCCGCAGATCGGGACGTCCCAGCAGCGCCCAGCCGTCCAGCAGCAGCGCCGCCGCGTAGCCCGCGCCCTCCGCGACCGGTTCCGCCCCGGGGGTCGAGACGACGATCGACGGCACCTCCGGCACGCTCTCCAGCACATGGTCGCGCCCCGAGGTACGCACCGGCACCGACGGAAACGCCCGGCCCAGCTCCTCCGCCGTACGCCGCGCCCCGAAGACCTGACCGCGCAGCCGCGCTCCCCCGCACTCCGGGCAGTGCCAGTCGGCCACTTCGCGGGCGCACCATCCGCAGCGGAGCGCACCGCCCTCCTCGACCGCCTCCAGCGGGCCAGAGCAGTGGGCGCACCGGGCCGGGGCGCGGCAGCGCTCGCACGCCAGCCGCGGCACATAGCCCCGCCGCGGGACCTGCACCAGGACGGGGCCGTGCCGCAGGGCGTCCCGTGCCGTGGACCACGCGAGGCTGGGCAGCCGCGCCGTACGGGCCGCGGCGTCGCGCGCCTCGTCGAACTCGCCGACCGTACGGATCAGCGGCGCCGTCCCGCGCAGCACCTCACGGCCGGCCTCCAGCGGCCTGGCCCAGCCCGACTCGACGAGCTGCGCGGCCTCGACGGTGCAACTGTGCCCGCCGAGCAGAAAGCCCGCCTGCTCGGTGACGGCACGCTGCAACAGCACCTCGCGGGCGTGCGGCTGCGGGGCGTGGTCGTCGCTGTGGGCGGCGTCGCCGTCGTCCCACAGGGCGGCCAGCCCGAGATCGCGTACGGGCGCGAACATCGCCGCCCGCGTCCCCACCACCGCGCGCACCGATCCTCGCTTGACCGCGAGCCAGCGCGCATACCGCTCCTCGGGCCCGGACTCGGCGGTCAGCAGCACATGCCGTCCCTCGCCGATCAGTTCGCCGAGCGCGGTGTCGACGCGCTGGGCCGCGCGCCCGTCGGGCAGCACCGCGAGCGCTCCCCTGCCGGAGGCGAGCGCCGCGGCGAGCGCCCGCGCCAGTTCGCCGGGCTAGTGCGGTCCGGGCAGCGCCGTCCATACGGCCCTCGGGCTGCCGCCGCCGGCCAGGGCCTCCAGATAGCCGGGCCCTTCCGTGTACCGCTCCCAGGTGCCGGGCGCCGGCGCTGCGGGCGGCGGCTTCGCCTCGGGCGACGGACGCTTCTCCGCGCGGGCCATGCGCGGCGGAACCGCCAACTGCACGACGTCCGCGAGCGATCCGGCGTACCGGTCGGCGACGGCGCGGCACAGCCGCAGCAGCGGCGGCGTGAGCACCCGCTCCGGGGAGAGCACCTGCGCGATCGGGGCGAGCGCACCGGAGTAGTCGCTCTGCGCGACCCGCTCCACGATGAACCCGTTGATCAACCGCCCGCCCTCGCGCCGGCCTTCCTTCTCCCCCGCCCCGAAGCGCACCCGTACGCGCACCCCGGGCTGCGCCTCCTCGTCCATGGCGGCGGGCACCGCGTAGTCGAAGTACCGGTCGAGATGGACCAGCCCCTTGTCCACCAGCACCCGCGCCACCGGCAACTCCTCCGCGAGCGCGGCCCCCCGCCACGTCCGCGGCTTCGCCTTCGGCGGCTTGCTCTTGCGCACGGTCTCCCGCAGCAGCGCAAGCTGCTCCGGCGCCTGCCCGGAGGTCTCCTTCTGCTCGTCGCCGCTGCTCACAGCGTTCAGTCATAGCAGATGGCACGGACAGGGCCGGACCCCACAGCCCCCACGCACGACGAAGCCCGGCCACCCCCCGAAGGGGCGGCCGGGCCCGTGGGTCCGTGCCGTGTGCGGCGCGGGGTGTCGGTTACAGGCCGACGGCCTTGCGCAGCGCGTCCACGCGGTCGGTGCGCTCCCAGGTGAAGTCCGGGAGTTCACGGCCGAAGTGGCCGTACGCCGCGGTCTGGGCGTAGATCGGACGCAGCAGGTCGAGGTCGCGGATGATCGCGGCCGGGCGGAGGTCGAAGACCTCGCTGATGGCCTGCTCGATCTTCTCCGTGTCCACGGCGGCCGTGCCGAAGGTCTCGACGAAGACGCCGACGGGCTCGGCCTTGCCGATCGCGTAGGCGACCTGGACCTCGCAGCGGGTGGCCAGTTCGGCGGCGACGACGTTCTTGGCGACCCAGCGCATCGCGTACGCCGCGGAGCGGTCGACCTTGGACGGGTCCTTGCCGGAGAAGGCGCCGCCGCCGTGGCGGGCGTAGCCGCCGTAGGTGTCGACGATGATCTTGCGGCCGGTCAGACCGGCGTCGCCCATCGGGCCGCCGATCTCGAAGCGGCCGGTGGGGTTGACCAGCAGCCGGTAGCCGGAGGTGTCCAGCTTGACGCCGTCCTCCTCCACGAGGCGCTTGAGCTCGGGCTCCACGACGTACTCGCGGATGTCGGGGGCGAGCAGCGAGTCGAGGTCGATGTCCGCGGCGTGCTGCGAGGAGACCACGACGGTGTCGAGGCGGACGGCCTTGTCGCCCTCGTACTCGATGGTGACCTGCGTCTTGCCGTCGGGACGCAGGTAGGGGATCGTGCCGTTCTTGCGCACCTCGGACAGGCGCTCCGACAGCCGCTGGGCGAGCTGAATGGGCAGCGGCATGTACTCGGCGGTCTCGTCGCAGGCGTAGCCGAACATCAGGCCCTGGTCGCCGGCGCCCTGCTTGTCGAGTTCGTCGTCGTCGCCCTCGACGCGGTTCTCGTACGCGGTGTCGACGCCCTGTGCGATGTCCGGGGACTGCGCGCCGATGGACTCCGAGACGCCGCACGAGGCGCCGTCGAAGCCCTTCTTCGAGGAGTCGTAACCGATGTCCAGGATCTTGTTGCGCACCAGTGAGGAGATGGGCGCGTAGGCCTTGGTCGTCACCTCGCCGGCGACGTGCACCAGGCCGGTGGTGATCAGAGTCTCGACGGCGACCCGCGAGTGCGGGTCCTCCTTGAGCAGCGCGTCGAGGATGGTGTCGCTGATCGCGTCAGCAATCTTGTCAGGGTGACCCTCGGTCACGGATTCCGAGGTGAACAGACGGCGGGACACATCGCTCCCTGGGGTTGCAGCGGCTGCTGGCTATCAATGGGCGGACCGGTCGGGGCTGCGCGTCGACGCTCAGTTCAAGCGCTGAGCCCGAGCACGGTCCGCCGCCAGTTTATCCATCTACGGCCGCATCCAATCACGTCGTCTCGAACTTCGATACCTCGGTGACCTGCGCAACCCCGTTCCGTGCGGTGTCCGGGGCACCCTTGACGGGTCCTGCGGGAGACGGTCGTTCCATGACATACCGCACAAGTCGCCACGCACGGAATCAAACGTTCCGCAGTGCCTCGCGGCCCGCTCCCGGATCCGGGAAACGCAGTGCGACCAGGTCCCAAACCGTGTCCGAGAGCGCCTCTTTGGGGCCGTACGGCACGGACGTCTCGCTGCCGTCGGCACCGAGCACCACGGCCTCGTTCTCCTCGGCCCCGAAAGTCTTGTCCGTACCCACCTCGTTGACGACGAGAAGATCGCAGCGCTTGCGCGCGAGCTTGGCGCGGCCGTTGGCGAGGACGTCGTCCGTCTCGGCGGCGAAGCCGACGACGATCTGGCCCGCGCGCGGGCGGTCCGTGGCGAGTTCGGCGAGGATGTCCGGATTCCGTACGAGGGCGACCGGCTCCGGGTCCGCCGTGCCGTGCTTCTTGATCTTGCCGGGGGCGTAGACGGCGGGACGGAAGTCGGCCACGGCGGCGGCCATCACGACGGCGTCCGCGTCCGAGGCCGCCTTGAGGACCGCCTCCCGCAACTGCACCGCCGTCTCCACCGGCACCACGTCCACGCCGCCGGGCGCCGCGAGCGCGCTGTTCGCGGCGACGAGCGTGACGCGGGCGCCGCGGGCCGCGGCCGTACGGGCCAGGGCGTAACCCTGCTTCCCCGACGAGCGGTTGCCCAGGAACCGTACGGGGTCGAGCGGTTCGCGCGTACCGCCCGCGCTGATCACCACATGGCGTCCGGCGAGGTCGGCGGGCACCTCGGCGCTGCCGCGGGTGAGCACGCGGCGGCACAGCTCGAAGACGCCCTCCGGATCGGGGAAGCGGCCCTTGCCGGTGTCGGCTCCGGTCAGCCGGCCCACGGCGGGTTCGACGACGAGGCAGCCGCGGCGGCGCAGCGTGGCGACGTTCTCCCGGGTGGCCGGGTGCTCCCACATCTCGGTGTGCATCGCGGGCACGAAGACCACCGGACATCGCGCCGTGAGCAGGGTGTTGGTGAGCAGATCGTCCGCGATGCCGTGCGCCGCCTTCGCGAGGACGTCGGCGGTGGCGGGTGCCACCACGACCAGATCGGCGGCCTGTCCGATCCGTACGTGCGGGACCTCGTGCACCGACTCCCACACGTCCGTGGCCACGGGCTGCCCGGACAGGGCCGCGAAGGTGGCGGCGCCGACGAAGCGCAGCGCCGACTCCGTGGGCACGACCCGCGTCTCGTGGCCGCTCTCCGTCAGCCGGCGCAGCAGTTCGCACGCCTTGTAGGCGGCGATGCCGCCGGTGACACCGAGGACGACCCGCGGCCGCTTCTGCTGGTGCTGCTGGCGCTGCTCCATCGCTCGCCTCTCCCCATGCGCTCGCCGTCCGTACCGGCCGGGCCGCCTGCTCCCGCGTGCGTTCCGCCTACCCGTTCCATGACACACCACGGGCCCGGCAGCCGCGCTGCCGGGCCCGTGGAGAAGCCCTGTCTTGCCGTGGCGCCCGCGGCGCCGGTGACGGTGCCGCTTACTGCGTGACCGGCACGTCGACGGACTCGGAGGTCAGCAGCCCCGCGTTGATCTCGCGGAGAGCGATCGAGAGCGGCTTCTCGTGGACGTGGGTGTCGACGAGAGGACCGACGTACTCGAGGAGGCCCTCACCGAGCTGCGAGTAGTACGCGTTGATCTGGCGCGCGCGCTTGGCGGCGTAGATCACGAGGCTGTACTTCGAGTCGGTGGCTTCGAGCAGCTCATCAATCGGCGGGTTGATGATGCCCTCGGGCGTGGAGATGGAAGAGGACACGCTCTGCCTTCCCGGAGGTGTGTGAAGGTCGGAATCGGATCGAGAATCGAGACTCAGGCGATCCGCATCAAGGCTAGCAGCTCGGCGCTGACGTCCTCGACCGAGGTATTGACAAGCGTGACGTCGAACTCCTCCTCCGCGGCGAGCTCCGTACGGGCCACCGCGAGCCGCCTGTCGATCACTTCGGGGGCCTCAGTGCCGCGCCCGGTCAGGCGGCGCACCAGCTCCTCCCAACTGGGCGGCGCGAGAAAGACGAGCCGGGCCGAGGGCATCGCCTGCTGCACCAGCCGTGCGCCCTGGAGATCGATCTCCAGCAGGACGGGTTCGCCGCGCTCCAGATGTTCCAGTACGGGACCGCGGGGCGTGCCGTAGCGGTTGCCCGCGAACTCGGCCCACTCCAGCAACTCGCCGTTGGCGACCAGCTTGTCGAACTCCTCGTCGCTGACGAAGAAATACTGCACGCCGTGCACCTCGCCGGGACGCGGAGGGCGCGTCGTGGCGGAGACGGAGAGCCACACCTCGGGGTGCACCGTGCGCAGATGCGCGACGACCGTGCTCTTGCCGACGCCCGAGGGGCCGGAGAGCACGGTCAGTCGAGGCGTGCCGGCGGGAGGTTGGGGGGTGGCCCCCCGTGGGGCTGCGCTACTCATGCAGCGATTATCCCGGTTCTCGGCAGTGCCTTGCCACCACGGCGCCGCGGGCCGGAGACCCGCGGCGCCCGGACAAGCGCGGGGTCAGGCGGACGCGCCGCCGAACTCCCGCTCCAGAGCGGCGATCTGGTTGGAGCCGAGGCCGCGCACGCGGCGGCTCTCGGAGATCCCGAGACGCTCCATGATCTGCTTGGCGCGGACCTTGCCGACGCCCGGCAGACTCTCCAGGAGAGCACTGACCTTCATCTTGCCGATGACATCGTTCTCCTGGCCCTGTTTGATCACGTCGTGCAGGGTCGCACCGGAGTGCTTCAGCCGGTTCTTGACCTCGGCGCGCTCCCGGCGAGCCGCGGCGGCCTTTTCGAGCGCGGCTGCGCGCTGTTCAGGGGTAAGGGGCGGAAGAGCCACGCCTACGTCACCTCAGTTAGAACTGTCGGAAATGGATTCGGGTGAGGAACCTCGTAGCCCCGCACAGTCGCGGAGCAGCGAGCAACGCGCCTGTTCACGCTGCTCCCGACGGAGACTAGCGGGCGACAGCGCCTGAGTCAGCGAGAACTGCGGAAAAGTCCTGGTCAGACTCAAGTCGATCGGTACATAGTTGGACAAACCGATGCAGTTTTTTGGTCAACTGCGCGTTTTTTCCCGGGCGTCGGGCGTTTTCGCCGACATCACCGCAGGTACGGCGCGGGTACGGACGGGGCTGCGGGGACGGTCTCGCGGGCGGTCCGCCGGTGCGAACCGGCGTCTGTGCGCGGGCCGTTGAGGCCGCTCGCGGGGACGGGCGCGCGCCGCCCGTCCGCCGGTCCGCGGGGGTCGCTCATGCGCCGGGCGTCAGTACGTCCGCGAGCTGTCGCGCCTCCGCGGCCGCCGCCTCGCGCAGCGCCCCGGCCGACGGTCCGTACCGCAGCACTCCGCGGCTGATGCTCGGCAGCACGTTCCGCAGTGCGGTGCCGAAGACATGGGGAAGATCGGCGGCCGTCGCGCCCTGTGCGCCGATGCCCGGGGCGAGCAGGGGGCCGCCGATGTCCAGGTTCACGCCGTGCCCGCCCTGCACGGCCTGCTCGGCCTGCCCGCCGGATGCGGGGCCGAGTGCGGCGCCCAGGGTGGCGCCGACCACCGCGCCGAAGGAGCCCAGGAGTTGACCGGTGGCGTACGGGTGCACACCGGCGCTCCCGTCGGCGCCCGCGCCCCCGTTCGCGTCCCTGCTCCCGTCCGCGTCTCCGCTCCCGTTGCCGTTCCCGGCTGCGTCCCTGTTCCCCACTCCGTTCTCCGCGGCGAGATGTGCGAGGACCGACGCCGCGACCGCGCGGCCGTCCTCGCCCACCGCGTGCTGCACCTCCGCGCCCTCCGGGTTGGAGGTCAGCGCGAGGACGAACAGTCCGCATCCGTGCGTACGCGCACGGTCCACTGCGGGACGCAGCGAACCGAAGCCCAGATACGGGCTGACGGTCAGCGCGTCCGAGAAGAGCGGTGAGGCGGGGTCGAGATAGGCGTCGGCGTACGCGGCCATGGTCGAGCCGATGTCGCCGCGCTTGGCGTCCATGACGACCAGCGCGCCCGCGGCGCGCGCCTCGGCGACGGTGCGCTCCAGCACGGCCACGCCGCGTGAGCCGAAGCGCTCGAAGAACGCGGACTGCGGCTTGAGTACGGCGACTCGGTCCGCGAGCGCCTCGACCACGGTGCGGCTGAAGCGTTCGAGGCCGGCGACGTCGTCGTCCAGTCCCCAGTCGGCGAGCAGCGCCGCATGCGGGTCGACGCCCACACACAGCGGCCCGCGTTCGTCCATGGCGCGGCGCAGCCGGGCGCCGAACGGCTCCCGCGCGCCCGCGCCCCCGCCCGTACCCGCGCTCGCGTTCGTCCCCGCGCTCGCCGTCCCGTCCCGTCCCGTCGTGGTGTTCATGCGGCTTCGGCCTCCCTGTGTGCGGCGCCGACGGCCTCGGCGAACGTCCCGTACGGGCTGGCGGCGAGCCGTGCCGCCAGCCCTTCGTGCAGTCTCCGCGCCCAGCCGGGGCCCTCGTAGACGAACGCGCTGTAGCCCTGTACGAGGGTGGCGCCGGCGAGGATGCGCTCCCAGGCGTCGTCGGCCGTGGTGATCCCGCCGACGCCGACGAGCGTGATCCGGTCGCCGACGCGTGCGTACAGGCGGTGCAGCACCTCCGACGAGCGCTCCCGCAGCGGCGCTCCCGACAGACCGCCGGTCTCGGCGGTCAGCGACGGGTCGCTGCGCAGGCCCAACTCCTCGCGGGCGACGGTGGTGTTGGTGGCGATGACGCCGTCCAGACCGAGTTCGACGGCGAGGTCGGCGACGGCGTCCACATCCTCGTCGGCGAGGTCGGGCGCGATCTTGACGAGCAGCGGTACGCGGCGCTCCGGCACCGCCTCGTCGGCCGCCTCGCGTACGGCCCCGAGGAGCGGGCGGAGCGATTCCGTGGCCTGAAGGGCGCGCAGCCCCGGGGTGTTGGGCGAGGAGACGTTGACGACGAGATAGTCCGCGTACGGGGCGAGCCGGCGCGCGGAGGCGACGTAGTCGGCGGCGGCCTCCTCCTCGGGGACGACCTTGGTCTTGCCGATGTTGACGCCGACCACGGGCCCCTCTCCCGTACCGCCGCTGTGCCCCCCGCGGTGCTCCGTACCGCTCCGGCGTGCCGAGCGGGCCGCGAGCCGCGCGGCGACGGCCGCCGAGCCCTCGTTGTTGAACCCCATGCGGTTGATCAGGGCGCGGTCCGCCGTCAGCCGGAAGAGCCGCCGGGGCGGATTGCCGGGCTGTGCGCGGCCGGTGACCGTGCCGACCTCGATATGTCCGAAGCCGAGCGCCGCCAGGCCGTCGATGCCCTCCGCGTTCTTGTCGAACCCGGCGGCCAGCCCGAACGGCCCCGGCAGCACGCGCCCGAAAGCCTCGACCCGCAACTCCCGCCTGCGGGGCGCGAGTCGGGCCGCGAGCGCCCGGCGCAGCGGCGGGACGCGCGCGGCGAACCGGATCAGCGCGAAGCCGAGCCGGTGTGCCCTCTCGGGGTCCATCCGTGCGAACACGGTCTTGAAGAACAGGGAGTACATGCGGGCCGGGCCTTCGGGTGCGTACGGACGGGGAGTCGGCGGGGTCGGCGGCGGTGCGGGGACGGGTACGGGGACGGAGTGAGCCTCACCCCGAACCGCGGGCCGCCGTGAGGTGGTCCGCGTGGTCCTGGAGCGAGCGCACCCCCACCTCGCCGCGTGCCATGGCCTCGACGCCCTGCACCGCCGCGGCCAGCGCCTGGACGGTGGTCAGACACGGCACGGCGCGGGCGACGGCGGCGGTGCGGATGTCGTATCCGTCGAGCCGGCCGCCCGTGCCCCAGGGGGTGTTGACGATCAGATCGATGTGGCCGTCGTGGATGAGCTGGACGATGGTGGGTTCGCCGTCCGGGCCGGGGCCCTGGCTGTGCTTGCGTACGACGGTGGCGTTGATGCCGTTGCGCTTGAGGACCTCGGCGGTGCCGGAGGTGGCCAGCAACTCGAAGCCCATCGCGGCCAGTTCGCGCGCGGGGAAGATCAGCGAGCGCTTGTCGCGGTTGGCGACGGAGACGAACGCCCGCCCCTTGGTGGGCAGCGCACCGTACGCGGCCGCCTGGGACTTGGCGTACGCGGTGCCGAACACGGCGTCGATGCCCATGACTTCACCTGTCGAGCGCATCTCCGGGCCGAGCACGGTGTCCACGCCGCGCCCCTGCACATCGCGGAAGCGCGTCCAGGGCAGCACGGCCTCCTTGACGGAGATGGGCGCGTCCAGCGGCAGATCGCCGCCGTCGCCGGACGCGGGCAGCATGCCCTCGGCGCGCAGCTCCGCGACGGTCGCGCCCAGCGAGATGCGGGCGGCGGCCTTCGCCAGCGGTACGGCGGTGGCCTTGGAGGTGAAGGGGACGGTACGGGAGGCGCGCGGGTTGGCCTCCAGGACGTAGAGGACGTCCCCGGACATCGCGAACTGGATGTTGATCAGTCCGCGTACGCCGACTCCCCGCGCGATGGCCTCCGTCGAGGCCCGCAGCCGCTTGATGTCGTGGCCGCCGAGGGTGATGGGCGGCAGGGCGCAGGCGGAGTCGCCGGAGTGGATCCCGGCCTCCTCGATGTGCTCCATGACGCCGCCGAGGTAGAGCTCCTGTCCGTCGTAGAGCGCGTCGACGTCGATCTCGATGGCGTCGTCGAGGAAGCGGTCGATGAGCACGGGGTGTTCGGAGATCAGTCCGGCGTGCCGTTCCAGATAGGCGGCGAGGGCGTTCTCGTCGTAGACGATCTCCATGCCGCGTCCGCCCAGTACGTACGAAGGGCGCACCATCACGGGGTAGTTGATGCCGGCGGCGATCTCCTTGGCCTGGTCGAAGGAGTAGGCCGTGCCGTACTTGGGCGCCGGCAGCCCCGCCTCCTCCAGGACGCGCCCGAAGGAGCCGCGCTCCTCGGCGAGGTCGATGGCCTCGGGCGTGGTCCCGACGATCGGCACGCCCGCCGCCTTCAGCGCCTTCGCCAGACCGAGCGGGGTCTGCCCGCCGAGCTGGACGACGACGCCCGCGACCGGGCCGGCGGCCTGTTCGGCGTGGACGATCTCCAGGACGTCCTCCAGGGTGAGCGGCTCGAAGTAGAGCCGGTCGGAGGTGTCGTAGTCGGTGGAGACCGTCTCCGGGTTGCAGTTGACCATGACGGTCTCGTAGCCGGCCTCGCCCAGCGCGAACGAGGCGTGCACGCACGAGTAGTCGAACTCGATGCCCTGGCCGATGCGGTTGGGCCCGGAGCCGAGGATGACCACGGCGGGCTTCTCGCGCGGTGCGACCTCGTTCTCCTCGTCGTAGGAGGAGTAGAAGTAGGGCGTACGGGCGGCGAATTCGGCGGCGCAGGTGTCGACGGTCTTGTACACGGGGCGGATTCCCAGCGCGTGCCGCACCTCGCGTACGACGTCCTCGCGCAGCGCCCGTACGTCCGCGATCTGCGCGTCGGAGAAGCCGTAGCGCTTGGCGCCGGCGAGCAGTTCGGGGCTCAACTCCCGTGCGGCGGCCAGCTCCTGGGCGACCTCGTGGATCAGGAAGAGCTGGTCGGTGAACCACGGGTCGATCTTCGTGGCGTCGAAGACCTCCTCCTGGGTGGCTCCGGCGCGGATGGCGTCCATGACGGTGTTGATCCGGCCGTCGGTGGGGCGGGCGGCGCGGCGCAGCAGGGCGTCCTTCTCCCCCGGCGGCGAGGTGAAGTCGAACTGGCTGCCCTTCTTCTCCAGCGAGCGCAGCGCCTTGTTGAGCGCCTCGGGGAAGTTGCGTCCGATGGCCATCGCCTCGCCGACCGACTTCATGGTGGTGGTGAGGGTGTCGTCGGCGGCGGGGAACTTCTCGAAGGCGAACCGCGGTGCCTTGACGACCACGTAGTCCAGCGTGGGTTCGAAGGAGGCCGGGGTCTCCTCGGTGATGTCGTTGGGGATCTCGTCGAGCGTGTAGCCGACGGCGAGCTTCGCGGCGATCTTGGCGATGGGGAAGCCGGTGGCCTTGGAGGCGAGCGCCGAGGAGCGGGAGACGCGGGGGTTCATCTCGATGACGACGACCCGGCCGTCCTCGGGGTTGACGGCGAACTGGATGTTGCAGCCGCCGGTGTCCACGCCGACCTCGCGGATGACCTCGATGCCGATGTCCCGCAGGATCTGGTATTCGCGGTCGGTGAGCGTCATCGCGGGCGCGACGGTGATGGAGTCGCCGGTGTGCACGCCCATCGGGTCGAAGTTCTCGATGGAGCAGACGACCACGACGTTGTCGTGCTTGTCGCGCATCAGCTCCAGTTCGTACTCCTTCCACCCGAGGATCGACTCCTCCAGCAGCACCTCGGTGGTCGGCGAGAGCGTCAGGCCCTGCCCCGCGATGCGCCGCAGTTCGTCCTCGTCGTGGGCGAAGCCCGAGCCGGCGCCGCCCATCGTGAACGAGGGCCGTACGACGACGGGGTAGCCGCCCAGGGTCTCGACCCCGGCGAGCACCTCGCCCATGGAGTGGCAGATCACCGACCGCGCGGAGGAGCCGTGCCCGATGCGTTCGCGCACCGCCTCGACGACCTCCTTGAAGCGGTCGCGGTCCTCGCCCTTGTGGATGGCCTCGACGTTGGCGCCGATCAGCTCGACGCCGTGCTCGGCGAGCGTCCCCGACTCGTGCAGGGAGATCGCGGTGTTGAGCGCGGTCTGTCCGCCGAGGGTGGGCAGCAGCGCGTCGGGGCGCTCCTTCGCGATGATCTTCTCGACGAACTCCGGGGTGATCGGCTCGACATACGTCGCGTCGGCGATCTCCGGGTCCGTCATGATCGTCGCCGGGTTGGAGTTGACGAGGATCACCCGCAGGCCCTCCGCCTTCAGCACCCGGCAGGCCTGCGTACCGGAGTAGTCGAACTCGGCCGCCTGACCGATCACGATCGGGCCCGAGCCGATGACGAGAACGGACTCGATGTCGGTGCGCTTAGGCACGCCGGTCCTCCAAGTGCGGGTTGGTGCTGCTGTGCTGGTGCTGTTCCCGGGCCCCGGCGGGGTTCCGCCGGTGCTCGTCCATGAGCGCGGTGAAGCGGTCGAAGAGGTATGCGGCGTCGTGCGGCCCGGCCGCCGCCTCGGGGTGGTACTGGACGCTGAAGGCGGGCCGGTCCAGCAGCCGGAGGCCCTCCACCACGTCGTCGTTGAGGCAGACGTGGGAGACCTCGGCGCGTCCGTAGGGCGTCTCGGAGACGGTGGAGAGCGGTGCGTCGACCGCGAACCCGTGGTTGTGCGCGGTGACTTCGACCTTCCCGGTGGAACGGTCCTGCACCGGCTGGTTGACCCCACGGTGGCCGTACTTGAGCTTGAACGTGCCGAAGCCGAGGGCCCGTCCGAGGATCTGGTTGCCGAAGCAGATGCCGAAGAGCGGCGTACCGCGCTCCAGCACCGCCTGCATCAGGGCCACGGGATGACCGGCGGCGGCCGGGTCGCCGGGCCCGTTGGAGAAGAAGACGCCGTCGGGCCGCACCGCGTAGACGTCCTCGGCGCTCGCGTCCGCGGGCAGTACGTGGACCTCTATTCCGCGCTCGGCCATGCGGTGCGGCGTCATGCCCTTGATGCCCAGATCGACGGCGGCGACGGTGAAGCGCTTCTCCCCCTGCGCGGGGACGACGTACGGCTCACGCGCGGCCACCTCGCCGCACAGGTCGGCGCCGTGCATCGACGGGGCGGAACGCACCCGTTCCAGCAGCGCCGTACCGTCCGCCGAGGCCGCCTCGCCGGAGAAGATCCCGGCGCGCATCGCGCCGCGCTCGCGCAGATGACGGGTGAGCGCGCGGGTGTCCACGCCGCTGATGCCCACGACGCCCTGCGCGGTCAGCTCCTCGTCGAGGGTGCGCACGGAACGCCAGTTGGAAGGCTTGCGGGCCGGGTCGCGTACGACGTATCCGGAGACCCAGATCCGCGCGGACTCCGGATCCTCGTCGTTGACGCCCGTGTTACCGATGTGCGGTGCGGTCATCACGACGATCTGCCGGTGGTAGGAGGGGTCGGTGAGGGTCTCCTGGTATCCGGTCATGCCGGTGTTGAAGACGGCCTCCCCGAAGGTCTCCCCCACCGCGCCGTACGCGCGTCCGCGGAAGCTGCGGCCGTCCTCCAGTACGAGTACGGCGGAGGTTCCCGTGGCCGTCCGGGCGGTGCTCGTCATCATGTGTCCCTCTCCGGGGTAACTGCCGGGTGGTGCGGGCGCGTTGGGGCGACGCCGCTGTCGCCGTGCGCCGTGGTGGGGAAGTCCCCTGCTCCCTCTGCGTGTTGAGATCCCTCCGGGCGCTCGGGGTCCTCGGAGGCGTCGGGTGCGAGGGTCTCGATCCGCTCGGCCCACTCCTGGTGCTCCGCCGCGCTGTCCAGCCGGAAGCCGGAGTCGAGCAGCCGGTCGCCGAGCTGCCAGACGATCACCAGCAGTCCGCCCTCGGTGAGGACCTTGCCCGCGATGCCCTTCTCCAGCCGGGCGCCCCGCAACTGGCCCACGGGGATGAGGAAGTCGCGCGCCCCGGGCCGTACGACATGGACGCCCGCCGCTGTCAGCGTCAGCTCGGCGCGGCTGCGGACGCCCAGTCCGTGCCCCACGATCCGGTCCAGCCACTGACCGGCGCTGGTCGAGCCGTGGTAGCGGCCGACGGCGTGCAACTCGGCGCCGGAGGACGCCGCTTGCTGTCCGCTCTCGCCGCCCGCGTCACCCGGGGCGTCCCCGGACTCCGGCAGCGCCGGCGGCTCCGGCAGGTCGCCCTGGAGGGTGCCGCGCCACTTCCAGCCCTGCCGCATCAGCCAGTACAGCAGCGCGACGAAGAGCAGCAGACCGACGACCCAGCCGATCCGCGCCGTCCAGTCGGTGACCTCCTGCGACGCGGGCCGGGCCGCCAGAACCGCAGCCGGACCGGTGGTGAGCGATGCGAGGGGTTGTGCGATCACGCCAGATTCCCGTCGACGAGTGTTGCCCTGCCCCGCAGCCACGTGTGCGTGACGCGTCCCGGCAGTTCGCGGCCCTCGTAGGGGGTGTTACGGCTGCGGGAGGCGAAGCCCGCGGGGTTCACCGTTCCACGGTAGTCCGGGTCGAGGAGCAGCAGATTCGCGGGCTCACCTGCGGCGACGGGACGCCCCTGGCCGCTCAGCCGGCCGATCGCCGCCGGACGGCGGGACATCCGCTCGGCGAGGCCCGCCCAGTCCAGCAGTCCGGGCTCGACCATCGTGTGCTGGAGCACGGACAGCGCCGTCTCCAGGCCGAGCATCCCCATGGCCGCCGCGCCCCACTCGCAGTCCTTGTCCTCGTGCGGGTGCGGGGCGTGGTCGGTGGCGACGCAGTCGATGGTGCCGTCGGCCAGCGCCTCGCGCAGCGCCCGTACGTCGGTCTCGGTGCGCAGCGGCGGGTTCACCTTGTACACGGGGTCGTAGGAGCGTACGAGTTCGTCGGTGAGCAGCAGATGGTGCGGCGTGACCTCGGCGGTGACGTTCCAGCCCTTGGACTTGGCCCAGCGCACCAGCTCCACCGAGCCCGCCGTGGAGAGATGGCAGATGTGCACGCGGGAGCCGACGTGCGCGGCGAGCAGCACGTCGCGGGCGATGACCGACTCCTCGGCGACGGCGGGCCAGCCGCCCAGGCCGAGTTCGGCGGAGACGGTGCCCTCGTTCATCTGGGCGCCCTCGGTCAGCCGCGGCTCCTGCGCGTGCTGGGCGACGACGCCGTCGAAGGCCTTCACGTACTCCAGCGCCCGGCGCATGATCACCGCGTCGTCGACGCACTTCCCGTCGTCGGAGAAGACCCGTACTCCGGCGGCGGAGTCGTGCATGGCGCCCAGTTCGGCGAGCTGCTTGCCCTCCAGTCCGACGGTGACGGCTCCGACGGGCTGCACGTCGCAGTAGCCGGACTCGCGGCCCAGCCGCCACACCTGCTCGACGACGCCGGCGGTGTCGGCGACCGGGAAGGTGTTGGCCATCGCGTGGACGGCGGTGAAGCCGCCCTTCGCGGCGGCCATCGTGCCGGTCAGCACGGTCTCGGAGTCCTCGCGTCCGGGCTCGCGCAGATGTGTGTGCAGATCGACCAGGCCGGGCAGCAGGATCCGGCCGTCGGCCTCGACGATCCGGGCGCCGTCCGCCGTGAGGGAGCCGCCGCTCTCGCCGACCTCGGCGACGGTCTCCCCGTCGATCAGTACGTCGCGGGGCTCGCCGCCGAGCACACGGGCGCCGCGGACCAGCGTCCTGCCGTCGGTGGTGTTCGTGCCTGCCATGGTTATTCGCTCTCCTCGGTGCGGGCGGCTTCCGGGTGGTCGGACGGGGCGCCGGACACGGCGGGTTCGGCGCCGCCCAGCAGCAGATACAGCACGGCCATCCGGATGCTGACGCCGTTGGTGACCTGCTCGACGGCGGTACAGCGGGGCGAGTCGGCGACCTCGGCGGTGATCTCCATGCCCCGGTTCATGGGCCCGGGGTGCATCACGACGGCGTGCTCGGGCATCCGCGCCATGCGCTGCCCGTCGAGTCCGTAACGACGGGCGTATTCGCGCTCGGTGGGGAAGAACGCCGCGTTCATGCGCTCGCGCTGTACGCGCAGCATCATCACCGCGTCCGACTTGGCGATGACGGAGTCGAGGTCGTAACTGACCTCGCACGGCCAGGAGTTCACTCCCACGGGCACCAGCGTGGGCGGAGCCACGAGCGTCACCTCGGCGCCGAGGGTGCTGAGCAGATGGACGTTGGAGCGGGCGACCCTGCTGTGCAGTACGTCGCCGACGATGGTGATGCGCCGCCCCGACAGGTCGCCCTCGCCGCCGGCCAGCCGCCGCCGCATGGTGAACGCGTCCAGCAGGGCCTGCGTGGGGTGTTCGTGCGTACCGTCCCCGGCGTTGACGACCGAGCCGCCGATCCAGCCGGAGGTGGCCAGCCGGTGCGGCGCCCCGGAGCCGTGGTGGCGGATGACGACGGCGTCGGCGCCCATGGCCTCCAGCGTGAGCGCGGTGTCCTTCAGCGACTCGCCCTTGGAGACGGACGAGCCCTTCGCGGAGAAGTTGATGACGTCCGCGGAGAGGCGCTTGGCCGCCGCCTCGAAGGAGATGCGGGTGCGCGTCGAGTCCTCGAAGAAGAGGTTGACGACGGTGCGGCCGCGCAGAGTCGGCAGCTTCTTGATCGGCCGGTCCGCGACACGGGCCATCTCCTCGGCGGTGTCGAGGACGAGTACGGCGTCGTCGCGGGTGAGATCGGCGGCCGAGATGAGGTGACGCTTCATCTGTTGCCTTCCGTGGGTCAGTTGTCCCGGTTCGGGGCGGTGCGGTGCAGCGGTGGGGCGGCGGTGGGGTCGTGGCGGGAGGGAGGTCGCGGACGGGGTCCGGCGCACGGCGCGGCCCGGAGGCGTACGGGGGCGCGGGCACGCCGGGCCACGGTGTGGAGCCCGGCGGAGGAGCCCCATGGACGGGGCGCGCGTCCGGCCCCAAGTCGGCCCGCCCGTGCGGACGTACGGGTCTGCGGACGGCTACGGCTCGGCGTGCTCCGCCGAAGCCTCCGCCCCGGAGTGCTGCCGTTCGCCCGCGGCACCGGCCGAGCCGAGGAGCACCCCGTCGCGGCCGTCCTCCTCGGTGAGCTGGACCTTGACCGTCTCGCGCAGCGAGGTCGGCAGGTTCTTGCCCACGTAGTCGGCGCGGATGGGCAGTTCGCGGTGGCCGCGGTCGACGAGCACGGCGAGCTGGACGGCACGGGGCCGGCCGATGTCCCCGAGCGCGTCGAGGGCGGCGCGGATGGTGCGTCCGGAGAAGAGCACGTCGTCGACGAGGACCACCAGCCGTCCGTCGACGCCGTCGGCCGGAATCTCCGTACGCGCCAGGGCGCGGGCCGGTCCGAGCCTCAAGTCGTCGCGGTACATGGTGATGTCGAGCGAGCCGTGCGGTACGGGCCTGCCGGTGATGTCCGCGAGTTTCGCCGCCAGCCGCCGGGCGAGGAAGACGCCGCGGGTGGGGATGCCGAGAAGCACCACGTCGTCGGCGCCCTTGGCGCGCTCGACGATCTCGTGGGCGATGCGGGTGAGGACCCGCGTGATGTCCGGCGCCTCGAGTACGGGACGGCCGGTGGCCGTGCTCCTGCCGCCGCCGGCGGCGGGCATGCCTGTGTCCATGAAGAAGGACCCCCTTCCCCGCCTCACTGGACGGGCCTTAAAGGACGTCTGAACTGTCGCCGCAACGGTACCAGGGGGCCCGGGCAGGCCAGGAACGGGGCTTGAATTGCTCGGTGAAGTGTTCGGGCCCGAACCGGTGCGGCCGATTCCGCTCCACCTCCCAAAGCTGATCGGCGTTCGGCTTGACGCCAGACATTACGCTGCGTAACCTCACAGTGAGTTACCACTTTCTCGTCCGCGGGGAGCGATATGTCCAGCGAATACGCCAAGCAGCTCGGAGCGAAGCTCCGTGCGATCCGCACCCAGCAGGGCCTCTCCCTCCACGGGGTCGAGGAGAAGTCCCAGGGCCGCTGGAAGGCGGTCGTGGTCGGTTCCTACGAGCGCGGAGACCGTGCCGTCACCGTTCAGCGCCTCGCCGAGCTCGCCGACTTCTACGGCGTCCCGGTGCAGGAGCTGCTGCCCGGCACCACGCCCGGGGGCGCCGCCGAGCCGCCGCCGAAGCTGGTCCTCGACCTGGAGCGCCTGGCGCACGTCCCGGCGGAGAAGGCGGGCCCGCTGCAGCGCTACGCGGCCACGATCCAGTCCCAGCGCGGCGACTACAACGGCAAGGTCCTCTCCATCCGCCAGGACGACCTGCGCACTCTCGCCGTCATCTACGACCAGTCCCCCTCGGTGCTGACGGAGCAGCTCATCAGCTGGGGCGTCCTCGACGCGGACGCCCGTCGCGCCGTCGCCCACGAGGACGCCTGACGGTCCGAGCCCGAGCCGAACGTGCCGCCGCCGGTGGCGCGCCCCTCAGGGGTGCGCCACCGGCGGCGTTCTTCGTGCGCCCGTCCGGCCACTCTGGGGTACGAACGGACGTGAGCATGTGTGTACACAACGTCACCGAAGGCAGGACACTTCGGGCTTCCTCACACGGAAGAAC
>NZ_LJGW01000098.1:0-3301 GCF_001751255.1 Streptomyces nanshensis | reverse complement strand
CGGGACAGCACGAAGGGGGCCGCCGCAGCGGCCCCCTTCTCGGCTCTTGATCGGTCGTGCGCTCCGCCGGCCCCGGCGGTGTCACGGGTCGGGCGTACGTCCCGGGTCAGCGGCGCAGCGTCGGCTTCAGATCCTTCAGCCGTCCCAGCAGACCGTTGATGAAGGGCGGCGACTCGTCGGTCGAGAACTCCCGCGCGATGTCCAACGCCTCGTCTATGACGACCGCTTCGGGGACCTCCTCGGACCAGATCAGCTCGTAGGCCGCCAGCCGCAGGATGCACCGGTCGACGACCGGCATCCGGTCCAGCGTCCAGCCCACCGAGTAGGTCGAGATCAACTCGTCGATGCGCTGGGCGTTTTGAGCGTAGCCCTCGATGAGTTCCCGCGTGTACGCGCTGACGGGAGGCTGCCGCTCGTCCGTCCCTGCGTGCTTGACCCAGTCCTCCATCACGGACGTCGCGGTCGTGCCGCGCTGGTCCGCCTCGAAGATGATCTGGAAGGCGCGCTTACGCGCCTTGTTGCGAGCTGCCACGGCTAGCTGTTCACCCGGCCGAGGTACTCGCCGGAGCGGGTGTCGACCTTGATCTTCTCGCCCGTGGTGATGAACAGCGGGACGCCGACCTCGTAACCGGTCTCCAGGCGGGCGGGCTTGGAGCCGCCGGTGGAGCGGTCGCCCTGCACGCCGGGTTCGGTGTGCTCGATCGTCAGCTCCACCGCGGCGGGCAGCTCGACGAAGAGCGCCTCGCCCTGGTACATCGCGACCGTCGCCTCGAAGCCCTCCAGCAGATAGTTGGCGGTGTCGGCGACGATCTCGGGCGTCACATGGATCTGGTCGTAGGTCTCCATGTCCATGAAGACGAAGTACTCGCCGTCCTTGTACGAGAACTGCATCCCGCGTCGGTCCACGGTGGCCGTCTCGACCTTGGTGCCCGCGTTGAACGTCTTGTCGACGATCTTGCCGGACATGACGTTCTTCAGCTTCGTACGGACAAAGGCGGGCCCCTTGCCGGGCTTGACGTGCTGGAACTCGACGACGGACCAGAGCTGGCCGCCGTCGAGCTTGAGCACCATGCCGTTCTTGAGGTCGTTCGTGGATGCCACGGTTGCGGGTTCTCCTGAGACTGCTGCTGCGGAGACCAGGAAGCCGCCCCGGCTCCGTCGCCCCGTCCGGGGCTAGAGGGCGAGCAGCTCCTTGGTCGTGATGGTGAGTAGCTCGGGTCCGCCGTCCGCCGCGTGACGGACGACGAGCGTGTCATCGATCCGGACACCGCCCTGGCCCGGAAGGTGGACCCCGGGCTCGATGGTGACCGGCACACAAGCGTCCAGTTTACCCATGGCCCCAGGTGACAGCCGAGGGTCCTCACCGATTTCCAGACCCACCCCGTGGCCCGTCGCGGCGCCCAACGCCTCGGCGTGGCCGGCCCCCTTGAGCACCTGCCGTGTGGCCCGGTCGACGTCGCTGCAGGCCATGCCCGGTGTCAGCGCCTCACGTCCGGCGCGCTGCGCCGCGAAGACGAGGTCGTACAGCTCCACCTGCCAGTCGTCGGGAGCGCTGCCGATGACGAACGTACGGCCGATCTGGCAGCGGTAGCCGTGGTATTGAGCGCCCAGCCGCACCGAGAGGAAGTCGCCCTCCTCCACTCTGCGGTCGGTGGGACGGTGCCGGCCGAGGCCGGAGTTGCGGCCGGTCGCCACGCACGTGGGGAAGGCGGAGCCCTCGGCGCCGTGGTCGATGAGCCGGCGCTCCAGTTCCAGGGCGAGGTGCCGTTCGGTGCGTCCGACGAGGATCGACTCCAGCAGTTCGCCCAGCGCCTGGTCGGTGATCTCGGCGGCGACACGCAGCGCGGAGATCTCCTCGTCGTCCTTGATGACGCGCTGCGCCTCGACGGGACTGGTGAGACCCGTCAGACGCAGTCCGGCGGCGACGGAGGACATGGCCCGGTGCCGGGCCACCGTCAGATGGTGTTCCTCGACGGCGAGCCGGCGCGCGCCCGCCGAGGCGGCGAGGTCGGCGGCGGCGACGGCGGTGTCCCCGTCGGGGCTGTCGAGGCGGCTGGTGCGCAGTTCGTCCTCGGAGCCGCCGGGCTGGACGAGCGGGCCCTCCGCGGAGGCCGGGGCGAGCAGGGTGTCGACGCCGTGGGGGCCGATCAGCAGGGCCGTCCCCAGCGGCGGACAGCCGGTCAGATAGCGGATGTTGGCGGGGCCGGTGACGAGCACCGCGTCCGGGGGCCCTTCGTGGGCGGCCGTCGCGGCGCAGCGCTCACGCAGGAGGCCGCGGCGGGCCACATGGACTTCGGACATGTTCCCGAGCCTACGGAGCGCGGGGCCCGGCGGCAGTCCGTACGGGTCCGTGCGGGCGACGAAGCCGCAGGCGGGCCCCGCCCGCACGGGCCGTGGTCTCCCCGCCCGTCCGCCTCCCGAGTCCGGGGGCGCATCGCGAAGGCGCGTACTCCCCCGGTCCCCGTACGGGTATCACCAGCGGGGCGGGCTGGCCAGGCTCCGGGCCACGACGTCGTCGAGCATGCGGGCCGTGGTGGCCACGTCCTGGCGGGAGTTGTCGATGATGGGCAGCCCCGAGCCGTACCAGCCCGCCATCCGTCCGTGGATCTGCGCGACCTCTTCGTCGCTGAGGCGGCGGTTGCCGCTGCGGGCGGCGTTGCGCTCCAGCACGATCTCCAGGCCCGGCAGCAGCACGACCGGGATCATGCCCGGACCGACATGGCGCTTCCAGCCGCCGAGCCCGACGACGGGACGGTCGGGGAAGACGGCGTCGTCGAGGATGCAGGAGATGCCGTTGGCAAGGAAGTTACGGGCGGCGAAGCCGCAGGTGCGGCGGGCCAGCCGGTACTGCGCCTCGGAGTGGTCGTTCCAGCCGCTCTGCGGATCGGCGAAGCCCGAGCGCACCCACTCGCGTACGTCGTCGAGGCTGATGTGGGACGTGGGCACGGCCCGCCGCTCCGCCCAGTAGCGGGCCACCGTGGTCTTTCCCGCGCCCGCCGGGCCGATCAGCAGCACCGCCACCGCGGCGCGGGTCGCGTCGAGCTGCGCCGGGTCGGCGTCGGGCGTGGGTATCTCGACGGGTGCGCCGCGGGAGAGCTGGAGGTGGCCGGTGGTCTCGGTGGGGTGCGGCTCCTGGTCGCCGCCGTACCCCTGGCCGTACGGCTGTGCAGGCGCCGGAGGCGTGGCAGCGGGCTGGGCCGGCGCGGGCGGCGGTCCCGGCGGCTGTGCGGGCGGTGCGCCCTGCGGCTGCGCGGGAGGCGGGACGGGCGGCTGCACCGGGGGCTGCGGCGGCGGCTGCGAG
>NZ_LJGW01000057.1:292-454 GCF_001751255.1 Streptomyces nanshensis | reverse complement strand
AGCCGGGGCGCGGTGAGGACGCCGTAGGGCGGCCGGTACCAGCGGGGCCGCGTACCGGACGCCCGGTGCACCGCGTCCGCCGCGCGCGCGAGGTCGCGCAGCTCCCGGCGCGGGCACAGCCGCCAGAACCGCTCGTGCCGCCATCCGTGCACGGCCAGTTCG
>NZ_LJGW01000057.1:0-141 GCF_001751255.1 Streptomyces nanshensis | reverse complement strand
TCACCGGGTCCGGGCCGTCGTCGAAGGTGAGCGCCACATGGCCCGGGTCGCCGCGCCCGTCGAGGCCCGGCGCGAACAGCGCGCGCACGGGCGGCAGCCAGCTCGCGGCCGGACCCATATGCCATCCCGCGGCGGCGAGCG
>NZ_LJGW01000003.1 GCF_001751255.1 Streptomyces nanshensis | reverse complement strand
GAGCGGTACGAACGCCCACCTCATCCTCGAACAGCTCGACGAGGTGGAAGCGGCCGCGGAAGAGTCGACTGACACCCAAGAGATCAGTGCTGAGCCGGAGTTGGCACCTGCGGTGGTGCCGGTCCTGGTGTCGGCGAAGTCGGCGGGGGCTCTGGAAGGGCAGGTCGAGCGGCTGGGGGAGTGTGCTGCCGCGGGGCCTGCGTTGGACGTCGGTTTCTCGTCGGTGGTGTCGCGGTCGGTGTTCGAGCATCGTGCGGTGCTGCTGGCGTCGGACGAGGGCGTCACGGAGGCTGCGCGGGGCGTCGCATCGTCCGACCCGGGGGAACTGGCGGTGGTCTTCTCGGGCCAGGGCAGTCAACGCCTGGGGATGGGCCGGGAGTTGTACGACCGCTTCCCTGTCTTCGCCGAGGCTTTCGATGCGGTCCTGGCTCACCTGGATCCGGGGTTGCGGGATGTCGTGTGGGGTGGGGATGAGGGGCTGCTGAACCGTACGGGGTGGGCGCAGCCTGCTCTGTTCGCGGTCGAGGTCGCGTTGTTCCGCCTCGCCTCCTCATGGGGAATCGAACCCGACTATCTGGCGGGCCATTCGATCGGTGAGATCGCGGCCGCACACGTGGCCGGAGTCTTCTCCCTGGAGGATGCCTGCCGGCTGGTGTCGGCGCGGGCTGCGTTGATGGATGCCCTGCCGGAGGGTGGGGCGATGGTCGCTGTGGAGGCGGCCGAGGCCGAGGTCGTTCCGTTGCTGACGGACGGGGTGTCGCTGGCGGCGGTGAACGGGCCGACCTCGGTGGTGGTCGCGGGTGTGGAGAGTGAAGTCGAGGCGATCTCCGCGCATTTCGAGTCGGCTGGTCATCGCACGCGGAGGCTGCGCGTCTCGCATGCGTTCCATTCCCCGCTGATGGAGCCGATGCTGGAGGACTTCCGCACCGCCATCGAGAACCTGACTTTTGAGGCTCCCACTATTCCGGTGGCGGCGTGGGGCGACATTTCGACGCCCGAGTACTGGGTGGAGCACGTCCGGGAGACGGTGCGTTTCGGCGACAGCGTCGAATGGCTCACCGGCCAGGACGTGTCGGCGTTTGTGGAGTTGGGTCCGGACGGCGTGCTCTCGGCGATGGCCGCTGCGATCACCCCCGACGCCACCGCGGTGCCTCTCCTGCGCAAGGACCGCGGCGAAGAAGC
>NZ_LJGW01000069.1 GCF_001751255.1 Streptomyces nanshensis | reverse complement strand
GCCCCCGCCGACATGCGATTGGCCGGTACGGGGGCGGAGGGCAAGGATCCCGTATCCGGCAACGGACCTCGGCCGGCGTCGAGTTGAGACCGGCCCGGTCATGCCATGCATGACCGGGCCGGCTGTTCTCAGCAGTGGCGTGCGTTCACCACGGCCTGTACTGGCCGTTGAACCACTGCCCGTTGCCGTTGTCGGCGTAGTCGTCGGCGTTGAACGAGTAGTTGCCGTGGTCGCCGTTGAGGTACCCGCCCCAGCCAGACGGCGCACTGCTGTCACAGATCACGTCGCCGGTGCAGACCGATGTGGTGGGGATGTTGCCGAAGTTCTGGTCCACGCCCGAGGTGGGCGGACCCGCAATCTGCCCGAGCGGCTGTCCGGAGAGGCCGTCCGTGCCGGTGTCGGGGCCGCCCTGGCGCTTCGGGTCGGCGATGAGCACGGAGTTGACGTTGTCGATCGTCCCGGCGTTCTCCGACGTCCAGGTGTGGACGACGGCCGCGCCCTGTGAGTAGCCGACGACCTTGATGTGCTGGCCCGGGTTCGCCGCACGGTGCTCCTGGACCAGCCGGTTCAGCTCGTCCACGCCCTGCCGGGTACTCACTCCGAAGAGCGCTGCCGAGTAGCCGACGGGCTGGTCCACGGCTGCGGCGTTGGCGTCCGTGAAGACCCTTCCCTGCTGGTCGCCGGCACCGCCCACGGCGATCGTCCACGTGTCGTCGCTGCGCACCGGGGGCTCCGCCGGCGGTGGGGCGGGTGCCCCGGGCGGCGGTGGAGGCGGCGGATCAGCGGGCCCGGGAGCGGGAGCGGGAGCGGGAGCGGGAAGACCAGCAGGCGCCGGAGCCGGAGCCTGTCCCAGCGGAGGATCCGCAGGCGCCGGTGCCGGAGGACCGGCGGTCGGCGGCGGAGCCGGAGCGTCGTTCACGGGTTCCGGTGCCGGTGCCGGTGCCGGTGCCGGAACCGGAGGATCGTCGTTCGCGGGGCCGGGAGGCGGACCCGCAGGCCCAGGATCGGGCGCATCATTCGCGGGACCCGGAGCCGGAGGACTATCGTTCGCGGGACCCGGAGGCGCACCCGCAGGCCCAGGATCAGGCGCACCATTCACGGAACCCGGAGCCGGAGCACCGTCATTCACGGGACCGGGAGGCGCACCCGCAGGCCCAGGATCGGGCACATCATTCGCGGGACCCGGAGCCGGAGCACCGTCATTCGCGGGACCCGGAGGCGCACCCGCAGGCCCAGGATCAGGCGCATCATTCACGGAACCCGGACCCGGAGCACCGTCGTTCGCGGGACCGGGAGGCGGACCCGCAGGCCCAGGATCGGGCGCATCATTCGCAGGACCCGGAGCCGGAGCATCATTCGCAGGGCCCGGAGCCGGACCGTCATTCGCAGGCCCCGGAGGCGCACCCGCAGGCCCAGGATCAGGCGCACCATTCACGGAACCCGGAGCCGAAGGACCGTCGTTCGCGGGACCCGGAGGGGGACCGCCAGGCCCGGGATCGGGCGCATCGTTCGCAGGCCCTGGCGCACTCGCGCTTGAGTCAGGTCCGGGCCCGGTGTCGTCTGCGGATGCTGTTCCGGCCGCCACGACACTCGCGACAACCGCACCCGCGACGACGAATCCACTGCGCAGAGCCGTGGATGCCGGCAACTTACGATTCAATGCCGCTCTTGGGCGACGATGTCGTCCTGCCATTCGTCTTCCTTTCCTCTGTCGACGCGCATTCGGCGCCGGTTTACCGACTTGCTGCCCTGTGGAGTTAGAGGAGCCATGCAATGTGGTTGTCGTGGGCTGGCCGTCCGTTCCGCTGCCGGCGCAGCCCACTGGCACGGCACGCCTCGACGACGAAGCGGATTCGTGCCGGATGCAGGGTCCACCGGACCTACAATCGCGATTCCTCGGACTGAGGCGCCGACGTACCCGACGAACTCCGCCCGGCCTGACCCGCCGTGATGATCGCGATCTGCCGGGCCAGGGGCATGATCTTGAACTTGTCGACGCTGTTCGGCGTCCCGCCGAAGCCGGTGAACATGTGCAGCACCTTCGCGAGCTCCGGCGTGCGCAATCCGTCCGGAAGGGCGCTGAATACCTTCGCGCCGTTCTTGGTGGTCGGGGCGAGCAGGGAGAAGGAGGCGGCACCCACCATTCCGCGGCCCTTCGCCGTGCCCACGACGTCGTCCACGCTGAGCGGCTGGCTGGCGGCGCTGCTCGCGGCGATCCGCGCGATGGACGTCGCCAGAAGCCTGCCGTACGCGCCGAGTTGAACGAGCTGCCGCGGGGCGAGCTTCGCGACGATCGCCTGTGGGGCCTGCGTCTGCTCGGTCGCCGCCTGCGCGGGCAGCGTCGTCCGCTTCGGTGCCGGGCGAGCCGGCACCGAACAGGGCCCGTACGAGTACAAGCGCGGTGCCTGCCCATCGGCTCAGCCGCCTCACGCCTGACCTCCCCCGTCTCAGTCAACTGGCGGTCAGAACCCGCTTCATCACTATAATGAAGGGGCGTCATTATTGCGAAACACGGCGGGCACGCTACGAACCCCGGCAAGCACGGGTCAAGACAGCGCCCGCAACTGTTACTCCGAGTTAACCCACGGCGGCGGCCCGTACAGACGATGCGCCAGTCGGCCAAGACTGCTGGGTCGTCAGCCCACAGACGTCCCCAGGGGCCGCGACGGATCAGGGACGATGTACCGCCCGGCTGGGCGGTACGCCCGGCCAGGAACGGGTCCCGGCCGTCGAGTTGAGCCGTAGCGGGTTCGAGCGGGCGCTGGCGCACGCGAGTCCGAGCCACCACGGCCCGGCCGTGCACCGGGCGGCGCAGGAGCGGCGCGCGCAAGCGGCGCGCAGAAGGAGAACAGCCCGGTGCGCGTGCAGTGGGACCCGGAGCGGTCCGTGTGCGGATCGGGGCGAGCTGATCCGGCGTCGGCGCGTACTCCGGCGCACACACTCGCACCGGCGCCCGTGGAGACCGTGCGGCGTTCGCCCGTTCCCGGCCGGTTCCCGTACCCCGGCGGTGGGTTAGCATCGCGTGATCGTCACCATGGCGTGACCGTCAACACAGCGAGGAGCGTGGGGAGATGGCCGACGACGCCGAGGCCACCGGCGATGCCCGGAGCGATGCCCCGTTGATCATCAGCGGCGGGACGCCGATGGTCGTGAGCGACGTACCGCACTCGGCACGGATGTGGGACTTCTGGCTCGGCGGCAAGGACAACTACGAGGCCGACCGACGCGCCGGCGAACAGGCCCGTGAGGCGTACCCGGGCATCGTCGACATCGCCCGTACCAGCCGCGCCATGCTCGACCGCGTCGTACGCCACCTCGTCGTCGACGTGGGCATCCGTCAGTTCCTCGACGTCGGCACCGGACTGCCCACCGCCGCGAACACCCACGAGATCGCGCAGCGGGCCGCGCCCGAGTGCCGCATCGTCTACGTGGACAACGACCCGCTGGTGCTCACACATGCGCGGACGCTGCTGGCGGGCACGCCGGAGGGTGCGACCGACTACATCCACGCGGACGCGAACGATCCGGTGGCGATCCTCGAGGGCGCGGAGCGCACCCTCGATCTGTCGCGCCCGGTCGGGCTGATCATGTTCGGCATCGTCGGGCACATCCTGGAGCACGACGACGCGGTCTCGATCATCGGAACGCTCACCTCCCGCCTGGCGTCCGGGAGTTACCTCGCGCTGTACACCGGCACCGACGCGGACCCCGACCTGGTCGAGGCCGAGCGGCGGGTCGGGGAGCACGGCGGTGTGCCCTACCGGCTCCCAAACACCGCGCAGGTCGAGGAGTACTTCTCGGGTCTGGAGCTGGTCGAGCCCGGCGTGGTGCCGGGACCGCAGTGGCGTCCCGAGGGCCCGGTCAAGGACTCGGCGGCGAACGTCACTTCGCTCGGCGGGCTCGCGCGCAAGCCGTAGGACGCGCGCCGCGTCCGTGACCCGTCCACGGCCCCGGGGCCCGCGTGCCCCGGGGCGTCCGCCGACTCCCGTCCGTACGCCCGTACTTCGTCCGTACCGTCGGCGCGATACGTCGCCCGTACGTCTGCAACTCGCCGGTTCTCACCAGCCGTTCTCGTGCAGCACCTCCGAAAGCGGCGCCCGCGGGGCCGGCTTGAAGGTGTCGCCCGTGTAGTACGCGGTGGGGATCAGGGCCGCCTGACGGACGTTGGGCGGCAGGCCCAGCACATCGGCGACCTCCTGCTCGTACCGCAGATGCAGCGTCGTCCACGCGGTGCCCAGCCCGCGCGAGCGCGCCGCCAGCATGTAGCTCCAGGCGGCCGGAAGTACGGACCCCCACAGACCGGCCTGGTTCCCCTCCGGCAGCTCCCGGGAGGGGAGTTGGAGACACGGGAGGACCAGCACCGGGACCTGTCCCATGCGGTCGGCGAGGTAGGCCACGCTGTCGTTGACGCGGGCCTGGACGCGGGAGCGCTCCGGGTCGTCCGCGTACAGCCGGCCCGCCGCGTTCGGGGAGTCGAGATAGGCGCGGCAGGCCCTCTGGTAGAGCGCGCCGACCTCGCGGCGCACCTCCGGGTCGGTGAGGACGAGCCAGTGCCAGCGCTGTGCGTTGGAGCCGCTGGGCGCCTGAAGCGCCGTCTCCAGGCACTCCCGTACGAGGGCGGGTTCGACGGGCCGGTCCAGATCCAGCCGCTTGCGGACGCTCCGGGTCGTGGTCAGCAGCTCGTGGGCGGTCAGTTCGGGCACGGCGGGGCTCCCTCGGGTACGGACGGGTCACGGGCCGCGCGCCGGCCGACGGCGGCTAACGCACGTTAACCGCAGGGCAGTTGGGCCGTCCAACAGGGGTGTGCGCCGGGGAGGTGACCGCTCCCCGGCGGGGTCTTTCGCCCGTCCGTCCCGCGGTCGTGCCCGCCCCGTCCGCCTCTTGTCGCGGGCGACGGTACGTGATTCAGTGGCTCATCCACTGAGTCACTGAGGAAGGTGCCGAGCCGTGGAGACCCTCCCCCGCGAGACGATCGTCGACGTACTGGAGAACAAGCTGCGGGAGGAGATCCTCACCGGGTCCCATCCCGCGGGGAGTTATCTGCCGCCCGAACGGGAGCTGGCCGAGGGCTACGGCGTCACGCGCACCACGCTCAAGCACGCCTTCGGGCGTCTGGTGCAGTCCGGCCTGCTGGAGACCCGGCACGGAGTCGGCACGCGCGTACGGGACTTCGCCCGGCTCGGCGGCGCCGACCTGCTGCCGATGCTGGTGCGGCACAGCCCCGACTGGCTGGGCGAGATATTCGAAGTGCGGCGCAGCATCGGCGCGTTGATAGCCGAACGGGCCGCGCTGAAGGCCACCGCAGGGCAGCGCGCGGAGCTGCGCTCGCTGCTGGCCGCCGTCGGCGAGGCCGAGGGCGGCGCCGACGCACAGCTCGCCGACATCGAGGTGCACCGCGCGCTCGCCCGCGCCACGGGCAACCGGGTCTACACCCTGCTGACCAACACGCTCTTCAACGCCTATGTGCCGGTACGGGCCCACCTCGTCGGGCCGTTCCGCGATCCGGACATCGCACACGGCCGGCTGGCGCCCGTCGTCGAGGCGGTGGAGGCGGGCGACGCGAAGGCGGCACGGGAAGCGGCGGACGCCTATCTCTCCGCGACCGAACGCATCATGCTCGACGGCCTCGGGATCGCGTGATGGGCGGCCGGGGCACCGAGTTCTCCGAGGTCATGTCCGGGACCGTACGGCTGGACGGGGAGAGCGAGCCGCGGCGGATGCGGCTGGACCTGTCCGTGCGGGCCGAGGCCGTACTGCTCCCCCACCGCACCACCGACGCGGTGCTGCGCGGACGAGTGCGGATCGCGGGCTGGGCCGACGACGTACAGGCCACCGGCGAGATGGAGATCTCCCCGCTCGCGCGGCGGCGCATCCGCTACCGCGTCGACTTCACGGCGCAGGGCCGCCGTTACTCCCTCGACGGCTGGAAGTCGATCTCCCCCGGGCGTCCGGTGAGGTCGCTGACCGTGCTCCCGTTCTCTCTCGTCGAAGCGAGGAGGGAGGCGGAGAAGCGAGCGGAAAAGGAGGCCGGACGGGGGACGCTGCGCTTCCCGCTCGCCACCCAACTGCCGCCGTTCCTCGCCTCGTTCCGCTTCCCGCACAGGGAGGACGCGGCCGCCCAGCTCGCGCCGCGCTGGGACGGCGCCGCGGGACGTACGGAGGTCTGGTACACCACCGTCACCGACCCGGCCACCCGCACCGGGCTGTGGCTGCACCACGAACTCGTCGCCCCCGCCGACGGATCGGACGCCTACGCACACGGCTGGATCGCCCGCTTCCCCGCCGACGGCGGCCGACAGCCCGTCGAGCACGCGCGGTTCGGCCCCGTGCCGTGGAAGCGTCTGCCGGACGCGTCCGGCTTCGCCGCCGCCGGGGTCGAGGCGGGACCGGGGCTGCTGCGCGGCAGCGCGGGACCCTTCCGCTGGGAGCTGGCCGAACTGCCGCAGGACGAGCCGCTGTTCACCTTCCCGCGCTGGGCCTGGCGCCGTGGGCTGCTGCCGGCGGCGCAGATC